>CAXTTV010000266.1:0-5417 GCA_964247295.1 uncultured Ktedonobacteraceae bacterium | reverse complement strand
TTATAGAGCAACGTTGATACAAAGACAGCCACCCGCACTGCCGGGGCCAGCATCAGGAGAGGTAGGCCGACCAGGGCCAGCACAATCCCTATTAGCAGAGGCAGATATGGTAGGATTGCTGTGTACTTCGATCTTCCTCGTGAGGGTCGCGGAAAAAGACAGACAAAGGTGGTGGAAAGACCACGAGTCAGCATGGCAAGAATAAAGGTCGCAACCTGAATCCAGAATATATTCAGCTCTTCTACTGGCAAAAGATAAAAGAGGAGCGCTGACTCAGTAAATAATGCATATGCAACCTGAGCAGTTGGCCGATCTTGAGCTCGTAAAAAGATTGTGATAGCGGCGACATCAAAAATCAGAGCCAGCACAAACGATAATCCCCACGTCACTTTATTTACAGTCTGAGGACTATTCTTGAACTCGAAAACATCATGGCTCGCTCGTAATCCCTGAAGCTGCAAAGACCCCTCCCGAGATGTGCAGGTCCTCTGATCCTGACTATCTGCGTTAAGAACCTTTACCAGATCCCCAGCCTGATATCCCATTCCCCAGGGCCTGCTAAAAGGGGCGACCAGCTCTAAACGGCAGATCCCCGGCTGCCCCACGACTGGCTTCAAGACAATTACGGCCTCCTGCCTCCGACTGAGGCTGACAATCAGTAGCCCAAGAACCACGCACTGGACCAGCAGACCCATAATCAGTACCAGGCAGCGTCTTCTATAGAGCCGGTTCAACTGGATTCGCGACCAAAAAGCTTGCAGCATTGATTTCCCCAATCAGACTTTGGTTTCCTTCGGTACCTTTTTGCTGTACCATACGTCTATTTAATAGGTAGAAGGTTTTACATATACACCACATATGAAAAAGTATTTTCCTGATGTCTCTAAGTGTACAGCATTGAAAGACAAAAGTTTATCAGGGTTTCCCCCGATGCATTTCTATAGGAAAGAATCTACGATTAGGGCAGTTCTTAAAGTAGTCTCTACACTTCTATCAATTATTGTATTCATGAGGAGTATTGCATGTCGTATCTATCCAGGCTCAGCCTGGCGAACAAAAGCCTTGTGGCACTCGCTACAATTGCTATACTTCTGTTTGGGGGAATTGCGATTCCCGCACTCAAACAGGAGCTTTTTCCTTCCCTAACATTCCCAAGTGTAACAGTCGTCTCTACATATATTGGGGCCTCTCCTTCAGTGGTGGAAAAAGATGTCACCAGCCCACTGGAACAGAACATTCAGGGCCTTCAGGGTATTCAGTCATTTAACTCATACTCCAATGCGGGCAGCTCGATTATTGTGGTTCAGTATGCCTATGGTACTGATCTGGACAAGGCCAGCCAGACGCTGACACAACAGATCAATCGTATCCAGGCAAGCCTGCCTTCGGGGGTCACTCCTCAGGTCCAGACCTTTAATATCTCCGCTCAACCAATTATGCAGCTTGCCGTCTCTTCCTCGCAAGATGAGGCAACTCTGGCAAATAACCTGAAGAATATTGTCCAGCCTCAGCTTCAGGGCGTGAATGGTGTGGCAAATGTAAATTTGACAGGTGTACGCAATCAAGTTGTAAATGTGAAGCTGGATCTTAAAAAGCTAAAAGATAAGGGCCTGAGCTCAACAGGAGTCCAATCTTCTCTCCAGGCTAACAATCTGACACTTCCCGCCGGTGAGGTTACCGATAATGGACAAACCTCATCTGTTCGCGTGGGCAATACCTTTAATAGTCTGGACGATCTAAAAAATGTGATTGTTGGCCAACAGACAAAACAAGATGCGACTTGTGCCGCGCAGGCTCTGGCGGCTGGCGGGACGAGCGCGTCGGGGGGAGCCAGTGGCGTTACTGGTGCTGGCGCTGGTCAAGGGTTTCCTGGCGCTGCTGGCGCTGGGGCCGGAGCTGGCCTCACAGGTGCGGGAGCTGGCGCGGGAGCTGCGGCTGGCGCTGGGGCCAGTGCGTGTCCAACAACCTCGACTTCCGTAAAATTGAGTGATGTCGCGACGGTAACCCAGGATCTGGCGTCATCCACAACTCTGACCCGTACGAATGGGAAAGATAGTCTGGGCGTCTCAATTACTAAAAATGATAGCGGTAATACCGTTAGCGTCTCTAAGGATGTACAAAATCTGATCCCTTCGCTGGAAAAGCAGCTTGGGAATGGCGCGAAGATTAATGTGGTTTCCGACCAGGCTCCTTCAGTCTCTAAGGCAATTGATAGTCTGGTGCGCGAGGGTCTGATCGGCGCGCTTTTCGCGATCCTGGTGATCCTGGTCTTCCTGTTCTCGATCCGCTCAACCCTGGTCACGGCCATTTCGATCCCTCTCTCCATTGTGATTGCCCTGATCGGGCTGTGGATCGGCGGGTATACGCTGAATCTGTTTACCCTCGGTGGTCTGACCATCGCGGTCGGTCGCGTTATCGACGACTCCATTGTGGTTCTGGAGAACATCTATCGCCATCTGAATAATGGTGAGGAAAAGAGTGTCGCAATCCCAACGGCGGTCCGCGAGGTAGCGGGCGCGGTGACGGCTTCGACGATCACGACGGTTTGTGTGTTTCTGCCGATTGCCTTTGTTGGTGGGATCGTCGGGCAGCTTTTCAATCCTTTCTCGATCGCGGTGACGATCGCGCTGCTGGCCTCCCTGTTTGTCGCTCTGACAATTATCCCGGTCCTGGCCTCCTGGTTCTTGAAAGCGCCGAAAAATGCGGTGAAAAATCCCGATGGCGGCCATAAGGAGACGGCGCTGGAGCGCGGCTATATCGCGACCCTTGGTTGGGTCCTGAGCCACAAGGCAATTACGTTAATCGTAGCGGTTCTGCTCTTTGTGGGAACGGTTGCTCTGGTCCCGTCTCTGGGTACAAACTTCTTTAATTCCTCTCAGGCAGCCAACTTTACTATCACACAGACTTTACCGGTTGGCACCAGTCTGGATAAAACGAACCAGAGCACTCAGAAGATTGAGAACCTGCTGGCGAATACCCAACACGTTAAGATCTATCAGGTAACCGCTGGTTCCAGCAACTCAGGTTTCTCGGCCCTGCGCGGCGGCGGCGGTGCCAATGTCGCTAATTTTACGGTGACTCCTGACGATGCAAATAACACGGATAGTGTGCAGAAAGATGTTCAGCAAAAGTTAAGCGGACTGACCGATATCGGCACAACTCAGATCGCGGCCAGCGGCGGCGGCGGCTTTAATAGCTCCGATATTCAGGTCAATGTGAAAGCTGCTGATGACGCGTCACTACGTCAGGCCGCGCAACAGGTACTGGATGCGGTCTCTCAGGTTCCTAATACCAAGAATGCAAATAGTAATCTGTCTGATGCTTCACCTTTGATCGATGTTCACGTTGATCCTAAAAAAGCCTCCGCTAAGGGCCTTACAGCCTCAACAGTTGGTCAATCACTGCGACAGGTCTATAGCGGCTCTACTGTGACAACTGTGACCCTTAATGGAACACAGCAGAATGTTAATCTCAAGATCGATGCGACCGCGAACACGGTTGACGATATTAAAAATCTGGAGATCCCGACTCTGGCCGGTACGGTGAAAATTAGCGATATCGCGGATGTAAATAAGGTCAACGGCCCGACTCAGATTACCCATATCGGAGGCAATCGGACGGCGACAATTACAACGACCGCGACCAGCCAAAATACTGGCGGTGTGACCACAGCGATCACCCAGAAGCTTAAAGGTCTGAGCCTGCCCTCTGGGACTACGTACGATCTGGGTGGCGTGGCTCAACAGCAATCCGATGCGTTTGGTGGCCTGACCAATGCCCTGCTCGCGGCGATTGTGCTGGTCTATCTGGTAATGGTTGGGACTTTCCGTAGCCTGTTACAGCCACTAATCCTGCTGGTCTCGATCCCCTTCGCGGCTACCGGCTCGATCCTGCTGATGCTCATCAGTAAAACACAGCTTGGTCTCCCTTCGTTGATCGGACTGCTGATGCTGATCGGTATCGTGGTCACAAATGCGATTGTGCTTATTGATCTGGTAGATCAGTATCGAAAGAAGGGCATGGATGTGCGAACAGCACTGCTTCAGGGTGGAAGCCGGCGTCTACGCCCGATCCTGATGACAGCGCTGGCGACGATTCTGGCACTTGCACCGATGGCACTGGGACTAAGCCAGTCCAGCGGCTTTATCGCCGCTCCTCTGGCCGTGACGGTGATCGGAGGCCTGGCCTCTTCAACATTGCTGACGCTACTCCTGGTACCGACGCTCTACGATCTGATTGAAGGTCTACGCGAGCGCCGGGCCCTGAAACGGGATACTAAACCAGCTCCGGTAGAGTCAACAGCGGAGGCCGAAATCGCCAAAGCCTGATCCTTCTCTCTCACTACGAAAGGACCCTCAATGGCGTGAACCATTGAGGGTCCTTTCTCTATGACTTTTTCTTAAAAGGTTAACGGTAACATGGCCGGTCCTCGCAATGAGAAACTCGGCTTCCATTGAACCGTTTCACTCTCCAGCCTCAGGTTCGGCATGCGCCGTAATAAGGTCTCTAACGCCACCTGGGATTCTAATCGAGCCAGGGTCGCCCCAATACAGAAGTGAATACCGTATCCAAAGCTCAGGACTCTCCCCCCTTTGCGCTCGACATCCAATTGATCCGCGTTCGCGAACTGGTCCTCGTCACGGTTGCCAGACCCCAAAGCAATCAAAACCCGGTTTCCCGGTTTCAGTATCTTTCCACCAACCTCAATCGGCTCTAATGGGAACCTGGGGATCATCACGACCGGCGCGTCATAACGCAAAAGCTCTTCGATCGCGCCAGCGATCAATGCGGGATTGGCTTTTAGTTTCGCGAATTGCTTGGGATTTCTCAACAGGGCCAATACACCATTTCCCAACAGATTTGTTGTGGTCTCATGACCCGCGAATAACAACATGGTCGTGAGCACGATCAGCTCTTGCTCACTGATATGCTCACCTTGATCCTCCACCTGAGCAAGCTTACTTAACAAATCCTCGCCGGGATTGACACGCCTCTGCTCAATCAGAGGCTTTAAATACTCGGCAACTTTATTTAGTGACTGAGCCAGACGCGTAAGATGGCCCGGCTCGGGCTTCGCCAGGACCAGGTATTGGGCTATCGCATCTGAGCTTTCCTTCACCATCTCTCGCGCATCATCTGGAATGCCGATCAACTCTAAAATCACTGTTGCGGGTAACGGGAAAGCCAGGCCGGATATCAGTTCAAGCCGCCCACGCTTCTGGGCCTCATTCAGAAGATCATCTACAATTGCTTGAACACGTGGACGTATCTGCTCAACAATCTTTGGTGTGAAGGCTTTGTGGATCAGACCTCGCTGGCGCGTATGTATTGGTGGGTCCATAGCCTGCATAAATGTTAATAGATACGCCGCGACAACCATCATCTGCTGCGTTTCCTCAGGAGGAGGAGCCTGGATC
>CAXTTV010000265.1:0-5442 GCA_964247295.1 uncultured Ktedonobacteraceae bacterium | reverse complement strand
GGTTCTCCCCTGGTTCGGTATACTGCTCATTGTCAATGTACCACTATGTAAGGCGATGATGCGTTGCGCGATCGAGAGCCCCAATCCAGTCCCACCTGCGGCGCGTGAACGCGCTTTATCTACACGATAAAAACGCTCACCTAGATATGGGAGGTGCTCGGTTGCAATCCCAATCCCTGTATCTATTACGTCCAGCCGCGCCTGCCCTGCTTCTATACTGGTCCGCGCCGTTACCTGACCACCCTCTCGGTTATACTTGATCGCGTTGTCTAGCAAGACCAGGACGGCCTGCTCCAATAACATGGGATCTCCGATCACAGAGGGGGTTCCATTGTCTTCATGCGTAACCTTAACCCCTTTCTGGCCAGCAAGGGCTTTGACTCGATGCACACCCTGGATCGCAAGCGCGTTCAGCCCAAGGATCTCGTGCTCACGATGCGGATCTTCTGCGTCCAGACGCGCCAGTCCAAGCATGCTATTGGCGAGCGTACTCATATGGTTCGCTTCGCTGACGATATCTTCAAGTAGGAAGACATCTTCCACGTCCATATGCTCTCGACCCCGTAACAAGACTTCAGCATCGGCCCGCATTAATGTCAACGGCGTTCGCAGTTCATGCGAGGCGTCGGCGATAAAGCGCTGCTGCCGGGTAAAGGCTAGACGAGCCGGCGCTAGCGCACGACTGGCTAAAAATAGCCCTCCAAAACCCGCTCCAAACAAGATCACACTGCCCACAACCACCAGTACGATCAGGAGGCTGGAGAGGAGCGTTGTCTGCGTCTGAATATTGCTTCCAACTACTACAACGCCCGCATATCCTTTTCCGGTAGCATCGGGAACGGCCAGGGCATAGCGGTAAAATGCACCGTCACTTCCCGCATTTATTATGTCAGCGTCTTCCCCTTTTTGAAGGGCTGATTTCGCGACTGCATTGGAAAGAAAAGCGGACGGGAGGATCGCTGTATTGCCGCTCTGTAACAAAACACCGTTCTGATCATAACAGGCTAGAATGTGAAATTGAGGATCATCTGGCGGCGCTCCAGATCTTATTGACATTGATTCTGACATACACGCGTTGTCAAGTGAGCCCCTTACCCACCGGTCTACATGCCCATGAGCCTCCCCTATCACTCCGCTCTGCACAGGTGCCAACAAAACTGAGCGCGCAACTATATAGAGGATTACACAGAAAAGAACCAGGGCCGCTCCCAAAACTCCACAATACCAGAGCGTTAAACGCACACGCAGCCCCTGAAACATGGTCGCGCCTGGTTCCTGCCCTCGATGGCTATGGGTACGAAAAAAGGGCCATCTATTCAATACGGTGTTCTTCATGCTAGCCTCCTGGCCCTATCCATCAATTTTATACCCGACGCCGCGTACCGTCTTGATGAGGGGACGCGAGAAACCTTGATCTATTTTGTCTCGCAGATAATGAATGTAGATATCTACTACGTTGGAGAGCGCTTCTAAATCATATCGCCAGACGGCATCTATGATCTGCGTCCGCGACAGTACCTGACCTGGGTGCCTCATGAGATATTCTAGCAGGGCAAACTCTTTAGCGGTTAACTCTATGAAGCGCCCTTCCCGCTGAGCTTCATGCCTGACCAGATCCAGCGTTAAATCTCCAACTATGAGTTGCGCTGACTCTTCAAACCGTCGATCTCTCCTCCTCAGTAGCGCGTTAACACGCGCTAATAACTCTTCCATCGCGAAGGGTTTGGTGAGATAGTCATCGGCTCCAACGTTCAGCCCTTTGACACGATCCTCTACTGCTCCCCGCGCGGTTAACATCAAAACCGGTGTCAAAACTCGCTCGGCACGCATCTGCCGACAAATTTCAAAACCATCATGGACCGGTAACATTACATCTAGAATAACTACATCATAGGTATCACTTAAGGCCAGATCCAGCCCCCCCTCCCCATCATGCGCGAGATCCACTGTATGGCGCTCCTCTAATAGGACGCGTCGCAGTAGAAATGCTAGCCGTTGCTCGTCTTCCACCACGAGAATATGCATGAACGACTCCTTATTCAGTCTGACCTACTATCAACTACTTACAAACTTCCCTTCTTATTCTACCTTAGAAGATCCTGACTTTTATACTTTTACCTTCGTATAGTTGTTCTTGTCATTCGAGCAGGCTCCATTCTGTATGCCTTCTCATAAGGGCGGTTCTCCAGGGACCGGGCCGGCGGATTGGACCGCTTCTTCTTCTCCCATACTAGAAAGAGCCGACGCCCAAGCAGTAACCCTACGATGACTACACTCAACAGGTAGACTTCGAGAGCCCAGGTTGTTTTTGTATCACTTCCAATCCCAATACCGTGAATGGTCGCTATCACGAAGATGACGAGCGTCAGAATATGCAGTTTTTTCCATAGGGCATACCCGATCTTGGATCGCACGATTGTACTGATGCCAATGGCGATCCCTAGATAGACTGCGATAATCCCCAATGCCATCGGTAACGGCTGATAATGGCTCGCGAAAGGGATCAAGATTTCTTTCCAACCAAACCTAGTATAGGAATCTACCCAGACGGCTAGAATATGAATGCCTAGAAAAATGGTGCCGACTAGCGATAAAAAGTTATGCAGCTCACTGTTGATGAGGCGCGGCCAGCGGCTGGGAGATTGGATCTGCGTTGAAAGTAGCAGCCCTACAATAACTGACAATGTAAGAAAAAGATAGGTGGTCCATCCCCCCGCCCTGGCAATATTCCAGGTAATGGTCAACCAGAGACTCGATGCCATGACTTTCTCCAATTCTTTCGTATCGGCGGCCTTCTGACCACCTACCTATAGTGTTATTGCTTCTTTTGAATGAAATGTGTTTTATGACCAATTCTTTTCCTACTAAGAAGTCTGGGTGCCGGATGCTGGCTGACTGGATGCGCTACTCGAACCAAAACTATACCCCCCATTCTGCTGTGTCGTAGAGGAGTCCGTTCCTTGCTGCGATGAGGCACTGGTGGTTGTAGGGCTCGCGGACCCAGCCGACGACGTTGAGCTACTATTAGATGCGGCGACTGTTGTCTTCTGACTCGTTGTAGTTGAAGGCTTGGAGCCCGCTGTGACAACCGATGTGGAGTGAGTGGCCGCCGTCCCCACTGAGTTACCCATAACAAGCGCGCTAAATCCACCAAAGCTGAGCACTGAGGCGACTACAAGCCCTTTCTTCATTCTCTGAACAAGTGCCTGAGCCTGAGCTTTTGGCATACGAGCCTGTGTTGGTTGCTGTTTATTTTGATGGTTCATATCTATTTCCTTTTTTCTTGCTTTTTTAGTAGTGATCCCGCGAAAACTTTATCTCACGTGTACAAGAATACCTTTTCTTTATTGAAAATGTATTTGAAGAACATGAGAGCTTTCTCATCAAGCTCACACTCTTCTGAACCTCTCTTTTATTTAAAGATAGCGAGGCTGTATGGAAATTAGATTGGAGAAAGATGAGAATTTTCCCATCTTTCTCCTTTTTACGCTTGCTTGAAACATTAATTTGTATATATCAATTAGTAGACAATCTATGAATCATTTATGAGAATCCTCACATTTTTTTCCAATAAATTTTTCACTTCGGAATGATAGGCTTGGCTGGCATGAGAGAACTAACTCAGATGTATTCTCTGCACCACGTGTCCATGTCTTTCTATTGCCGTTCTGTAGGAGGGAACTGTTTGTGAGAGTAACTGTCAATTTTGATGATATAGAACAGGAAAAAGTTCTTGATCTCAAGCAAAATCAGTTAGAGTCCATCATCTATCGTTCTAAATCGGTACGTAGAGGCTCCCTTCCCCGATGGGTTGGACAGGTCCTGCGTTTTGGTCTGGTCGGCGGGCTTAATACGATGGTGGACCTGTTTGTTCTGAATAGCCTCATCTGGTTATTCCCCACCACAAATACATTTACCCTCCTTACGTATAATGTCTTCGCTTTCAGTGTGGGAGCCTTCAATAGCTTTCTTCTAAATAAATACTGGACCTTCAAAAACCAACGTCAGATTACTTCACAAGAAGTCAAACGCTTCGCGCTGACAACTCTCCTCGGGCTTGCCTGGAGCACAATCGTCCTGTGGTTTGTTGGCAATTTCCTCCATCCCTTTGAGATGAACGCTGTGCTTTGGGCAAATATCTCTAAAGGGATCGCTATCGCAAGCAGTTCACTCCTCTCCTACCTGTCAATGCACTTCTGGGTCTTTATCCATCTTTCACGCAACTGCGATGAAAAAACACCCATACCAGTGTCTAAGCCGTTTCTATAAGCTTTCTAGAAAGGATCTTACTTGTTATGATTGATGCCTCTTCTATTAAACCGGAGGTAAAACCGGTTGATGCTGTAAATCAGTACTGGGAACGCTCCCAGCTCTGGCATCGTATCGGCCTCGGCTTGATTATGCTGACCTCGATCTTTATGAATTTCTATCAACTCGGGCAGAATGGGTTCCCGAACTCATACTATGCCAGTACGGTCCGTAGCATGCTGGATAGCTGGCACACCTTCTTTTTTGTCTCACTTGATCCTGTCGGTTTTGTCTCGGTTGATAAACCACCTCTAGGCTTCTGGCTTCAGACGCTTAGCGCGAAACTCTTTGGCTTTACTGCCTTTAGCGTTCTTCTCCCCCAGGCCCTCGCCGGAGTCATCTCAGTGCTGATCCTCTATCACCTGGTCCGTCGCCACTTTGGAGCTGTCGCTGGCCTGCTCGCTGCTCTTGCCCTGGCTATTAGCCCTATTAGTGTGATTACAAACCGCAACAATACGATTGATAGTACTCTGGTCTTGACGATGCTGCTTGGTGCCTGGATGGTGATGAAGGCCGCCGAGACCGGCAAATGGCGCTGGCTGATGCTCACGGCGATCCTGGTTGGGCTCGGCTTCAATATTAAAATGCTGGAGGCCTATCTGGTGGTTCCGGCATTTGGACTGCTGTACCTGCTCGCCGCTCCCCGCAGCTTAAAGATGCGGATCGCCCAACTGCTGGTTGCGGTCCTAATAATGCTGACGGTCTCGCTCTCATGGGCAATCGCGGTAGATCTCACTCCAACCTCCCAACGCCCCTACGTGGGCTCCAGTCAAGACAATTCTGAACTCGGTCTGGCACTTGGCTATAATGATGTTCAACGTCTACTTGGTGGCATTGGGGTCGGCGGGGGGAACAGAAACAATGCCACCAACCAACGACAAAGCTCCTCTTTAACAACTACACCGCTACCTCCAGGCGATAACGCAGCAGGCGGCCCTCCCTCTAATTTCCAGGGCGGGGCACTCGGTGGTAACCTGTTTAATGTAGGCACTCCCGGTCCACTGCGTCTCTTTAATGAGCCTCTAGGTGGACAGATTGTCTGGCTACTCCCAATTGCTCTCCTGGGTATCTTGACCCTGGCCTGGCAACGTCGCCTGAATTTCCGCGAGAATCGCTACCAGCAATCTATGATCC
>CAXTTV010000264.1:0-5483 GCA_964247295.1 uncultured Ktedonobacteraceae bacterium | reverse complement strand
CTTTAAATGAGAATACTCTTTGTTCTTAACAGCCTATGATCAAAATATTTTCAATAAAATTATTTTACAATTGTTTGCGATTTCCCAGAATTTTAACTGATATAGTCTACTTAGGAAAAAACTTATTAATTATCAAGGAGAGATCTATACAGATGCAACGAGAAGGATGAAAACCCGGTCTTCTTGTTGGAGTTGCTGTCTTCTCACTGCTGGCACTATTCCTCGCGGCCTGTGGTGGTTCTGACAACTCAGCAACAGCCAGCAATGCAAACGCAGGTGCAACCCCTACTGCTACTTGCCCTCCCAATCGCTTTAAGAATACGACTGGCACGATTCAAAGCGTTACGAATACGTCTCTGGTTGTTCACAGCAGTCAGGGTAGTGATGTTCAGGCTAATTACGCGAGTAACACACGCATTCAACGCCAGGCAACTGTCGCTAGCTCAGCTCTCAAATCTGGTACATCCGCGACAATTACGGTGAAACAAGATACTAGCGGGAACTATACGGCGACACGCATTCAGCTTCTCGGCAATCGAGCAAACAACAATGGTAATCCTGGTAATGGTGGTGGATTCGGCAATGGAACAGGTAATCCCAATAGAGGAAATGGAGGCACTGGAAGGGCTAATTGTTTGCGCCAGGGCCGAAATAATAATGGGGCCTTTGGTGGAAATGCCGGCAATGGCGGAACAAGCAACGCTCGCGCACTAGTCGGTACGCTCGGACAGCTTACTAATAATACGTTAACGGTGACCGATTTCCAGGGCGCTAACTATACGGTTACTGTAGACTCTTCTACGAAAATCTCGCAGATACAGAGCGCGACTGCCGGTGATCTCAAGAATGGCGAGAATGTTACGCTAACTGGCACGGCTGATAGCAAAGGGATAATCACAGCTCAAAGTATTACGATTTCGTAGGATCGCACCTTAAATGAGAAATCTAACATGCGAAAAACATACGATAAGGATAGAAAACTATGGCAGAGGGTGTTGATACTAGATTCGAGCCATTGCTCGATGACGAAGATAACGAGGCGGAGTCATTTCATTTTAAACCTGAGCGCAAGCGTCCTGTTCGCGCCTGGTGGATCGCGCTTTCACTGATCCTGGTCGTTCTCCTGGTTGCTGGCATCTATTACTGGCAACAGCGGAGTAAGACACCGGTCACCTATAATACAGCCGATGCAACTATTGGCAATCTCAGTACGACAATCTCCGCGACCGGTCCAATCAGCGCGCGTGCAGCCTATTCGCTTAATTTCCCCAATTCAGGCCAGATCAGCGAGATCGATGTGAAGGTGGGACAGAAAGTGACTCAGGGACAGACGCTCGCTAAACTCTATATTAATAATGATCCCACCCGCGTCGCGACCTTGACGGCTCCGGCTGCCGCGACGGTTGGCTCAATCAATGGTGTTGTCGGCGGCAATAGCGGCTCCAGTAGCAGTGGCAATGGTGGAGGCGCAAGCACTAGTTCTAGCTCCTCAAGTTCTTCCTCGACCTTTATGACGCTGGTGGATCTTAGCTCCCTGAATATTACGGCTCAGGTGAATGAGACCGATGTCGCGAATGTGAAAGTTGGACAGCCAGCTCAGTTTACGGTGGCCTCCTATCCTTCCGCGACTTTCCGGGGCTCTGTCTCTAGCGTCGATCTGATCGGCCAGAGCTCTTCTAATGTGGTGACTTTCCCGGTCCATCTTACTGTCGATACGAACTCGCTCAATAACAATGCGCTCTATCCAGGGATGACGGCCACGGTAAATATTACGACGGCCCAGCGCATCGGCTCTCTACTTATCCCAGCCTCTGCAATCACTTTTACCAGTACTGCACTTCAAGCTGGCGAGATCAATCGCAGCGATATTACGGCCCTGACGGGCGGGGCTTCTGCTCAAGGCTCAGGCAATTCAAGCACTTCTACGGCGACCGCCGGGAGCAATCGTGTGGTCCTGACGCTGAATAATGGGAAGTTAAAACCGATCATGATTAAGACGGGTCTGAATAGCGGACAGTCTGTTGAGGTGCTTTCGGGCCTGCAAGAGGGCTCTCAGGTGGTGGTAAGCCAGACGGGCGGCTCCGTCTCGACTACAAACTCGCGCAATGGGACGAATGGCAACTTCGGAGGCGGCAACTTCGGCGGGGGTGGTGGCCTCGGGGGTGGCACCAGACGAACCACTGGCGGAGGTCAATGAATGATGTCCCAGGATGAACAAATCAACGATAATGCGCTAACCAGTGCCGAATTACATCAGGTGGAGGAGATGCCCACAAAGGTGCATCAAGGGACAGCGGTTCACCCGATTATTCAGGTGGAGAAGCTGAGTAAAAATTATGTGATGGGTCGAAATACTGTTCCGGCCCTCCGAGGCGTTAATCTTAAGGTAGATCCCGGCGAGATTGTGGCGATTATGGGACCGTCTGGATCAGGTAAGTCCACTTTTATGAATATTATCGGCTGCTTGGATCGCCCCTCTGCCGGTACCTATCGCATCGATGGAATGCAGGTGAGTAAGATGAAGCCAGGGCTGCTTGCCGATGTGCGCAATCAGAAGATTGGCTTTGTCTTCCAGAGCTTTAATCTGCTGCCGTGGATGACGGCTCAGGCAAATGTTCAGTTGCCTCTGGTCTATGCAGGCATGCCTACAGCCGAGCGAGAGCGCCGCGCTTTACGTGCTCTCTCCCTGGTCGGCCTGAAGGCCCGAGCCGATCACCGCCCGATGGAGCTCTCGGGCGGTCAACAACAACGGGTCGCGATCGCCCGCGCTCTTGTTACCAATCCCTCGATGATTCTGGCCGACGAACCTACAGGTAACCTGGATACGCGTACCAGTATCGAGATTATGGCGATCCTTCAGCAGCTTAATACGCGCGGCATGACGGTCGTTCTGGTCACACATGAGAACGATATCGCGGACTATTGTGGGCGCAAGGTGACCTTTCGAGATGGACGGGTTGTCGGAGATGAAGTCAATAAAAGGAGGCTTTCGGCTCTGGAACAGTTAGCGGAGCGTTCCAAACACGAGGAAAGGCCGGTGGTGCAATGAGCAGTTCAAAGCCCGATAGTCGAGTGACAGCTTCTCAAGGGGAACTGCCATCAATACACCCAAAATCATCGATAAGCCCACAGCAATACGGGCGGAGAAGGGGTATGCTTGCGCTTCTACAAAGCTGCCGCAGCGCTCTGGAGGCGATCCGCGCCAATAAAACTCGCTCGCTGCTTACAGCTCTGGGCATTATTATCGGCGTGGCTGCGGTAATTATGGTTGTGGCGATCAGCGAGAGCAATTCGGCCCAAATTAATCAGCGCCTCTCATCGACGCTGAATCCCAATGAGCTGGTTATCCGAGGCGGTAGCTCAAATTCCGGGGGCGTTCGCCAGGGGGCCGGTACTCAGACATCGCTGAAGCAGGCCGATGCGGACGCGATCTCCTCACAGGTGCAACATGTCTCCGCTGTCAGCCCGGTGATTAACGCTAGTAGTCAGGTGGTCTTCCAGAATCAGAACTGGTCCACGACCACTCAGGGCGTCTATCCTGATTATCAGCAGGTTGGAAGCTGGAAAATCCAGGAGGGCAACTTTTTTACGTCGACGGATGAGCAGAGCTCGGCGACGGTGGCTGTCGTTGGACAGACGGTTGTAAATAATCTGTTTACACCGCTGGGCATTGATCCCATCGGGCAACAGATCCGTGTTGGATCGGTGCAGTTCACGATCGTGGGCGTGCTGACGGCTAAGGGCTCCAACGGCGGCTTTAACGACCCCGATGATGTGCTCTATGTTCCCTTCAGTACGGCGCAATCGCGTCTCGCGGGTGGCAAGAACGTGAATGCTATTGATGTAATCGTTGATGATAGTGCCAACGTGACCGACGCCCAGAATGCGGTTGAGCAGCTTATGGAGCAACAACACCATATTACTAATGCCTCGCTTGACGACTTTACTATTCAGAATCAGTCGCAGATTTTGCAAACGGTTCAAAGCACCTCTCAGTCGCTGGCAGCTCTGTTGATCAGTGTGGCCGCGATCTCGCTGATCGTCGGTGGGATCGGGATTATGAATATTATGCTGGTCTCTGTGACTGAGCGCACGCGTGAGATCGGTATCCGTATCGCGATCGGGGCCCACCCTGGCGATGTGATGACACAGTTCCTGGTCGAGGCTTTTATGCTCAGCGCTCTCGGTGGCATTGTTGGGATCGTAATTGGGATTATCGGTTCCTATAGCATCTCGACGGTGAATGGAACTCCCTTCGCCCTCAGTCCTTTAGCGGTGATTATTGCCTTTCTTTTCTCAGCAATTGTTGGGATCGTCTTTGGCTTTTATCCAGCTCGCCGCGCGGCGCGCATGGATCCGATTGTCGCCCTTCGTACTGAATAGATAAAGGAAAGCAGGTGTCGAATCATACCCATTCCAGGCACCTGCTTTCCTTTATCCATGCTTCTCCCACCCGCGCTATCGATTGTTCGCACCTTCCATCTTCAGCCCGATGCTAGTGAGATCTTATCAGGAGGCTACCACTACAGCACTTTGATGTCCACTCCGTAACCGTTTATACTCTAGATAAAAGATCCACAATAACATACCCTCCTCAAACACTGCGTACAGAAAATGCAGATCAGGCCGGGTAATTGGCAAGCCCCCACCAATCAACCCACCACGAGCAATCAATCCCGGCAATCCCGGATGATTTGTTCTCAAGTACACCGACATAATATAAATGTGCTCAATCTCGTGCCAGATGGCAAAGATAAAGAGCGATACCAACCACATATTTTTCGGGAAGTGGAACAGCAACCAAAAGGCCATCAAAAGTACCCAGGAATTCCAGAGAAAATGCACCCACTCTGTATTAAGCTGTCCAATAATTCCATTGGCGTTGACACCAGAATATCCCAGAAGGTGGATCTCGATCATCTGCGCCAGATGTTCAAGGAAGTGCAGGCCCTGGGCTACTACCAGCAAGAATAGAACCGAAATCCATTGATACCTGGCGTGCAGCCATTGCATGCTCTTACAAAAAACTGGCATCCAGGCCGCGATAACAAGGATTGCTACCAACCACATGGGGCCGCCAAGCCAACACAATGAGACCAGGAAAAAAGTAATTACAGAAGTAACAGACAGCAGCAGAGGGGAAATTCCAGCCGAATCGCGCAAATTCAAGTGCATCTATGCCTCCTGATAGATACAATAGAAAGTACAGGTACACAAAGATTTCAGAACTGCGAAGCCAATATGTCTTTTTTGAATTTACTGCATTTAATATATTTTTATTATAAATTATAAACTGGTATTTTTCAATCTTTCATTTAAAATAAATAATTTTGTGTATTACCTGTTCAGTTAGGCAATAGTGGATGACCTTTGTTGAAAACGCTGTACAATGGGTGCAGTTCATTTTTTTGCGGAGTCAGTTGGTGAGCAGAGAACCTGTTCACGTGGTGTAGGACGGCCCGTCGAGCGCAGCGATGACGTGC
>CAXTTV010000263.1:0-5536 GCA_964247295.1 uncultured Ktedonobacteraceae bacterium | reverse complement strand
GCGTCTTCTCTGTTGCGAAATCTCGGTTCTCGCGTTTGCTCTCAGCAAAATGCAAGTAATTATATTCGGTTGTGTATGTGCGTATTCTATGGCTCCGCAATGTTTTTTATGTTCTCGCGGTGCCGGGATAATATCTCATAAATCTTGCGATTTGTCAACACCTTTATCGCATACACTTTAAATTCCCTAAATTTGATGGTAGCCGCCGCCCGCAGCGACGAGTGGGTGAAGGAAAAGATTATAGAGACATCCTGTACTTTAGCAACCAAATCTCCCTTAGGCGATTTCCCTTCTCTCATATAGGGCATCTCCCCCTTTCCCACCAGAGTCTTCTAGAAACCGTATCCAGAGGCCGAGGTGCTCGACAGAACATGGCATTTCTCTAGCAAGGCGCTCCGCCCTACACTTTCTTTTTTCTTAATTTACATAAAATATCCAAATGTAGAGAAAAGAGGAAGGGTTTTCTAAAAAAATCAGAATAGCCCTTTTTTACTATAAGAGGTAAAACAAGATTGACGGATGCTTGTCGACATGGGTACCCTTATTAAGTAAGATCTTTATATATGAATACATGCACATTATTATTTATCAAAGGGACACATTTAGTGAAGGGTCTTCTATAATGAAATATTTTTTCTGGATCGCTTTTGCTGTTTTTCTGGCGGCCTCTATTCCTCATGTCGCGTACTTTTTTGCCTCGTTTGAGCCAACGACTGGACCTGAAGGGATCTGGTGGTGGGCGGTTAGCTATGCGATCGCAATTAGTATTGATGTCACTGTCTACCTGTTATCCTGGACTGCCTTTCAAAGGTACCGGCGCTTCAAATCATGGAAAGCTGTCTGGCAGCACTGGCTGCTGATCCTGATGTGTACCGTTTTCTCCTGGGCAGTGAACTGGGCGTACGCCAAACAGTTTCACAATCCTGTGATGCTAAGTTCAGCCGAAGGAGCAGCCCCCTGGCTCACAAGTATCTTCCCATTTATGGCAAGTGCCTTCCCCCTTCTAGGCATTGTCTATACCATGATGGCCGAGACCATTACGGAAACCTCCGCTGAGGAGAAGCAGAGTCAGCATCAACAGATTACGGCGCTGGCCGATCTCGCTCGTCAGGCCCAACTGCCCATCACTTCGCTGCGCCGGGCTCTCAACGTTGGAAGCAGCCATCCAGATACCTCAAACCAGACTTCAGCAACAGAGGAACAGGCGAAAGAGGAGTCTCGGCCAAAAGAACCGGTCGAGAAAAGAGAGCGTGAGATCGAGCGTCCGATCACTGGGCAGATTATGATGGTTGAGAACGACGAGATGACTGAGAAACTGACCGGCAGCAATCCCACGATTACCATTTCAACTGATAACACCCCAGATAAACTTCAGATGACCATTGAGATCCTCAAATCTCAGCCTCAGATGACCGATGAGGCCCTGGCCGAATATCTTTCCTTAAAGCGACCAGCTAGCGCGCGCTTCTGGCGGCTCAAAGCAATGGAGATTTTGAACGCGCCAACACAGTCTGAGGGAGCAATGCAATCCTGGAAAAAATCGGATACTTTGGCAATGAATCGCCGCGCTTGATTTTTTACTTGACGTTCTATAAATCATTGTGATACACTTATATTTAGTATGAGACTGACAAACTAAAAAACCTCCATGCAAGATGTGTTGAAGTTTGGACAGTGCAGTCGAAAAAGGTATATATTCTACCTATCTCCAACTATTTTAGGGAGGTATCAACCACATGCTCGCTAGGTTCAGTTACGCAAGAATTCTGCATGCGATCGGTCAGGTTTTAGATCAGACAAATGTTCGGAGTATCGCGATCCAAGAGGAAGAAGATGGCCTCTGTGTAGAGGGTTTTGATAGCGAAGGGCAGCTCCAGGTTCAGGCACGCTATGATGTTCCTGAGCTTTACGAGCTTATCACTCGCGTGGAAAGTCAGGCGGAGGAAACTGTCCCCCAGGAAGCAGACGGCGTTCTGCATAATTTTCTTGCCAGGCATAACCGCGAATTAGTTGGTGCTTCGTTCTAATAATCATGGTTGCTGTTGTGTATACAAAAACCGGGGTATGCAATAACCTTTCCCCGGTTTTCTCTCTATATAGAGCCTTTTTAAGCTATACACCTGTTAAACAAGCCACGTACGAGCCATGTCAACTCGAACAAAGCCATTTTTCACCGTATCCACGCATACTCTCGATTAATCCAACCAGATCACGGCCCTTTTCTGTTAATGAATATTCCACACGAGGGGGGACCTCTGCATACGTCTGGCGATGCAAAACACCTTCCTCTTCCAGGGAGCGGAGGCGCTCAGAAAGGGTTTTAGGGCTGATACCTTCCAATGAACGCTCCAGTTGATTAAAGCGTTTGGTGCCAGAAGTCAGGTCACGGATGATGAGTAATGTCCATTTACCACTAATAATCGCGGCTGTTCTTTCAACTGGACAGATGGGGTCATTCAAAGGAAGTGAAGTGTGCGCTTTCATTATTCCCGGCAACCCTTCTCTTCTGAGGTAAAAAATCGCGGTGCGATACGTCGCTTAGCCTGCTTTCAGGCTAATACATTCTTTGAAGTTCTCTATTATGAGACTATACCATAGTAACTACGTAAAGTAAAGCGTAGGCCACTCGACTTTACCAATAAAGTATGATATGCTGATTGCTATAGGATGCAGAGCGCATCGAGCACCTGAACAATCATAAAATCTTGGCCTACGCGGTTTCTCCCATGAGAGGAGAAGATTGTGCCTGAAGATATTGCTTTATTCATTGATTTTGAGAATATTCGTTATAGTATGTTGAATATTCAACGGCGGGAGCCTGACCCACAGGAACTTATTGCGGTCGCTCGTCGTTATGGTACTGTTATGGTCGCGCGTGCTTATGCCGATTGGTCACGCCAACCGGAGCCCTTTAAGGGAAGTCTGACTGCCGCTATGATAGATCGTGTTGATTGTCCCGCGAAACAACGCGATCGTATCCGTATGGGAACTATACATCATTCCGGCAATCCCACAGGCGCTCTTGGCTCTGCTTATGCCAATGATCAAACGGGGTCCGGGTCCACCGGCCAAATTCCGCGCCAGTGGCCGACTGGCTCTCTTAATAATTCTGGGCCGCTCCCTGCGATTACTCCCCAAAGCCCTCAAAGTTGGTCCGCCTATCCCGATCCTTCCGTTGAGGATCAACCCGATCAGGATCAACCCGAGCCCGATGATTTTTCGCAAGATGAGTCACCCACGGATGATAGCTACCCTAATGACTATCAGCAGCGCGATCCCAGTCGTTCCTCTGCTTATCAGAGTTTCTATGGTCAGAATACCCCTACCGGGCCTCTTAGTCAGAACAATACTGGTCCTCTAGGATACGCCAGCACCCAATCACAATATGGTTCCACTGGCAATACTGGTCATCTACCTGCTGTCTCTGCCGGGGGATCAAATACTATCGTACAAAGCACTATCGTACAAAGTACTGTTGATCTAAACATGCTGATGGATATTATTGAGACTGTTTTTGATCGTCCTACTATCTCTACCTTCGTTCTAATGACAGGCGATAAGGATTTTACTCGCATCTGTGCTAGATTGAAGCTTCGCTTAAACAAAAATGTTATTGTTGTTGGTATACCGGGAACCGTCAGCCGAGATTTGATTAGCAGCGCGAATCAGTTTGTGCCTCTTGTCCCTGGAGGCCCTGCCTCTTCTTCCTATAATACTGGCAGCTATACAGCCGTTTCTAGTGGAAATACTGGTGCCATGCCCGCCATCACTGGCTCTACCAGTCCACAGCTTCCTGCCTTTGGCAGTCAGCAAATCACTATCGATGCTCTCGATCCTCAATTCTTACAATTTCTGGACTATATCGACCGAAATTGGTCATGGCGCACAATTATTGGTGTCTCTAATTTTATTGGCGATCCAGTAAATCCTAAAAATCGCTTCCGAGGACGCCTGACCCGCGAGTCCGCTCGCGAACTCCTGAATACTTGTATTCAGGAGGGCATCCTCCTGGTCCAGACCGACGCGACGGGCGCTGAGGACCTTCGTCTCAATCGCTCTCACCCTACGGTAGATGAGATCCTGAAACAGTTCGTTCGCTGATTTTACACATTCGATGCAGATCTGCTATTACGCAAGCTCTACCCTCTCGATTTCGGGTCCGGGTAGGGCTTGTTTTCTACATATTGTCTCCTGGTTCACTTACCAGGAAAGGAGTTTTTTTATGGAAGAAGCACGGCTAGATTTTCTCCAACGCATTATTTCTACACCCAGTACGTCTGGCTTTGAAGCTCCCGTCCAGAAGGTTATCCTCGAAGATGTTCAGAACTATACGGATCAACAGTATAAGGATGTTCACGGCAATATGATCGCGGCCCTTAATCCAAATGGTTCACCCCGTGTGATGCTGACTGCTCACTGCGATGAAATCGGCTTTCTCATCCGCTATATCGATGAAAACGGCTTCCTTTATTTTACTCCTGCTGGCGGCTTCGATCCCTCTACACTTCCAGGTGAACGTGTCTATGTGTATTCTTCTCAGGGGCCGATCCTGGGCGTGATTGGACGCAAACCTGTACATCTGATGGATAGCGATGAGCGGGGTAAGTCTCCCAGCCTTAAGGATATGTGGATCGATATCGGGGTTGCGAGTAAGGAAGAGGCGATGGAGCTGGTCTCTATCGGGAGTGTGGTGACGCGTGCCGCTGAGCTTGAGCGCCTCCGTGGCGATCTGGTGGTTTCCCGTGCTCTGGATGATAAGTCCGGCGTGTTCGCGGTGGCTGAGGCGGTTAGAAGGATCTCTCTCCGACGCGATCAGCTTAAGGCCGGGGTTTATTTTGTTTCGGCGGTGCAGGAAGAGGTCGGCTCGCGAGGCGCTCGTACCGGTGCATATGGTGTCGATCCTAAAATCGCGATCGCGGTCGATGTTACCTATACTTCGGATCACCCTCAGACTTCGGTTCACGAGATCGGGGAGGCGAAGCTCAATGGCGGGCCGATCCTGACGATTGGCGGCTTTATTAATCATCCGGTCTACGAGCTGCTGGTTGAGGCTGCCCAGGAAGCGGGGCTGGCCTACCAGATTGATACGCAGGGCTCGGCCACTTATACCGATGCCGACGCTATTCAGGTGACTCGTGGTGGTGTGGCAACTGGATTGGTGAGTATCCCCTGTCGGTATCTACATACTGGCTCAGAGATCGCTTCTCTTAAGGATATTGATGAGGTAGCGGAGCTTATCGCTCGCTTTGTGCTGGCCCTTGATGAGAATACGGATCTGATTCCCTAAGATCCGCTCTGAGAAAAAAGGCGATTATTCGTGGCCGGCAGCCTACAAGGCTGTTGGGAAATGAAAACGCCCTTCAGTTGCGGTAGGAGCGCTGCGCGAAGCGTGCGCAAGGTGACGGCATGCAGGATCTTCCTGGAGGTATGGTGCGGTGCGCCAGAAGCGGCATGTCTTCGCGGGCGTCGACGCGGCGTTGGACCGGCCGGCGCGCGCCGCGGGATCCAATCCACGGCGTGGCGGCGCGGGGTGGGG
>CAXTTV010000262.1:5114-5556 GCA_964247295.1 uncultured Ktedonobacteraceae bacterium | reverse complement strand
GAATATTCCGACAGTAATATACTGGTTAAATAGCTTGAAAAGGTATCACTTTTGTGGGTACTTTTTTTAGGCTATTTTTGCTTTTATGTGGCTTGCGAAGAGGCTTTATATTGCAGGGGCTTTGTAAATGGTGCTGAGAGGACTCGAACCTCCGACGCATTGTTTAGGAAACCAACGCTCTATCCACTGAGCTACAGCACCATAACGTCCCGATTATATCATAAGACTCTATGGCTTTCAACGTACGTTTCTCTCAGACCCGATTGTCTCTCTCACTAAAAGTATCAGCCCTTCAGATCCTGTGGAGCGAGGGCTGATACTCCCGCTCCCCATGCTATCGGTCGCTTCGGCCTTCTCTGGCTTCTTTCTGGTTATATGTGGTCGAACTGATTTCTGGCCCAGGCTCCATCGTATCCAGAACGGCGTCCATCCGCTCTCCGGG
>CAXTTV010000262.1:0-5104 GCA_964247295.1 uncultured Ktedonobacteraceae bacterium | reverse complement strand
ACCTGCTCCGGTCGCTCAGGTTTGGGTCGCGTTCCTGGCGGGGGCGGCGTCACCTCTGGTCCGGGCTTGGATCTTGGCCAGTCCGGGTAATGCGCGATCGTGCTCTCTTTTTGTGGATCAACGACGTTGGCGTTCTCTTGCTCCATAATATCCTCCTGATACTCTATAACGCTGCGAAATAAATATGTGTATACGAACTCTTATCGCACCCCTATTATACCCATTCCCAATGAGTTTTTATGAGGTTTCCAAAAAATTTCCGTTTTTTGCTTCCGCGTTTAGATATATGTATGTGAGCGATATTTCATTTCCGCTTTTTTCTTTGTTCTTAAGAATAGCTTTTTGATAACAAACGAGAATGCACTTTTGAAGGCTTTCACGATGAAGCTTTGCGATCAAGGTACTGTACTACTGGCTAGCCGAAAGGTCGGTGATGTGTATTTGCAGAGATGTACAGCGCGGGATCAGGGCAATCAAGTTTTGTTTTCGGAGGAAGCTGGAACCTTCCAGCATGCCAGGAATGGCAAAGTATGCTGTCCCAGTCCAGTGTACGTTATTTGCCCTCTTCCTTATTATGGGGAGTAGAAACAGATGATAGATTTCAAGGACCCCACTCTGTTGACTCGCTTAAAGGAGAAGACCTCCGATGGGCGCTATGTGATCAGCGAGATCGAACTGGTTCTCAACATTCGGGAGTACGATAGCAGGGGCGATGAGACGGCGCTGCGGTTTTTCTGCGCGGTTCTCTACGAGCGCTGTATCCCGATGTTCATTAAACAGTCTCAGGGCCTGGCTTCTCGCCCAGAGCTCCGCGAGGAGGCCATGGCGAACATGGCGGTCCGACTCTTCAAAGAGGCTCGCGATCCTAAAGAGGTTTTCTTGACTCAGAACTTCGTCCACGCAGCTCGCTGCCTGTGCGTCGATGAGTTCAAGAGCGTGCTGCGCCAGGAAGGGCTCGCACAACGGACCGATGAGAACGGTCGCCCCAGTGGCCGCCCTCACCACGTTCCTCGCTCTCTGATGGATTCGATCCAGACTCCTTCTAGCGAGGATGAGACTCCTCCTCTCTCGGATGTCGCTGATCCCGATAATCAGTTCGAGCATGTCGACTCTAATGAGGAGAGCCGCCGCATCCTCGCTTACCTGACCGATCCTCTGGATCGCATGATCGTGACCCTCCGCGCCATTGAGAAATGGAAGTGGGAGGAGATTGCTCATGTCTGTAAAAAGACTGATCGTACGGTCCGCTCTCGCTATGATAAGGCTCTTACTTATTTGCGCGAGTCCCTCCACGAGGAAGGGTACGACGCGCTTCCTCAATTTTAACGGCTCAAAATTTAGCGTGGTTCTCAATACCATCTCTCTTGTACACAAGATCGAGAAAGAACAGAAAGGCATGGAAGAAGGATGAACAAGCAGGAGTTGCAGAAAATCAAGCTGGATTGGCTCTTCGCAGAGGAACATGGAGATACCGCGAGACAGACGGACTTAATCTGTACGCTCAGTGATTATCCTGACGCGCAATCCGATCTGATTGATTTTATTGCCGCCTATCGTGCATCCGATATACCGGGACCGGATGCCTCATATGAGTATCTGGTCCCCATGGCTTTTAGAGCAATGGATACGGCGATGAAACGGGTCTTTGGTGAGTCTGCTTCTATGGTCCAGGCGACAAACGTTCTTCCAGCTATGGCTCTGTTGTCCGCTCAAACCCTGTCAGAGCTGCGGATGCAGCGAGGCTTCTCTAAAACAACTGCCGCTCGCGGCCTCCGCCTCAGTATAGATGTGTGGAATAAGTTTGAAGAGGGTGCTATCGACTTAATCAGTTTAACCAGGTCCCAGCTCGATCGCCTCTCGACGTTTTTTGAGGTGTCCATTGAGCAGTTCTCTCATCTCCTCTCTAATAGCCAACCTACTCCAATGCTGAATCGTCGCCAAACCGGTCGCGCCGCTCGCAGTACCCACCAGGGTCCACGTAAACAGTCGCTAGCCGAGGCGATCGAGCGCAGTACGATGACGCATGATGAGAAAAATCTCTGGCTTGAACACTAGATTGTTTATAAACCTGTAACAATATTCCAAATTTGTTTTAAAAATATATTCATACTGCCCTGTTGTGTCCGAGATCTAACACTGCTCTTAAAGTGGCTTGGTCGCGTAGCCCGCGTAAACAACGCCCATAAATCGGCCTGGACCCATTTTAAGCTGCCCATCTCGCCACCCAATTGGCATAAAGCCTGTCAATTGCTGAACCTGTAGTCCACACTCTATTAATAATGTCCGCAATTCCTGCGGTTGAATAAAGTCTTGATACTTGTGGAGCCCTGGTGTGAGGCCCCCACTTAGAAAATGCTCACCATACCAGATCAATACTGCGCGCGCAATCATGGTCCGATTAATGGTGTCAAAACTAAATATGCCACCCGCTGCCAGCACTCTGGCAATCTCTCGCACTGTTGCTCTGAGATCTTGCACATGCTCCAGTACATCGAAACAGGTGATCACCGAAAAACTCCCGTCCGCATAGGGCAAGGCTTCCGCTCGCCCCCGCATATACGATATGCACTCCCCCAATCCACTCTGCTTTGTATGCTCTCTGGCGATCTCTAAGGCCCCTTGAGAGGGTTCAATTCCATACATGGTCGCGCCCCGATGCGCCAGGTCCTCACAGATCAATCCTCCTCCACTACCTATATCAAGGATCTCCTGCTGCTTCAAAGCTTCCTTTCCATATTTGCGCTCAATGCAGGCCTGAATATAATCGCAACGTTCTTGCGTTATCTTCCACAAAAGGCTGTCTTGATCCCACCAGTCGAATGTATTAAAAATTTCCTCTTGCGCTCTCTGCTTCCATTTCATATGCGATTCCTTCTTTTTCCTTAATAGGTATTTATATGTACCATTTTACTATAAAGCTGACCTTTTCATAACCCATGAGAGATGATTCCAATAAATGTCTGGCTGGAAGACACTTCAAGGCTGCAAGCGTCTCTGTCGAAAAAAGCATGGAACGGTGTTCTCCCACCTCACCATCACCCGTAGCTCGGGTCACGTGTGGACCCATGGCGTGGGGGATCGCTCCCGTGCATCCATCACACACGCGGGCGAGGCTCCGCTTCCCCGTCTCGGTTGTCTTCGGGGCATGTGGCGTTCGATAGAGCATGACGTTTCCCCATCAACGCCCCTACCCTACGTTGTCTAATTGCTCTCTGAAGCCATGCATTCCCCTATAGGATCGCAGGCGGCCTCATGGTATAATGGGGGGAATTCATAGTAGAGACCGCCCAAGAGAGGGAACAATTACGTATGGCAATGTTTGAAAGTCTATCAAAACGCCTTGAAGGGGTTTTTACAAATCTTAGCGGGAAAGGCAGAATAACCGAGGAGGATGTGACAGAGGCGATGCGCGAGGTGCGCCTCGCGATGCTTGAGGCCGATGTCAGTCTAAAGGTTGTACGCAAGTTTGTCGAGCGTGTAAAGGAAAAGGCGATCGGGGCGGATGTCCTGGGGAGCCTGACTCCAGCGCAGCAGGTCCTGACAATCGTTCAAGAAGAGCTGATTGAGATGCTCGGCGGTGAGAATAAGGCCAATGGTATTGAGCTCGGGGGGCCTCCTCCTACGTCGATCATGCTGGTCGGTCTTCAAGGATCTGGTAAGACGACGACCGCCGCGAAACTGGCGAATTATCTACGGAAACAGGGCCAGCGTCCCCTACTGGTCGCTGCCGATATGTACAGGCCCGCTGCCGTCCGGCAGCTTCAAACGCTGGGTAAGCAACTCAATATTCCTGTCTATGCCGAGCCTGCTGGCTCAGATCCGGTGAATATCTGTACGAATGCGGTGGAGTCCGCGCGTGAACAGGCCAATACGGTGGTGATCCTCGATACCGCCGGTCGTCTCAATATCGACGAGATGATGATGAATGAGGTGATGACGATCCGCCAGCGCGTTTCGCCTCGCGAGGTCCTGCTGGTCGCGGATGCGATGACCGGACAGGAGTCGGTACGCGTCGCCGATGACTTTAATAAGGCGGTCTCGTTGACCGGTATGATCCTGACGAAGATGGACGGCGATGCCCGCGGCGGGGCCGCTCTGTCGATCCGCTCTGTGACGGGTGTGCCAATCAAATTCATGGGACTGGGCGAGAAGACCGATGCCCTGGAGCCGT
Organism: uncultured Ktedonobacteraceae bacterium; assembly: GCA_964247295.1. GTDB lineage: Bacteria > Chloroflexota > Ktedonobacteria > Ktedonobacterales > Ktedonobacteraceae > CAXTTV01. Next base: position 933 of record CAXTTV010000262.1, on the reverse strand, counting down.
TCTATCCCGATCGTTTGGTCTCGCGTATCTTAGGTATGGGTGATGTTCTGACTCTGCTGGAGCGCGCTCAAGAGACAATCGACCAGGAAGAGGCGCTAAATACTCAGAAAAAGCTGCAACAGGGCAAGTTTGATCTGGAAGATTTCCTGAGCTCGATGCGCCAGCTTAAGCGAATGGGCCCCCTGCGCAATGTGATGGAAATGCTTCCCGGTTTCAATAAGATTGCTGAGCTTCCAGATATGGATGAGGCTCTTGAAGGCGACCAGCTTAAACATGTGGAGGCGATCATCCTCTCGATGACAAAGCAGGAGCGTCGCGAACCTGAGATTATTAATGGCAGCCGCCGTAAACGTATCGCCAAAGGGAGCGGTTGCGATGTTCAGGATGTCAATCAGCTCCTGGAACAGTTTAATGAGATGCGTACTATGATCCGTCAAATCTCTACCGGCAAGGGCCAGTGGGGTAAGATGGCACGCCAGTACGCTGCCGGCGCGGGCGCTCAGGGCCTTCCTCCTGGCATGGAAGGTATGGGCGGGATGCCTGCGCTTCCCCGACCGGCTGGAAGCGGTAAGAAAAGTGGAAAAGCTCATCGTAAAGAGAAACGTAAACAGAAAGCCCGTGGTGGCAGGAGGTAGGTTTTTCATGCTCGGCTCACGCGCTGTTCGTTCGTTCCAAAGAACGCTTCAGGGCTTGCTCGCCGGCACTGTCTTTGGTCTTTTAGTCTTGTTGAGTGCCTGTGGCAGCGATACTCAAACGCAGCAACAGGCCTCACAGCTTCGCACTCAACTTACTGAAGTGGTAAATCAGGCGCAGACCATTGGCGTACCAGCAGCACAACTGAAAACAATTCAGAACCAAAAAGCACTTATTGATGGCTCCGCTGCTCCCTTGACTCTGATTAATGAGCAGCCCATAACTACCTATAATAAAAAT
>CAXTTV010000261.1:0-5564 GCA_964247295.1 uncultured Ktedonobacteraceae bacterium | reverse complement strand
AGGGATAGCGATAACTATTCTTACGCTCTGGCTCAGCTATTTTCTCGGCAGTCTTCTGACAATTATCCTGACTGCTGGCATGGTCTCCAATGAGGTTGAGTCAGGAACATTCTCAGTAATGGTACCAAAGCCATTGAGCCGTATGGAGATCCTGCTGGGAAAATGGCTGGGCTATGCTCTACTATTACAGGGCTATACCGCGCTGATGTTCTTTAGCTTTCTGGGCATCATCTATGGGTTTACTGGCTACTGGCCCTCCCAAGCCTGGAGCGCCCTGGCTACGATGGAACTGAGTATGCTGACTCTGCTCGCCCTGACTACCCTGGGGAGCGCCCTGGCCCCAACACTTGTCAATGGGGCGATCGCTCTGGTCTTGTTTATCTGTGCTCCGATTACGAATATCGTGGATTTTGTGGTTAAAATTTCCTCTCACGAGCCAAATATGGCGATGCAGAATGTCTCAACAATTATTAATCTGATTGTTCCCAGTAATGCTCTCTGGCATGGCACATCCTATTTCCTGTTGCCATCTAGCAGTTTGCTCTCAGCCGTGGGGGCCAGCAGCAGGACATTCGATACCCCCTTCACTTCTGGGGAGCCGGTCGCCACAGCCTTTGTAATCTGGGGGATCATCTACAGCCTGGTTCTTCCAGGCATGGCAGTTCTGCGCTTCCAACGCCGGGATCTCTAATCCATATGTACCTTTTTTCGCGAGAACAATGTGCGTATAATGAGAAAAAGAGACTAAGGAACCAGAAAAGTGATCTAGCAGAAGGAGTACCGTTGTGGTTGAGATCCTCAAAAGGACGCGCAGTATCTGTTCTGACTGTGGCGAGATCGTCCCAGCAACCTATGAGGTCCGCGATCGGGATCAGGTCTTTTTTAGTCGCACCTGCCCGGCCCACGGGACGGCTGATACCGATCTTGGAGACCATGCCATGTTCTACCGCCGTTCCTTTGAGGTGGAAAAGCTGATGATCCAGCAGTATGGCGATGGCGGCGAGACCGATATCTCACAGGGGCTCTCTCCCTTTCCATTACGTAAGCCAGCCGGGCTGGCAATTATCGAGGTGACTGAGCGCTGTAACCTGACCTGCCCGATGTGCTACGCCTATTCCAGCCCTCAGGAACGCGACTATTCCCTGGAGGAGATTGAGACCCGTCTGGATCAGTTGATCGCGGTTGAAGGCAAGGGCATCTCACTTAAGATATCCGGCGGCGAACCTTCGGTTCGCAAGGATCTGGATCAGATCGCGGCTATGGTCAAAAAGAAGGGCTTTGCCCACCTGGAGATAGTAAGCAATGGTATCCGCCTCGCCAGGGAGCCGGAGTTTGCTCAAAAGCTGGTGGACTGGGGCTTCACGTCTGTGTATCTCCAATTCGATAGTACCCGACCAGCAGATATTATTAAGTTGCGCGATCAAGACCTGTGGGAGGTCCGCGTGAAGGCGATTGAGGCTCTTGAACGCGCTCATCTGCCCTCAACTCTGGCCGTTTCGCTCTACGATGGCCTCAATACTGATCAGATTCAACCGGTGATCGACTTTGCCTGGAAACATCCAGATACGGTCTGCGCGATCGCTTTTCAGGCGGCTACTCCTTTCGGGCGCTTTGATGTAGACGAGGATGGACCCGCTCCTCGCAAATTGCGGATGCCTGAGATCCTTTCATTAATTGAGCAGCAGACGGGTATCTCACAGGAGCTGTTCTTCCCCGTCGGCGAAGGCTCCCCTCTCTGCAATACCTTCACATTATTGAAACATACGAAAGATGGCTATAAGCCGATTGCGCCAAAGTTTACACTTCAGGAGTTTATGGAGGTAATTGGTCCGCGCCCAAATATGACACTCCGCGTTCTAACTCAGGGCCGCGCGGCTGTCCTACCACAAATTGTCCATAATATTGGGGGAAGCCTGAAACTTCTCAGGACGCTCTGGCCCCATATTGGGACCGATCCCTCGTTCTGGACTAGCCGCAAAACGCTGACCCTGTTTGTAAAACCGTTTATGGATGAGAGCGATATCGATATGAGCCGGATAGAGCGTTGCTGCTTCCATAACGCTTCCCCACGTGGCGTTATGTCCTTCTGCGCCCTCAATGCTCGTATGCGCCCAGCCCAGCCACATGCGGAGGAAAGTGCGTTTATTCCGATTCCTACCCGTAGACAAAGATAAGGACTCTTACGGAATGCGTTTCTCTATTATTATGCCTGTGCTGGATGAGGCAGCGATTCTGGAATACCAGTTGCAACAATTGCATAGACAGTGCGCCCATCTCGACTACGAACTTTTTATTGTGGATGGTGGAAGTTCTGATTCTACACCGACTATAGGAAGGGGATTTGGATCAGTGATCTCGGCTCCCAAAGGTCGGGCACGACAGATGAATGCCGGAGCCCGGCAGGCTTCTGGGGATGTCCTACTTTTTCTTCACGCCGATACCTCTCTTCCTCCACAGGCATTTGAGTTGATTCAACGGGCACTACAAGATCAGTCAGTGGTCGCGGGGGCGTTTCAGCTCCGCTTCGATAACCCCTATGTTCTCTATAAGCTTATCGCTCTGACTACAAATCTGCGTTCCCGACTCCTGGGAGTCTTTACTGGCGATCAAGCTTATTTTGTACGCTACCAAAGCTTTAAGGCCTGTGGAGGCTACCCCGATCAACCATTAATGGAGGATCTGGAGATTATTAAAAGGCTTAAACGACTTGGCGCGGTCAAGCTACTATCGGCATCAATCACAACTTCAGCCAGACGCCATCAGCAGACGGGCTTACTAAAAAGCATCTGCTTTATGTGGTATATGCGCTTGCTTTACGCATGGGGAGTTTCTCCCGCACGCCTACAACAAATCTATAAGGATATCAGATAATGGCAGAGCAGGCTTCTCTATCCCGACTCTCTATCATTGTGCCAACCTACAATGAGGAGAAGCTTATTCAACAGACGTTGACAGCAATCAAGGCCAGCGCCCCAACAGCCGAACTGCTGGTAGTGGATGGTGGAAGTACTGATAAGACTATCAGTCGTGCCAGCCGGATCACGCGAGTGATCAGTACGTCGCGAGGTCGCGGCATTCAGATGAATGCGGGTGTCCTGGCAAGCTCTGGTGAGATGCTGCTCTTTCTTCATGCGGATACTCTACCAGATGCTACTGGCATTCAGGAGCTGCTAGCAACGATGAAAGAGCCACATCTGGTTGGAGGCGCATTCCGGCTCCGCTTTGATGATCCCCGTCCAGCCTATAAGCGGGTTGCCAGGGCGATTACTCGACGATCTTTGAAAACACTAAGCTATACGGGAGATCAGGGGATTTTTGTGCGGCGCTCCACCTTCAAACAACTGGGTGGGTATCACGATTGGCCCTTTATGGAGGATGTGGATTTTAGCGAGCGTATGGGACGCGCTGGCTTGGTTGTACTCCTAGAGCACAAGGTTGAGACCTCGGCCCGCAGACACCAACGCTGGGGACTGTTCCGTACACAATTGACAGTTGTGCTGATACGCCTGTTCTATCTTCTCAAACTGCCCCCAGCTAGCTATGAATGGCTCTGGCCCCCCATTCGCTAATGGACACTCACAAGCCTCTTTATTCCCGAGAGAGACTACTATTTTAGAAGAGAATGCGTTACAATCAAAGGCGAAAGAAACTATCAGGGCGAAGGGAGCGACCAGAAAAAAATATGGCGGAACACAGCATGCCATCGGAAATCGAGACAATCGAAACAAGAGAGGTGGCGCAACCACGTTATCCTGATCCACAGCAGGAGATGACGATCTGGACCCCTCGCTTTATAATTCTCTTTGGTTTGATATTGACTATCGGCCTGAGTGTCGGAAGCATTCTGACGATGGAATGGCTGGTTCATGCTATTCGCGGCGAGTGGATACTACTTGGCTACACTTTGCTCCTGGCTGGCGGCTGGTTGGGGGTAATTTTCTTCGCTCGAAGCCGATGGCTCCAGTCAGGAGGCCTTTTCGGCTGTCTATGGGCGATCTTTATGTGTTTGAGTCAGGTTGTTTCAATCCGCCGCCTTGATCCTACCTCACCAATCCTGGGAGAACTGAATGCGGTCACGCTCGCCGCGTTCCTGGGGGCTTATACATGCTGCTCCGTCTATAAAAGCCCATATCGGCGTTGGGATAGCTGGTTTTTCTCGCTCTCACTTATCGTCGGCATCAGCATTGTACTGCTTATCTATCTGCTGACACCGGCAATTGAGCGCGCGGTAATTCAACTGGAAAATACGGTAGCGGTTCTCGGTCTAGTACTGAGCCTGCTGGTCTGGTGGCTACGTCCTTCCTGCTGGAAAAGTCAGCCGGGTACGACATTGCTGATCGGCCTGACACCAGCTATTCTTCTGGTACTTACAATCCCAGGACTCGCATCCCCTGATAGCAATCTCCTCCTGACGCAGGCTGCCTGGCTCAGTCTCCTGCTCGGACAACTGCATATTATCCAGGCCGAGCGTATCGGTCTCTAAACCTGCTGCTCACAACTCAGGGCTATTTCATTCTCGGGAAAAAGAGAGTCCAGGGGTTTGCACCCCTGGCGGGGGGGCAGGTCTCACGGGGTGAGAACAGTCCCCGCTCATCTCTCCATCTTTCTCACTGCCGAAGGCGGCTTAAAAAGAGAATGAAATAGCCCTGCTCACAACTTGTTATAGTGGCGGAAAGCATAAAGATACTGTATAATGTCGTCTTTAGAAGAGCATCACATTTCTACTCGCATATCAAAAACTCAAGAGAGGCTTTAATGACCACAACCACCAGTATCGCACGCGGAAAATATCATATCTGGACTGTTGGCTGTCAGATGAACCAGGCCGACTCACAACGCATTCAGACGCTCCTGGAAGAGCTGGACTGGGAAGAGACTAGTATGGAACAGGCCAACCTGGTGGTACTCAACACGTGCAGTGTCCGTCAGGCTCCTGAGGAGAAAGCCCATAATCTCCTGGCTCAGTTAAAGCGGGCTAAAGCCGACCGGGGCGATCTGCTGATCGCACTGATGGGCTGTATGATCGGCCATCAGAAAACTATCGATGCTCTGGCAAAACGCTACCCTCATGTCGATCTGTTTATGAAGGTTGAGCAGGCTGATATCTTGCCCCGCTTCCTGGAGGAGCGCTGGACGCCTGTTTCAGGCGCTGGCTGCCTGGATGTTGAGCTGCTCCCAACCGATGACTTCTCGGAAGGGATTGAGCCGCTGGAAGAGATCCCGACTCTGACTCCCCTACCGATGATTGCCGCCTCGACTATCACAAAAGGCAAACAAACAGTCTTGCCCATGGCGATTACGCCAAAGCCGGGCGAGCGCATCGCTCACTATCCTACGAAGATCGAGCCGGCGCGGGTAAGCCCAACTGCCTGGCTACCAATTATTCTTGGCTGCAATAAGGTCTGTACTTACTGTATTGTACCCTACCGTCGGGGACGCGAGCGCAGTCGCCCTATGAATGAGCTTTTGGTGGAGGCACGTACACTGATAGGTAAGGGGGCGATAGAGCTGACGCGACTGGGACAAACGATCGAGGCGTATGGTCTGGACCTGCCGGAGAAGCC
>CAXTTV010000260.1:0-5630 GCA_964247295.1 uncultured Ktedonobacteraceae bacterium | reverse complement strand
CCGTTGATCCTTTCTAAAGGTGGGGGCATCGGGGTCATTCCCTTCACTACAGATACCAATGTCACCGGTCTCACCATTGCTTTTATTATTCTTGGCTCATTTGGTCCAGCACTCTCCGGGCTGATTATGAGTTATGCTGTTGGTGGGCGATCAGAGGTCAGTCGTTTTCTTCGCAGTATCGTACGGGTTCGTGTAGGCTTCCAGTGGTATCTACTGGCAGTGCTTCTGCCGCTAATAGTTAATTTATCCTCAGCCCTCGTTACATCGGCCCCACAACTATTGCCACCACTTGCTAGCAGCCAGGGCCTGATCGCCTTTGTTGTCTATATAATCTCGGTAATCGTTGGTCTGGTGATTGGCTCTCCCCTGGGAGAAGAGCCGGGCTGGCGCGGATTCGCCCTGCCAAGATTACAGGAACGTTATGGCCCTCTACGCGGAAGCCTGATTCTTGGCGTGATCTGGGGCTGCTGGCATATTCCGCTGATGGCGAGCATTTGGGGAAAAGTTTATCAAGTAGGGGGGGTAATTGCGGTTTTGTTCTTCATTGTTATGACAATCATGATGGCAATCGTCATGACCATGATATATAATAATACTCGTGGTAGCATCTTTATGGCGATCCTGTTCCACTCCGCCGTTGATACTGTCCCAGCTTTCACCCTGTTCCTGGTTCCAAAGTTAGCGCAAGAGGCAACTAGCAAACTCACACCAACGCTTGCGATTCTCGCGCTTGGATCATTGGCTGTTGCCTGGGCAATTGTGGCAGGGATCGTTATAGTGGCAACGCGTGGCAGGCTGTCCTATAAAAACACACCTGAAACAATTGTCGCTCAAAACACGCTGCCAAAAGAAGTTGTATTTGATAGGGCAGGTACACAAATTCAAAAGGAATTGTAACACTCATGGCAAATACGGAAATGCCCGCGATCCTTAAACAGGGCATACAAGATCGCTGGAACACGTGGCGCTTTAGTAACCAGGGCCAATAGTAGATTTGTGAGGTTGTGATCTCAGATGAGCAGATCTGACAGATCCGCTCATTCCAGGACCCTATCTAGCGTGATGTTCTTTTACTCTTTTTCGCCGAGATTCCAGGGCAATTAAGTTTTTGGGAGAATGATCCCAGGCGCTGGTCTGCCAATCGTCTTTTCCCTGATCCTTTGAATACCATTCTGACAAAGACATCATCATAAGCTTTGAGAGCGGGATGATGTATGGCTCGTACAAGGCCCGGATCTCGGCCAGCCGCTGTTCGGCTGTCTCTTCATCGTGCATATCAAAGCCTGCCTCTAACAAGATCTGCTTGAGTTCTTGAAAACCCTGGGGAGAGAGGCGGTCGTGCGGATGGCAGGCTTTATCTGGTTGGATCTCAAATGTTTGTGAAAGATCCACTGCCGCGTGGCGCGCGATCGCAAAGGTAAAACCTGCGGTCTGCGATGAGACATCATCTATCCCGATCATTCCAAGGGCACAAACATCGAGAATCGTTGTCAGGGTCGCCAGCCAGGACTGATTATCATGCTGGGAGCGATAATACATTAGGACGGGATAGGAGAGGTGACTTTCCAATAGTTCCGCGCACCAGATCTCCCACTCGTGAAGATGTTCAGAGAGCTCCTCACGCTCCTGACTATGCCTCCGTAAAAGTTCACCGGCGCTGGGCGGTGAACCAGCATGAGCATCCATTAAAGAAATACTGCTCTCTCTTCTAGAAAACGACTGATAGATGACCGGCACATATCCAATCACCAGGGCCAGGAAGGCAAAACCTAATCCGGTCTCAGTAACTGCCAATACGCGGGCGATCGGTGAGATAGGAATAACATCTCCATACCCAAGCGTGAAAAACGTGACCCCACTAAAATAAAGATCCGTTGTAAAACTGACCGAACGATCAACCGCCTGAACATGCGATCCCAACCCCCACTGTGCCAATGCAAAGCCAAAGATCATCATCCCCCCCCAGGAGACGAGCAGCATCAACAGTGAGAGGGGACCAAAAAAACTCAGCATATACTCTCGACGATCGGTGGATTTGATTTTTTTTGCAAGTGCTGACCAGGGTTTCCAGGTGGACATATAAAATAGACGAGCGAAACGATAGCGGCGTATCACGCGGCGCGGCAGGACAATTGTCTCAAATCCGTCCTGTAACACGACCAGAATTAAAATAATACCAAGAATACCGACACAGATTTCCATTCATTCTCCCTTTTATATCGCGGACGCAGAGGCTTTGCTTGATTCGGAACAAACCTTTTCTAGAGTTAAAAACAATGGGCGAGCGTGAATATTTCCCTTAAGATCTTTAAAGTTTATCACTCTATTGTATTCATGGAAATGTTCCCCCTGTCTATGACATACTTACTAAGGGATAAGCGGAATTTTCTATTCGTTTAGGAAGGGTTTAAGTGCTGTGCTCGACCTCAGTTCTATCCAGGATGCCAGAGAACGAATCTCTCCTCACATTCGTCTTACACCTTTTATGAAGGCGGCTCCCATTCGCAACCAGATCTGTACCACAGATAATCTGTTTTTGAAGCTGGAAAATCTTCAGATAACCGGTTCTTTTAAGGTACGCGGCGCGGTCAATAGCTTTTTAAGCCTGAATCCTGAGATCGCATCTAGAGGGATTGTGACGGCCTCCGGCGGTAATCATGGCCTGGGAGTGGCGTATGTCGGGTGGCTTTTTCATGTACCGACGACCGTCTATCTTCCTCACATTATTCCTCAATCCAGGGCGCTCAAGCTTCAAAGCTGGGGTGCTCATGTAATCTATGAGGGGCAGGTCTGGGATGAGGCGAATCAGGCAGCTCTGACGCTAGCGCGGGAAAATGGTCTTAACTATTTTCATCCTTTCGCTGATCCCAAGATTATCGCGGGTCAGGGGACACTCGGCCTTGAGATCTACGAGGCTCTACCCGAGATTGATACGGTGCTGGTCGCGATTGGCGGCGGCGGCCTGATCAGCGGGATCAGTCTAGCTCTCCATGCTCTCAATCCAGAAATCAGGATTATCGGCGTGGAACCTACTGGCGCACCCACCCTTTACGAGAGTCTGCGCGCGCGACATCTGGTTGAACTACCCACCATCTCGACAGCCGCGACCTCTCTGGCTCCCCGTCTGAGCTCTGATTTGAATCTGGAGATTATTCAACAACATGTCTCAGAGATTGTCCTGGTGAGCGATGAGGAGATGCACCAGGCGGCCCTCTGGCTCTGGAATGAGATGGGCCTGGCTGTTGAGTTGGGAGCAGCCGCTACAATTGCCGCGCTTCAAGCGGACAAAGTACAGGTAGACCCGAACTCGAAGGTGTGTGCTCTGATTTGCGGCTCTGGTGACACAGCTTTTATTTAAATTGTTGTAAATAGACCCGCAATTCTTCTATTACGCGCGGGTCGGGGTAATGCTTACTTAAATTCTTGATCCGCTCACGTACTTCCGTGTCGTGAGGATACAGATGCGAGAGGATCAGGGCGGCCCGAACAGAATTATACATAACGGAGGAAACATAGACCTGCCCCTCCTGTAGCTCGGGTATCTGCTGACCCTCTTCAACCTTTGTACCACACTTCTCTTCAATTGGCGTCTGCTCCCGCAGGTTCTCGCCCCTCATCCACTGTCGTAAGATCAACTCATATGGGGCGCAGATCGAAGCATTATATTGAGCAAGTGGTTCGATAAGTTCTAGAACCTCCTCAGGTTCATTATCATCCAGGCACTCCTCGATCAAATTTTTGTAAGCAACTCTGATCTTTGGGGCAGTCAGAGTTACCTTTGCCAGATACTCTCTGGAGTAAAGGACGGCATCATAGTTAATCTCTGGGATCGCTTCACCTAGCTCCTGGTCTATCCTTTCCCGTTCCAGGCCTTCCATGGCAAAACGACAGAGAATATCAATGGCGAGGGGTTGTGTCCAGTCATATGATCCATAGGCAACGCGTCTCAGCAGGGGCAAGGCAGGCTCCCCCAGGAAATACAGGATCTCAAAGATGGCAGCCTGGCAGGTTGCCAGCCACTGCCCCAGGCGGCCCGAGGGATTTTTTTGCTCTCCTGGCTGTACAGGCGGATGATGAAAAAACCTTGGGAGCACCTCAATAGCATCCGGCCCTAAATCTTGCGCTACGCTCCTGGCACGCCTCTGGAATTCCTGGTGATCCTTAATGGCGTGCGCCACCCAGGTTATCTTTTCTCCTACAACTATCTCATATCGCTGTGACATAACGCACCTCCACTCAACAGGGACAGACCGGTTTAACTCTATTCTTTAATAGAACGTAATCAGCAGGAAATTCTCAAATGATATTTACGAGAGGATGCGCTGATGTATAATTTAACCTGGATCAAGTATCTACGTATACAATTGTAGAAACGCAAATATGGCAGAAGGCGATACGTCAGCAGCAAAGGAGTTTGTTATGTGGAATGGCGATCCACGCCAAAATTATAGGGATGCCCGCAGGGCCGCGAGATACAACCGGAAAGCGGCCAAATGGGCAGCGAAGGATATGCGCCGGGCGGCCCGATATCGGCGGCGAGGAAGCTTCTCGCTTGGACCTTTCTTTGTGGTTTTTCTCTTGATTTATTTTGTAACCCACGCCTGGTTCTGGGTAGTGCTGGCGGTCGCGGCCCTGTTCGCTATGGGATTGTTGTTTGTCTATAGCCGATCTCAAATGGTTTATCAGGATGCTCCACCGATGCAGCAACCTCCAATGTACCAGCCGCCCCAGAACGCTGCTCCACCACCTTACCAATCGTATGATCAGGGATATCAACCGCCCCCACCCCCAGAGAGCTATAGAGAAGGTGGACAACAATATCAATACCCTCAATCGTCATCCATGCCTAAAGATCAAAACTACCAGGAACCTCAGGTGGATTATCCTCAGCAGGAACTACCACCGATGCAGCAGTAAAATATTGTTCGTTTTTGACCAGCAGATTGATCCCACTGCTGGTCAAATTTTGTTCTATGACTTGACGAATACTCAAGAAGCAATCCCATAGCCATCAGGCGACCGGCACACTGATAAACTCCTCCACCATTTTCACAAACGCATCCCGATCTATCACTTCCTTGATCTGCTCTATTCCATCGGCTTGATAGGAATTCAAAACAATTACGGGAACGTTGTTGAGTTGCTCTCGGGCATGCAGCCTTTCATACAGGCTAATCCCATTCAGGTTTGGCAGGTTGTAGTCAATCAAAAACAGATCTGGTTTTACTGCATCCACCACCCGGAAGACTTCAAAACAGTTGCGCGTAACAATGATGGAATAGCCTTCCGCCAGCAAGGTTTGAGTGATAAAATCGCTCTTTTCTTTGTCGGGTTCAACTAACAAAATTGTCTTCATGTACGCTCCATTTAGATTTTCAGAATTGCTTCCCGGTTTTCCCAGTATACCTTACAACTCTGATAAATTCCTCTCTATTCTCTCTCTTTATACATCGTAAAAGTTATGGATACATCAAATTTGTATTGGGAGAAGGTAAAGTCTCCTCCTTTATTCTCACGACACACAATGTGCTATATTACCTTTATCATGAATATATTGCAAGTATCAAGTTTTCAAAGGGTGCCGTTCAGATGTTTCTGGAGTCAGTTGGTGAGCAGAGAACCCGTGTACG
>CAXTTV010000259.1:223-5712 GCA_964247295.1 uncultured Ktedonobacteraceae bacterium | reverse complement strand
GGCAGGACATCCAGAGACTCTATCACACCATTAATGCTTAATTCCAGTTCCATCTGGTTATGCTCTCCCTTCTGAAGAAACCTTGTTCCGCCACTGAGAAACACCAACGGCCTCTTCCAGGGCTCGATAGGCCAGGTTCATACCACTGATGCGCCGATAAGCATTGCTAGCACGAAAATCAGTTGAAGGGACAAAGGCACTTATTCCAGCTTGAAGGGCGCTCCAGATCTGACGCCCTATGACCTCATCAACGGCCTGACCTTCTAATTGCTCCTCTATAAGTTGAAGACGCTGAGGCTCCATCTGAACTCCACCAAGCGCCAGACGTACCTGCTGATAGACGTTGTTTTGGAGCAAGACCAGGGCCACGACATTGATTAATGCCCCATCAGAGAGCGTGCGTCCTACCCGCATAAAAGAACTACTACATTCTGAGCTCAGCCGTGGAATAATAATCTCAACAATCAGCTCACTAGGTCGGCGCTCTACCTCTAATGCCTGTAAAGGAACACGCCGCTCCTGCTTCCCTTTAAAAGTGACCCCCGAAAGCGCCAGACCTGGTCGCTCTATTGAGCCCGCACTTAAATCTACCTGAGTACGCGAGCCAGAACGCAAAACAACAACCGTCTCAAGAGCAATCAACACTGTTAATAGATCGGCATCTGAGGCCGCGCCCAGAGCGAGCGTACCACCAACGGTCGCGGCTGCCCGTAACTGCCGTGAGGAAGTGGAGGCAGCCGCAGCCTGCGCGACCACACTCAGAACCTGACTTTTTAAAATAGGAGCATCCACAAGCATCTGGAGCGTTGTCATGGCACCAATATGAATACCACGAGCATCCTCGGTAATATAGGAGAGTCCAACATCACGCAGGTCTACCACAGCCTGAATACTTTCATCTGATCCACCCAGAAGAGAGGTACCACCAGCTAATGGCACAGTTTTAATCTCTGGGCGCGAAAGCAGCATAAGTGCATCGTCAATATGCTCGGCCCAATGATATTCGAGAAGATTTAGTAACATACACTTTTCTACCCTTGTAATGGCAGCAACTGAAAGGTCTGAACCTGTACCAGTCCCTGATCAGTTAATTTCAAGGACGGGATTACAGAAAGCGAGAGAAAGCTTAAAGTCATGCAGGGATGGGTTAGTACACATCCAAGATCAGCCGCCGCCTGATCCAGAGCCTGAAGCTGGTCTACGACTTGCTCGGCAGGCAAAGGCGAGACCAGCCCGGCTAGCGGTAGAGGCACACGTACCTGTACCTCACCATCAACGACAAGCGCGAACCCACCCCCCATCTCTTGCAAGGCCTGGGCCGCCAGGAGCATGTCAGGATCGTTCGCACCAGCGATCACTAGATTATGGGCGTCATGCGCCACGCTGGAGGCCAGAGCCCCACGACGCAATCCAATCCCTTTCACCAGTCCTAAGCCGATACGCCCACTGGCATGATGTCTCTCCACAACCGCCAGTTTTAAGAGATCACGCTGAGGGTCAGCCACTAACTCCCCCTGGGAGAACGGAGCAAGCTCTTGAAGATGCCGGGTTGTGATCTGGCCCTCTTCTACTCCGATCACTTCTACCAATCCTGGCCGACCAGCAATGCGGAGATCCTCTTCTGTAAATGGGGCGATCCGAATAGTATCCTGAGCACCAGTAAAGTGGGCGCGCGACGGCTCTTGTAGCAATGATCCCTGACGGGCGACGAGCTTCCCATCTTTATAAACAGAATCTACAGTGAAGGTCTCAAGATCGTCCAGCACAACCAGATCAGCGATCGCGCCAGGAGCGATCAAGCCTCGATCCAGCAGGTGAAAATATTGGGCTGTATTATAGCTGGCGAGGCGAATAGCCTCGACCGGAGTCAGTCCCAACTCGATCGCCCGACGGACCATTGAGTCAATATGGCCGCGCGCGGTCAGATCTTGAGGATCTCGATCGTCGGTCACAAAAAAAGCTCTGGGGGGGTGCAATTCCTGTACCAGTGGCAACAGTGCCTCCAGGTTGCGTGCAGCCGATCCCTCGCGAATCATTACCCACATCCCCAGCCGCAGACGCTCCCGTGCCTCCTCAGGCGTGGTACATTCATGATCCGAATGCACTCCGGCAGCAGCATAGGCATTAAGATCAAACCCCTGTAATCCTGGTGCGTGCCCATCAACCACCAGTCCCCGGCGCTGCGTCTCTAGAAGTTTCGCCAGGACCGCCTCTTCGGCACGCAATACTCCCGGCATATTCATCATCTCTGCCAATCCCAACACTCGATCGTCTTCAAATAACGGGCGCAGATCTTCGATACTTAAAACCCGGTAGGGGCTCTCATACTCAGAAGCTGGCACACAGGAAGAGAGCAGTACATACGTTGATAATGGCAGATCTCGACCAGAATCAAGCACAAAACGAATTCCCTCAACTCCCATGACATTCGCATACTCATGCGGATCTAGCATTACTGTTGTCACACCACGGGGCACTACTAACCGGGCAAATTCTGAAAGCACTAGCATCGTGCTCTCAATATGCATGTGCCCATCGATCAGACCAGGGGCCAGCCACTTGCCTTCCAGGTCTCGCGTCTCCCGTCCCCGATATCCCTCGTCAGGACGGCTCACACCAGCAATCCTGTTCCCAGCCAGCGCAACATCAGCCTTATAGATCTCGCCGCTACACACATTCACCAACCCGGCATTGCGCAACACCAGATCAGCCTCAACCTCTCCACGCGCGACACGAATGCGGTGCTGTAAATTTTTCACGTCTTTTTGCCTTTCAAACTGGGTTCTAGCTATGTATGAGGATAACAACCTTTTGCCGTCACATCAAGATCCTGGGAAAAAGTCCTGACATGGTTGAACTTTCTTCTACACCTATGCGTGCATTATAGTATAAGAATGAAAGCAGACACGCGTTTTTTGGATTGAAAGGACACTAGGATGAAAAGTTTAGGAGTAACTCTCCTCAAGATTACGGCCCTGGCTGGCGGTGCGATCCTGGGCGCGATCCTCGATAACTGGATTGAGGAGGCCCTATCACGACGTTCCGAGGAACGCTCTGATCATGATCGGCTTCGCTATGCCCAGGGGCTTTCACCAATTGAGCCCCAGAGAGTTGTTATTGAGCTACCCCCAAAAGAGGAGGAAGAATAATCAATGGCGAAGGAAACGATGACCTCAGCGGAACGCGTGCGCGCGGCCCTGGTTGGCGAGACGGTAGACCGGGTACCACTCTGTTTCTGGCACCACTTCCAGCCAGAGGGGTCTGGCGAGCGTCTGGCAGCTCAGACGCTTGAGTTCTTTCGAGACCAGAACCAGCTCGATATCGTCAAAATTATGCCCGACCTCCCCTATCCTGCTCCAGAGCAGGGGATCTCTCAACCCAGCCAATGGCGCGCTCTTCCCCGATTGAGGTTGGATACTCCTCATGTACAGGCTAATCTGACCTGCATTCGAACCATTCGTGAAAGCATTGGACCAGATTTCCCCTTGCTTATCACACTATTCAGCCCTTTAACTCAGGCTCTGATGTTCGCGGCCAATGGTAGACAGGCGGGGATCGCTCTGGCTCGCCAGGACCCGGCGGCATTTAAGGCCGGGCTTCAAATGATCGCGGATAATCTGGGAGATCAGGTTGAGGCTTATCTACAGGCTGGGGTCAGTGGTATCTTTTTCTCTTGCATGGGCGCGACCAACACCGAATTTACGATGGGCGAGTACGCTGCTCTGGGGCGTCCATACGATCTTCAAGTCCTGAAACGCGCGGGTAACGGGTGGCTCAATATTGTGCATGCCCATGTTGATCCCGATCGCAAAGGGGATGGACTGTACTTTACCAATTTCATAGACTATCCAGTCCAGGTTATAAGCTGGAGCGATCGTTTAACAGCTCCCAGCCTGCGAGAGGCCCAGACGTTGACAAGCAAATGCTTGATGGGCGGACTGGCGGAACGCGGCCCGATGACAACAGGGCCAGAGGCGGATATCGAAAATGAGATAAATGATGCCCTGGCGCAGACCGGCGGTGGCCGTCGTTTGATTCTCGCTAATGGCTGCTCAATTCTCGATGATACGCCGCAACGCTGGCTGTACCTTACACGTGTCCTGGTTTCACCAATCGAACCGTAAAAGTGGAGGATCTTATCGGCGAGGAGTAAATAGGTAGACGCAGTGGCCGGTATGCGCCTGACAACTACATTCAACTTCGCTGACATTCCACCGGCCCTTCTGGTTCACCAGATCCAGGCAGGCTTGAAGCCCTCCAATCCAGACGTAACAGGATGGCCGAGAACCACCCATCTGGCCATATACTAACATATTGCTGCGAAGCATAAGGACATAGGACCCATCGGCCTGCTGTTTCCAACTATGCAGGTTCTCTCCACGAATATCATGAAACTCGTTGACCAGGGCATCAAGCAGAAACTTCATAACTCGATCACGCCCAAACAGGCGCAAAGCATGTTGTACAAGCAATAATACCCTCTGCTTTTTTGAGATATCCATGGTCAGAATGTAACCCCATTGATAGCCAGCTTCCTCGGGTCGGGAAATGTTTGCGAACAAGACAGCCCGGTACAAACAGGAGATCAGTTCAGGCTCAATTGGACGTTGCTCATTATCGGGCGGCCAATTCTCTAACTGACGAAAATGGGCCAGACCAACATCACCCATGACGTTCTCCCATTGATCTTGAGAGATCATCTGCCTGGCACTTCTTAAACAGCGCAGAAAATGGAAATTGGAGGAACGATTTTTCTCGGAGACGTATGTAGATAGTCCCAAAGTCTCTAGACGATCTACAGTTAATGAACTACCAGCTCTCGCAGCACTAATACGCGCCTTTGGTAGCGCCTGCCAGATCTGCTGAAGAATCTCCATGTTCGGAGCGGACAAAATATGAAAGCGTGAAGAGACCTCTGAATTAGCATATAACAGGTGCTCGTCCTGCATGTAAAGATTAGATATTGAGATCATTGGGGGTTCCTGGCCCACATCTTGCGCAAGATGCTGCATAAGTCGAGTAAGGACAAACGGAGGATTGTTATCGAGTTGTCCAATCATGACCATACTGGGCTGAAAACGCTCGTGCAAAAACCGATCAAAGGCCTGATACGCATTCACAACCACAATTGCTCTATACCCAGCGAGAGTCATCAGGCGCGCTAACTTCTGGGCTCGACCCTCGTTAGCATCAATAATCAGCAGCACAATATTCTGGGCACTGAACATAAAGGAGGAAGGGTTTGATGAGACTTGATGGCTCTTTGGTGTGGAAGTCATATTGTTCTCGTCCTTTATACAAGGGAGCTATACGTGACTCTTTTCAACACACACGGCAACGCTAATAATATATTCAAGATTCTAAATGAAAACAGTTTACTTGTCAACAAAATGTTGCTTGGAAGCATAAAAATCAAAAGGTGATTCTGATTGTACAGTCGGGTTATTCTTTTCACGCAATATCTTCAGGGTATCTTATTAGAAAAAATG
>CAXTTV010000259.1:0-213 GCA_964247295.1 uncultured Ktedonobacteraceae bacterium | reverse complement strand
ACCATACGTTTTAGTGAACCTCTTCCCCACTGCTACAAGCAAGCAATAAAAAAGGTCGGAAGGCAAAATTTGTCTGCTTCCGACCTCTAAAAATGCTAAAGGAAAGGCTACTCTGCCTCTCCAAAGATAGTATAATGCCAGCCTTTACGCGCTTCGCCGCTTAACTCAATCATTACATGCTTAATCTGTGTATAATCCTCTAGAGAGTACAAG
>CAXTTV010000258.1:0-5721 GCA_964247295.1 uncultured Ktedonobacteraceae bacterium | reverse complement strand
AGATTCCCCTCTCCATCATTACACGTCTGCATCTCAGGGGAACGGAGAACGATGATCCAACGTCGACCAGGCCCCCCGTCCGTGCCTCCCGTTCCTGTAGACTCACAGGTGAGCTGCCCAGGTCCATCCATTGGCTAATAGATTAATCAGATATAAAAGAAACCTTAGTAGTGGCGTCCTCCACAAGCTTATTTTGTTCCCAAAGACGAGATGGGATGGCCGCCTGACTCGTCAGCAAAAGAGCTATGAGCCGCGTTCAATGGCAGGCAGAAAGTCACCTCGCACCCACCTGTGGGATGATTTTGGAGAGCGATGGTGCCACCATGTTTCTCGACCAGCAGCTTGCAGGTATACAGGCCAAGACCGGTGGTCTTGCGCGCTTTCTCACTATGTCGCGCCTGACCACGATAGAACTTCTCGAAGACATGCGGCAGGTCAGCGGGTGTGATCCCACAACCTGTGTCGCGCAACAGAAAGAGGAGATGGTCAGGCTGTTGCGTACAGTTAAGACTGATCTGGCCGTGAGCAGGAGTAGAACGCTGAGCATTCTCGAAGAGATTGTCCAGCACTTGCTCCAGACGATGCAGATCTAGCGGAACCAGTTCAGTACCGTTATTCAGATTATGGCTATACGAAAATTCGATATCGTGCGTAGCGGCCTGGAGCTGGTAGATAGCTGCCTTGTTCTCAAGCGTTTCTGCCAATTGCACAGGCCGAGGCTGGATCACAAAACTTGCCTCCTCTAACGAAGAAACGAGCAGTATATCATTGAGCAGGCGCATCATACGCTGGCTACTGGCTTCCAGTACTGGTAGATAACGATCGAGGCGTTGCTGGCGCTTCTCACCCGCCTTCATACGTGTAAGGCCCTCGATATGGCCCTGAATAACTGTCACAGGGGTACGCAGATCATGCGAGAGCATTGCGATCATCGTGCGCATCTCCTCCTGTTTACGCCACTCCCGCTCAAGCGACCCTTGCAATTCGCTGCGCAGATCATTGAAAGCTGAGCACAATTCACCCAACTCATTGCTCCCTTGATACGTAATCGTGAAGTCTAAATCTTGCTGACGAATCTTCTCAACTGCCTGCATAAGCTCATCCACAGGTTGGCTAATTTTACGCCCCATCAGCCAGGCGAAAAAGAGAATAGCCACGATCAGCACGAGAAAAGGGAACACCAGAGCTATGAGAAGAACGATGTTCTGCAAGGGCAGACTATGGTAATAAATTGCCGCCCATTGCTTGTCCAGGACAATAAAAGCAACGATGATGACTTCTAAAATGCCTGTAATAAGAAAAGTGACCACTACAATACCGATGCAATACCAGATAAAGAGACGTTGGAAACTGGGACGACGCTGGCGCGGCCTAGCTTTTGTTAGAGTGATGTATTGGCTACCCATTTATATCCTACTCCCCAGACGGTGCTGATATACTCCGTTCGCAGATCAAACAGTGCAAGCTTGCGCCGAATGCGCTTGATATGCTCGGTGACGGTTTCGGTATTGCCCAGTGAATCCATCCCCCAGATGCGATCATAGATGACCTCACGTGAAAAAATCTGGCGCGGATGCAGGATCAGGAGTTGGATAATCTCAAATTCTTTGCGCGTCAATGCAAGAGTCGAACCCGCATAGCATACTTCATA
Organism: uncultured Ktedonobacteraceae bacterium; assembly: GCA_964247295.1. Taxonomy (GTDB): domain Bacteria; phylum Chloroflexota; class Ktedonobacteria; order Ktedonobacterales; family Ktedonobacteraceae; genus CAXTTV01. The sequence continues at coordinate 4,070 of CAXTTV010000258.1, read as the reverse complement.
GGTGCCCAGATCGACGGTCAATTCACCAGAACGCAACTGCATGGCCTGACGTGGCTGCCGATTGCGCGCCTGGGCACGACGTTGACGGCGCAAATGGGCCTCGACGCGTGCGATGAGTTCCTTGATACTGAATGGCTTCATCACATAATCGTCTGCGCCTACGCGAAACCCCCACACCTTATCGGCGTCGCTCTGCTTCGCACTGAGGAAGAGAATGGGGATATCCAGATCTTCACGCAGCTCCTTGCAAACCGCGAAGCCGTCACAACCGGGCAGCATGATATCGAGAATGACCAGATCTGGATGACGTTCGCGAGCCTCTTTCATCGCCGTCGCGCCATCAAACGCGGTCCACACAGCATACCCTTCATCTTCCAGGGCATCTTGAACAAACTGAACTATTTCATCCTCATCATCAACAACTAAAATAGTTTCTTGCAGATCGTTACGGGCAGATGACACGTTTTGCCTCTCTGATTTCCCTGCTTTTTGCTCTCCAATAGAAGAAAGTATTCATCTATTGCAGCGGTATTGTACATCTCAAAAATAAACTTTCCCAAAACTTTTCTCACGTTCCCTAAAAAAGACCTCCCTGTTTAGGTTTCGTTTAGAACTTCGGTGTAGCATAAAGGCGGTTGAGAAAGGAAACTTACTTGAATAATGTGAACGCGAAGCGAAGAATTGAGAATTAGTATGAACAATGACAATCTGCAAAGGACACTGAGCAAACTCATGCAATCAGGCTCACAGTTCGATCCTCCCATGAACACACTCATCAACGATTACATCGAGTATCATGTTGTGCTCGTTGTGGTTGGCGGGTTTTTTGTGCTCATTTTTCTTTTGCTCAATTTTTTCTTTTGGACGCAACTGAAGAGAACACCGAAGGCCGCTGGGCACAAATGGACATTTGAAAAGAAGACATATTTCTCTCTCGGGGCAGTAAGCACCATAGTGGGTCTGTTGATGGCCTTGATTGTTGCTGCGAATACAACCACAGTCTTGAATCCTCTGCCTGGGTTTTCATCACTCATCGATTCGCTTGGAACACCAAAGCCCGACACACAAATGGATCAACTCTACCAGACATTTAATACCTGGCTGCAATCGGACAGTACCCACATTCCATCTTTTATTCAAAGCAAAATTGATGAACGCCTGGCATGGCAGAGACCTAAAGCCATTTTTAGCGGCGTGCTGCTCGTCGTATTCGTAACACTCAGCGCACATATTTGGAGGACACTACTCAAGAAGTCCCGAGTATGTGAGTCAAAGTGGGGACCGAAAGAAAAAGCACTCCTTGTCTCCGGTGTCGTCACGATCACCCTCGCCTTATTGTTGATGGTAATAGTTGTAGCAAACATGCAAGGAGCGTTTGCACCTATAACATTAACGCTGCTTTATGGCTAAAGATGTTTAACGCTAAGTGTGCCTGTTAGTGTGTATATATAGGAATTTCCGAATAATTCCTATATGTAGCGACATCATTCATCTTTTTGCGAGCTCTTCGTTGAGCCACCTTCAGTAATTTCATGAGTCTCTTCTTCAAGCATGACCCTTAGTAAGAAAACCGCCCAGGTGCGATAGGGTCACCAGCCTTCCGTGACCCTCTGGATCTCTCGCTGATCGGCATTCCTATTTACAAAGGAACTTCAGACATACACCGAATAAACGATCTTCAAATCAGTTCTTTATACTTTTTATACGTACTTTTTTCCTTTTCATATATATTCATCCTTTTTCTCGTCCTTTTATGATATAGTTATACATATAGGAACATAATTTTATATATTTCACCTGACAGAAGACAGGAACGAGAGCGGCAAGGGAGGATGAGGTGCGGATTTATGTAATCTCTTCCTATCAAGAACTATTCTCGAAAGGAGCGAAATATACAGCAAAACAGGGATAGTGTTATGCAGTGGAATACGGATAGAAAAGGAATTTTTTAATGCACGGGCTTGTCTTTGTGACCTGGGAAAATTATTTATCAGAACGTTTTGGTTTTCCACTGCTTTCGCGGTATCGCGCGGCATTAGGAGAAACTCCCATAAATACGCCTCTTGCCAGCCAGGTATACACCGACGAGGCATTAATCACAGGTATTGAGCAGGCAGGGCGTCTAACGGGATTGTCTATCGATCACCTTTTACATGAGTACGGACGCTATTTTATCACAAATGGATTAACCAGCCACCGCTGCGCTTACATCCTATCACAGGTTCATACAGGACCGGATCTTGTTCTATCTATGCGCGAGGCACATGCACAAATGCACCGCGCCATCGACAGAGTCACCCCTCCAATCTTCAGCTATGAAGTTCTTCCAGGATCAGATAATCGCTCCATCCGATTAACGTATGAGAGCCCTCGCCAGCTATGCCCACTGCTTATGGGATCAATTGAAGGTGCGGCTCAGCGTTATAATGAAAAAGTCACAATTGTTGAGCGTACCTGTATGCGACGAGGAGCGGATGCCTGTCGTTTTGATCTGCGATTTTCCTCACCAGATGGAGTAAACACTCAAACTCCACAACAGAAAGCCTCACAGAGGCGTCAGCAACAACGCGCCAATTTAATTCTGCGTATTTTGCCCCCAACCGATGGCGTGACATGGATCGAGCTACAGCACCAGCTTCAGAACATGGAGGTTGCTCATGCATTTCTCCGCCCCTATGCCCTGATTGAAACACTCCAACATCTTCAACATGCTGGATTAGTGACCAGCACTGCTCATACCGGCGACATCCTGGATCGTCGTCGCTACTGGCGGACTCCTATCATCCAGCATTAAGCGGAGGGATCGCCGGGCCCATGCGATCCCTCCTACAGGCTGATTGAATTGATAGAGGTCCCTCAAACCTGCACCGATGCCTCGAAAATTGCATACAATCATGGCTGGGGTGTAAGCAACAGACGTACCATCTATTTTATGAGTGAGACAGCGGTGAGGCGACGGCATACAAACTGTGGCTGCTCGATTTCGTCGAGGAGAACATGGGCAAAGTCTTCGACAGAGATGTAGCTCTCGCCCTGTTCGTTGGTGAGGAGCTGGTCTCCGCCTAAACGATATTTCCCTGTACGTCGTCCCGGTTCAATAACGGCTGATGGGCTGAAGAAGGTCCAGTTCAGGTCTGAGGCGCGGTACATCGCTAAGGTTTCGCGCTGAGCATTGGCAACCCCCCGGAATAGATCGGGAAATTCGGGGGCGTCTACAAGCTGTAATCCCGGCGCGACTTCCAGGCTTCCGGCCCCGCCTACAACAAGCAAACGTTTATCTCCAGCACGCTTTACTCCCTCAATGACCGCTCGCGTCGAATCCACGAAAAACCGCTGCGGATCTATACTAAGGTCCTGCCCAATTCCAGTTGCGTTGACAACCACATCCGCGTTCGCTACAGCGCTGGCGATACTCGTGGCATCAAAAATGTCCACCTGTTCTACGCTAAGGCGTGGGTGAGCAATAGGGAAATTTCCTTTATCACGTGTCAATGCCTTAACGATATGCACACGCACAAGGGCTTCAAGCACAACCTGCTGACCGATCATACCACGAGCACCAAGAATAGCAATATTCATAATGTTTTCCTTTCAATAAAACCAAAGAGTGACGAATATCAAACGCTATCCGCAACTATATCAGTTACAAATACACGCAAAAAAAAGAGGTGATGGCTATTACACGCGTGTGCTGGAATCTTCAATCGCTGTATGCAGAACATCAGCGATAGTCTGTTGCGCCAAGGCCTGCTCAAACGCATTTTCGGCATGTTCAAAATGTAGCGTCAGTGCACGCTCAATATTGCGTCCGATCAAGCAGTCAGGGTTGGGCTTACTATGAGGCATAGCAATCAGGTGCTTTTCATCGATAGCACGATGGACATCCAACAAGGTAATATCCCCGGCGTCTCGCTGCAATCTCCATCCCCCACCCACACCCGGTTGTGAGCCAACCAACCCGGCACGACTCAGCAAGCCCAGAATGCGTCGCACAAACACGGGATTTGTGTTAATGCTGGACGCCATAACCTCTGAGGTTAATGGACACACATCTAGCTGGCTCAAGAGAA
>CAXTTV010000257.1:0-5877 GCA_964247295.1 uncultured Ktedonobacteraceae bacterium | reverse complement strand
GGCACGGTGGGCGAGGGCTTCGGGGTTGGAGTAGGTTGTGGTTTGGGTTTGACCACTGCTTCTGGCTGATTACGGGTCCGGGCCAGAGCGATTCCCCCAATCCCCAGAACGCCGACCGCAGCCAGACCGATCACAACCTGACGCCGCGAAAGCCTGATCCTCTCGAACTGGTTTAGCGCTTTCGGAGGAAGCGTGCCAAACGGAGCCGATGTAGGGAAGCCCTCCGGCACAGGAGTATTGATGGGCGGAACTGCATTCTGAAACTGAGGTAAGCGAGAGACAGGGGGAGCCGCGACAGTCGCTGAAGCGTACTCCTCATGGCTGAGGCCTGGAGTTGGAGGCATGGGCGAGTGTAACGGAGAAGAGGCAGGCAAAAACAAATTTTTTGTAGCTCTGGGCATCTGCCCTTGCTCGTTGGTGTAACTCAGCTCTTGCGCGAAATGCAGAACACTGGGGAAGCGATGCGTAGGATCTTTCGCGAGGGCGCGCATAATTGTTTGCTCTACCGCAGGAGAAAGGTCGGGAACGCGCTCCTGTAGCGGTGGTGGGGCAGCCTGAAGCTGTTGGACCGCGATCTCCATAAGATTCATGCCCTCAAAGGGAGGAGATCCGCAGAGCCATTCATAGCTCACAACTGCCAGAGCATATTGATCGGTGGCAAAGACTGGCCGTCCTTGCAACTGCTCCGGGGCCATATAGCTTGCCGTCCCAACCATGCTGTCCGTTTGTTTGGCCGTAGCATGTTGAAGAGTTGTCTGAGTTTTAGTCGCGATCCCGAAATCTGTGAGCATCACCGCTTCATTGTGACCAAGCAGCATATTCTCCGGTTTCACATCTCGGTGAATAATTCCTTTATCGTGAGCATATTGCAGGGCCGCAGCGACTTGCTTAACGTATTGAAGAACCATTGAGAACGGTAGAGTGCTGCCGTGAGGGTGGCGGTTGCGCAAAGATCCGAAGGGCGCATAGCCCATCACAAGATACGGCATTGTGCCCTCAATGCCAAATTCAAGGACCGGTGTAATATTGGGGTGTGAGAGGTGAGCAATCGTCCGGGCCTCGGATAAAAAATTCTCGAAGATCTCCCGATCCAACTGCATCTGCAATATTTTAATAGCTGCGGGAGTTTTAAGATAGATATGCTCGCCCAGATAAACATCAGCGAAGCCGCCTCGTCCAACTAGATGCCTCACCTGGTAATTGCCCAGCCGCTGTCCTGTATAGTCAATCATCGCTAGAGCCTGCCTTCAGATAGTACCTTCTCCACAGCCGCCTCTTGTTATAGATGACATTAGCGGCTTTTTTGGTGCTGAAGAGGTACCTATAGCTTACTGGTATGCAGGTCGTAAAACAAGCATTGTATGGGAAATACACAAGAAAGTACTATTTAGGAGGGGAGAACCAGAAGGTACCTATGGAGAATCTCGTCTAAAGAGACGAGACCCCTCCTAGAAGCTGATTAAAAACACTCTTGGCCAGATTTTGAATTCGCGCCTCGTGTTGCCACTTTTCGGGGGAGCGCTTAAAGACGCTATGGGCATCATTCACACGTCGTTGGCTTCCTAGATCAACGGCTTGCCGCACACCCTCGTACAGATAGCGGGTATATGCTTCCTGCTCACCCATACCTCTGGCGGCGTCCGCCTGGTCGATTAAAATCTCGCTTGAGGCACGTTCGGAATGAGGTCGAGCCAGATCGGCCTGTTCAAAAGAAGTTAGCGCTTTATGATAATAGTCGTTCGCGGGAAAACTATCAGCCAGATCCAGGCTCATTTTCCCCTCCCACTGGAAGATCGTTGCGCGGCTGCAATCTGCATAAAGATAGCTAGGGTCCCGTTCCGGACGTGCTGGAAAACACTCGTGTGCCAGACGGATGGAGTCGAGGGCCTCATTCTCCAGATGGCACTGGGCGTAGGCATCGGCCAGCCCAATATAGATATCGCTTGTGAGCAAGGGAGACTCATCTTCCAGCACCTTGAGCGCTTGCCTGAACACCTCGATAGCCTTTTTGGGTCGTAGAGGCTCACAGAAAATATAGGTATAGCCCAGATACATCAGGGCCACCGCATGTAAGCGGAGATCCTCCGAGAGGCGACCATACTCGATCGCCTCCTGGCAATAGCGTTCTCGGGTAGAGTCATTCATACGATGTTTCGCGAGGATCGCGCGTAGCAGGTTCATCTGAGTTGCCAGCCGGGCCGCGATTTTTTGATAGCGATTATTGCTATGGACCAGCCGTGTCAGAGTAGGAGCGTATCTGGGGATAATCTGTTCCACCGCCGTCAGGCCGGAGCCACGGAGCAGGTGCCAGCAGGTTGTCAGGCTGGCCGCACAGGTTGGGAGAAACTCTTCCGCCACCAGATCATTAAACGTATCGGGCTGTCTCCAATTGAACAGCATTACCGGCAGTGAAGCAATAGTGACCAACACCTGTCTACGGGAGATGCTGAGCTCATCCTGTTTATCAAATTGCTTAAGCTTCTCATCAAGCATCTGGATCTCTTCATTGACCGTTTCCTGCACCTCATTGCAAGATAAAGGTTGCCCGCTCCACATATTAATTTTGTTGAGCATCTCCATCTGCTTTAAACCAAACCAGGTTCCCCAATCGCTGGGCTCAGGCTCTCCGTACATATCTCGTTTCCTTACGTGTAGAGGCAGCATCATCTCGATTTTTGGCGGTACAAACAGTTGAATGCCATTATTCGGTTTTGTCGAGGACTGACTCCTGGTCGGCTCTTCCCTGTCTTTCCCTGGTGAACTCTCATCTTCGGAGGGATCACTTCCAGCTTTGATAAAACCAAGTTCATCCGCTTGTTTGCCGTATAAAGCACATAGTTTTTCGCGATAGAAGGGCGAGGGCGTACGACTGCCACGTTCCCACCGTCCAATATCTTTATCGGTGGCATTCGAGTCAGGGAACAGCAATTGAAGTTCATCCGCGACCCTTTGTTGTGACCAGCCACGCTTCAGACGTTCCGCACGCAGTGGCTGGTTGTGGCCGTCATCCTGCATCTTTGTGTTAATTCCATTCACATTGTAACCCAGTCCCAAAGGTTCTCACAAGGCATTTCAGGCCCCCAAATTAAAGCGCCCCCTGTTGGGTCTCTTCTGGGAGCGAAATATCCTTCCTCTGGCCTCCTATTGGCCCCCTTGATATACTTCCTGGCCTTTTACTGGCCTCCTGATGATTATTTGTGGCTTACTTCTGGCCCCCGACCCCTGGCTCCCTTGTTCGGATCCCTGGCACCTTTGCGGGTGTCTTATGGCTGACTTGCGGCTGTCGTAAATCCCATGCAAAATAAGCTATCATTGTCCCAGAGGAATTTACAAATGCGCGAGATGCTGAAAATAGTATAACATGCTATTTCTTGTCCCGCACGGAAACGAACTGTGATGCCGGATGTGCAATTTTATGGACGATCAATCGCGCTTAGCACTTATCGGAGATAGATGTTATACGTACACAAATAGAGTTTTGTTGCTTAAACTGGCGATGTAATGCGTTCTGGGACAGTGTTCTGGTTGAGGAATGACAGGAAGGCCTGTAATGATGAATATGGGACAAGACAAATTACACGATCAAACAGTATCTTCGGCATCATCAAAAAGTTATCAATGGGTTCAGTCTGGTCGTCGGGTGATGCGTTCGTCTGGTCAAGAGAGGCAAGCTTCTCAGGAGCCAATCCGGACGTTTCAACGGGGTATGATGGTGTATGCAAAGCCCCGTTCTACCGTAAACAAGTAGAAGATCAACTTGTGATGCTATTGAGAAATGTCTACAGAGACTCGAAGAGCACGTAGGCAGAGTAGGGAAGATCTGTTGGGATATTCCTACGTTGGCTCAAAGAAGAAATGGTGGGAAGGGAAAGGGTGTTTTCGCTTTTTCCATCTCGCCATTGCCCGTGGATCGGATCACGTGTGGACCCGTGGGAAGGAGACCTATCAATCTTCATCGGAAACTCTACTTGTCTGGCTAATCACAGGGCAACTGGTCAATAAACTCAGGCAGCTTCCGGCCACCTCCATTTTAATAGATCATGATCCCCTTATTCAGGCATTGCAAGAGCAGTATTCCACTTATGGTCATCCTCTGACGCACCCGAAGTATGCTTATCTCAAAGCCTTTTTCCTGGCTCATCCTCTTCTCATTAGCACGTGACCGCTGATACCTGGTATATCTACAATTCGGTCGCTCATCATGGTGGCATTGCCTCCGTCCCCATCACCTAACTCAGGCACGCGGCCCGAATCGAATCTGAAAGCAAGCTAAAAAATTAGAAATCGAACAACCTGAAGTATGCAACTATCGGTCGGTCTACACCCTCAATACCCTCATCTATGTGATTATCAATCTTCGTGCTTTCAGTTAAGTAAAATAGACTAATAAACGACTTTTAAGTCCCATTAATTAACTGGTTGCAACCCTATTTTCTTTATGTTAGACTACGCATGCTACCAAGCTTAGTTGTAGCATAGTGCATAATATTCTAAAAATACTAGTAGGCAAAGGAACTGCCATGGAAACCCCCTTTGTAAAAGTGTGTACTACCACACGAGTGATTCGTACCCTATGTTTTTGTTTTTTTGCAGCGCTCGCACTTGTTGGATTCACACAAGCTCCTTTCGGAACTTTTTCTAAGTCAGCGACTCCTGCTTCTGCTGCAGGAGTCGAACTCGCATGGAAGGCCTGTGGTCCAGTCTTTCAATGTGCAACATTACCCGTTCCTCTAGATTATAGAAAACCCGATGGGAAGAAAATCGCTATAGCTTTAATCAAGTTGCCCGCGACAGACACCAAAAACCGCATAGGTTCACTGGTAGTGAATCCAGGTGGCCCTGGAGGATCGGGCGTTAATTTTGTCGCTGGCGTGGGTGAGACTTTGTTCGCCAACCTGCGTACGAAGTTCGATATCATTGGGTTTGATCCTCGTGGGACTGGCTTTAGCTCTCCTGTGAACTGCCGAACTGCAAAAGAGCGAGATGCTGTGGGTGCAGCCCCTAAAGCCTACACAACCATTGGGGAAGACATCACTAGCTCTAAAGAATTTGTCGCTCTCTGTGCGCAACGCAATAGCACAACCGACCTTTTACCCTTCCTCTCGACAAAGAACACCGCCATGGATATGGATCATATCCGTATCGCAGTCGGTGATGAGAAGCTCACCTACCTGGGTACCTCCTATGGCACCTATCTGGGTGCAACTTACGCAAGTTTGTTCCCCAACAATGTACGCGCCCTGGTATTAGATGGCGCAATCAATCCATCAACCTATGCCAATACCCCGTTCGCAGTTGACGAACAACAGGCTGCCTCGTATGAGAAAGGATTAAAATACTTTTTCTCATACTGTGAAACCACGCCAAAAGAGTGTAAGTTCGGCGATGGCAATCCCGCTTCTGCATTTGACCGCCTGGTAAGCCAGTTAGATAAACAGCCTATTAAGTCGATTAAATCGAATGACCCGCGCCCTGTAAATGGCACAACCGCGCTAAGCGCTGCATTCGTATCTCTGTATGTAAGAAGCTTTTGGCCCACCCTTGCTGAAGGACTCTATCAGGCCGATGTCAACAAGGATGGAAGTATCCTCCGGGTTCTTGATGATACCATTAATGGCCGCCATCCTGATGGGACCTATGATCCGGGGGATGGCGCATTTAGTGGGATCAGATGCGGTGATCAAAGCTATCCACAGGACCTCCGGGCCCATATAGACTTTGCAAAGCGGTTACGAGAGATCTCTCCCCATTTTGGTTCAGTAGTAGAAACATTCAACTGTGCTCTCTGGCCCGTACAAGCAGATGAACGCTTTACCGGTCCCTTTAGCTATGAAGGAAAGGGAGTCCCAATACTGGTAGTAGGTACCACCTATGATC
>CAXTTV010000256.1:0-5912 GCA_964247295.1 uncultured Ktedonobacteraceae bacterium | reverse complement strand
CAAACAGTAGCTGTTCTGCTTTCCACATTTCAGTTGTCAAAGAGCCCGGCAGGTCAGGTCCGAAGACCTTCATCACGCATCGCGTGGTATACCCTGCACTCTGGTCCGTCGCAATCTTTTTATATTCTTGCGGCGATGTCTCAGATTATCGCACAACCTTTGCGATCTGTCAAGTGTTTTTCTTACTTTTTTTCACAAATCTCTAAAATTCTTTTTCCCCTTCAACCTGACTTTGCACCCCCCCAAAAAAGGGCGAACAAAGCTCAGATCTTGTGTTTAGAGAAATGATTTTCAGAGGAGCATCACATTGCTGCGAAGCGGTGGTGTTTCTGAAGACTCGCTAAGTATGCCATATGATTTGGGCTTTGTCAAGGCTTTTTGGGGGTAACTGGCAAAAGCGACGAAAATAGTCATTTTACCAGCTACATTTCTTTGGTAAGCTGGTAAAATGGCGTTCTCCATTGTTAGCTGGCCAGGATGTCCATATAGTTATCTGGCACTGTACACCCTTGATACATTCTGGCGAGCAAATGAACTTGGTCACGCACAGTGACAGTTATACTCCCACAGGATAGATTCAGGGCGCGATCATCCAATGCGAGATCTTGTCTTAACGGTTTTGGGTTCCCATCGATATCACGTACTCCAATCGGCCATAAATGACCAACGGAAAAAAAGTCTCGGTTGCTAAAGTAGAAAAATGGGACATTATAATGAAGGGAGGTTTGAACATCAGAGATCAAGGTATATATGTGTGATGTGGCAATATCTGCCGGGCTGTCTTCATTTAAACCACAGACAGTAAAACAGCCGGTTCCCTCTACAACCCATACATGCTTGCCCAGTTCATTCGTTGGTACTTGAAAGGCCTTTGCCCAATAATCAAACAGTCCCTTTAAGCTATTGGTACTTGGATCAGGAAAACCATTGTGCCAACTATCGATTAGACCGATGATCTGATTGCGCCAGTGCCATGCCCCATTATAATGGAGCGTGGTATTCATATATATTTCCATCGCGTTAAAGTATTTTGCCTGAGCTGATGACCCACCAAAATCTTCGCCTCCAATCTTGGGGTCTAGAGCTCCCATAAGAACTGGAATATCTGGCTTTATCGCATGGACGGTCAGCTCACAATCGTCATAGAATATAGCAAACTGCTCTGGACCTGGCCCAAACTTCACCTGCTCATTTCCACACTGTACCGCATCCGCATCCGCTCTCGCGGCGTCCTCTATTCGCTGCTGATTAAGCACGCCGTGATCGTCCTGGCAGGTCAATAATAAAACATGCATGTGGGCCTGGTGTTTTTTGAAAACCTCCTGCTTTAACTGCTCTCCTGTGAGATCTCCCCAACCGCAGGATGGATCTGAAATACGGGACCAGTAGATACCATCGGCACTATCTACATCTCCTGTACTAATTCCTAAAATCGGCCCCTCGTGTAGGGTAAAAGCTGGTATGACTGGCGCTGCTCGTGAATGCACTTTCGCGGGATTAACCGTATATACAGCCATGTTTCCTCTGTCTTGTCGAGTGAGTTTTAATGTTGAGCCGGTGGTTAATCCTCCACAAATCAGTACCACCATAAAGATAATGATAAATGATCTTCTATTGATCTGTCTCAAGAATACGGCCTTTCTCTATTTATTCTTGGGCATAAAGAGAAGTCACACAAGGATAACTCTATATATTGAAGGACGACAAAAACAAGGCAGATCTAGACAATCAGGTAACTACTTAGATAGAATATGATCAATTTGTGAGAGTATCCAGGTAGTTGTCAGGTAAAGTACAGTTGTCATACATGCTGGTTAAAAAGCTAACCTGATCCTGGACTACAATCTGCTTTCCATTACAATTCAGCTTTAATGTACGCTCTCCCATGGGTAGATCTTGTCTTAACGGCTTTACATGTCCATTGATGTCACGAACCCCTATCGGCCATAAAACACCATCGGTAAAAAAATCTCGGTTGCTAAAATAGAAAAAGGGAACCTGACCCCGTACGGAGGTCTGTACATCAGTGATGAGCGTGAGTAAATGAGAGATTGCGATCTCGCGAGGGTTCTCTACGTCCAGACCACAGCCTTTGAAACACCCTGTCCCCTCTACTACCCAGAGATGCTTGCCCAGATCCTTACTATCCACACCAAACTGCTGCGACCAGAAGTCAAAAAGATTTTGTAAGCTGTTCACGGAGGAATTAGGATATCCATTATGCCAGCTATCAATCAGGCCGAGAATCTGTGAACGCCAGTGCCAGTGCCCACCAGGATGGATCTGGGTGTTCATAGTGGTTTCGACATGATTATAATAATTGACTTGCTCAACTAAGGGATCATAATCAACTCCACCTACATGAGGATCAAGTGCCCCTACCAATACCGGAATGGTTGGCTGAACAGTATGAGTGGCTTCTTCACAAGCGTTGTAAAACCTGGCGAAATCCTCGGGACCAGGACCATACTTGATCTGTTCGTTTCCACATTGGACAGCATCGGCTCTCGCCTGACCGATATCTTGCAGTCTTTGTCTGTTAATGGTTCCTTTCCCCTGACATGTCAGCAACAGCACACGAAGACCATTCTGATGCTGTTTCAATACAGCCTGCTTTAGACGCTCCCCTGTCAGATTTCCCCAGCCACAAGAAGGATCTGAGATCCGCGACCAGTAAATACCGTCTGTACCATCCAAATCTCCAGAGCTGATCCCTCGAACTGGTCCGTTATGCAAGGCGAATGTTGGGGTCGCCGAAATCCCAGATACGGTTGGAGAAGTGGCGGGCCCTGGCGAAGAAGTTAGACGTGTTAAAGACGAGGCACTGGCTACCTGAACCATCTGCCTTACTGAGGCGGTCGTTAAGCCTCCACAGATGATCAGGACCAACACAATAATGATGATTGATCTGGTAGTAAACTGACGCATACAACGACCTTTCTCTCTATAAAGTAGCCAGGAAGAGAAAATATTCATTCTCTCTATAAGATATATACATGGCTTAGGTTAAGAATAGATTATGATCAATATTTTCGTTAAAAAGTCCTGGTGATCATAATAAGCTAAAAAAAAGTAGGGGAGGCTATAGAATCTCCGCTATACCTGTCTATTGGGCTCTATTTACCTATACAAAACTCTTGGAAGATCCGATCTAGAAGATCCTCGCTAGCGGTTTCTCCGGTGATCTCCCCAAGAGCCTCGTAGGCGGCCCGGAGATCGATGGAAACAAAGTCTAGAGGTAATCCCTGTGCTAATGGTCTTTTAGCTGCTCTCAAGTGTTCTAGAGATCTGTGTAGGGCCTCCTGGTGACGCACACTGGTAACCAGTACATTTTCACTCTGAAGTGTCTGACCCTTGAGGACTAGATCGGCCAGTCCTTGCTCCAATTGACCGATCCCTTCCGGCTCACGTGTAGAGGTGGAAACAATTGAGGTCCCCGGCCAGATCTCTACTAGCTCTGATTTCTCTAATTGAGGTGGTTGATCGGCTTTGTTTAGCACAAGCAAAAGGGGTCGCTGATCCTGAGCATCTCTAAAGGCTTTCAGCTCGGCTATGACCTGACGATCAAGTTCTGTTATCGGCTCCGAGGCATCAAAGACCAGGAGTAAGACATCAGCACTGGCCGCCGCCGCCCGGCTGCGCTCCACGCCAATCTGTTCAATTGGATCATCACTGGTGGTTATTCCAGCGGTATCGATCAGGTGGAGTGGTATCCCCTGAATATTCGCAGCCTCCTCTACGGTGTCACGCGTGGTACCAGCAATCGGTGTGACGATTGCCCGCTCCATACGCAACATAGCGTTCAGCAGGCTGGATTTACCAACGTTCGGCCGTCCTAGAATGACGACTCTCAGTCCCTGCCGGTATAGCCTACCCTGATCGGCTCCTGCTAGCAAACGATCAACCTGCTGCTCGGCCTGATCTATAATGGGGGCCAGCTCGTCTTCGTTTGGGGTTGGTACATCTTCTTCAGGAAAGTCGATGCTGGCTTCGATCCGGGCGATACTCCCCAGAATTGTGGTTTGTGCCTGCTGTACCTGGCTGGAGACCAGCCCACGAAACTGCTGCATCGCCAGCCGCCGCCCGGTCTCGGTCTCTGAACCGATAAGATCCATAACCGCTTCGGCCTGTGCTAGATCTAAACGCCCATTCAAAAAGGCTCGCATGGTAAACTCACCCGGATTGGCAATCCTCACCCCCTGAGCTAAAACTACCTTCAAAATACGCTGAAGAATGAAGGGACCACCATGCCCATGGATCTCTACAACATCTTCGCAGGTATACGAGCGGGGAGCATACATAAAGGCAACCAGCACCTCGTCTATCGGTTCTCTGGTCGCGGGATCGATTATCTGCCCATAGGTGAGCTGATGAGAGGCGGGCGCGCTACTTTTATCTCCTGGCCGTTTTAATAAAGGTAGGACAGCGGCAAAAGCATCGGGACCGCTCACACGGATGACGCCTATACCACCCACACCAGGAGGGGTGGCGATCGCGGCGATTGTATCGTATTGCATATTGAAATTATAACGCAGACGCTAGATATTTGTATAGCGAACTCAAGCTTCTTGTACCCGCTCGGGATGCGTATACACATTTAAACGCTCACCCCGTACAAAGCCCACCAGAGTAATGCCACTGCGATCAGCTAATTCGACCGCCAGGCTGGAGGGGGCCGAGATCGCTACAATACAGGGTATTCGACAGATCAGAGCTTTCTGGAGAATCTCGTAGGAAAGTCGCCCACTTACTTGCAATATGCGATCGCGAAAAGGAAAGTCTCCATCCAATAGCCCTCGACCGATCAGCTTATCAACGGCATTGTGCCGGCCCACATCTTCGCGCAGATGGACAAGTTCACCATTCAGCCGAAAAAGGCCAGCGGCATGGAGACCACCGGTAGATTGAAAAACGTCCTGAGCCTCGCGCAACCGTTGAGGCAATTGATAGAGGAGGGAGACAGGTACGCGCAAATTATCCGGCTCTAATGGCAACTGAGAATAGAAAAGTTCCTCGATGCTGTTTTTACCACAAAGCCCACAACTGGAGGAAATGGTAAAATGCCGCTGTAAACTTTCCCGATGTCTGTCCAATTCCTCTGAAGAGCGAAGAAAAACATCCAATACATTCGCGAGTGGCAAACCATCCTGATCGCTGGCCTCATGCATTGCTCGCACATCTTCCAATCCTGAAATCAGACCCTCACTGAAAAGAAAACCCAGAGCCAGCTCACGATCATGACCAGGCGTACGCATGATCACGGCCTGATTCTGTCCGTGGAAGCGGATCTCAAAGGGCTCCTCAACCGCGAGCTGCTCCTCCCGCTCCACCGCCCACTGCCGCTGCCAATGAGTAATGGTCGCGCGCATCACCCGCTGAGGGTCAAGTGGAGAGCGCCAAAAGTGAGTCTGGCTCGTCATCTTCTATAAGTCCTTTTTACTATGAAACCGATAGCGATCAAAAAAGTTGTAGACTCCAATGCAATGATACAGAAACAGGTTCTGAAAAAATAGGGTTCCTACATATAAAAGTATTGAAAAAAGTATGATCCATACACTTTTATAGATACCAGAGACCGTCCAGGGCAGGCGCGCGCGCCAGCCCGCAGCCACCCGGGCTCAAACCTTTCTGAGCGCAAAAGCCCGTGGTATAATCACCGACCGGCGGGGGCGATGGATGCTGTAACTTCATAACCTCGCTAAAGATCCGATCATACATCACTTTGACCATCGGGCCAGCCGTTGATCCTCCCTCGCCCGCGTTCTCACGCATCGCTACAATCGTTAGTTTCGGGTCCTGGTATGGAGCCTGCGAAAGCAACCAACCATTGGCCTGCTTATCTCCCCCTACCTGTCCAGTTCCAGTTTTGGCAATAATTTGCCAGGGCGACTCATTCAATAGCGGAGGAGTTG
>CAXTTV010000255.1:0-5988 GCA_964247295.1 uncultured Ktedonobacteraceae bacterium | reverse complement strand
CATCCATCGCTGGCACAACGCAATATGCAGATTATGAATACCATTGGGATCAACTGCTCCAACTCATCTACTGATCAGCCAGGTGAACGGACCTCTAAAGTTGAGAAGACCGAGAAACCACTGCCACCATTCGCCGAAAACATGCTTCCCGAGTATCAGGAACTGACAGCGCCGCATCATAACAACCCGACCGCCCCACGCTTTGTGGATCAACCTGAGCGGGATAGGCCAGAACAAGGCGAGGAGTAAGCGAATTACCATCGTAAAAGAATATACTTGAAGAGTGGAAGGAGGCGGACCCCATCAGTAAAAATCCGTCTCCTTATTCTATTCAGAAGCTATTGTGCATCAGCCTTAGCCAGAAGGAGCCTATTTATGAGCATGAACCTAGCATTTACGCACTTCCCCTTACTGACCACTGACCGCTTACAGCTCCGCCAGTTTCAGCCCGAGGACGCGAAAGCATTTTTCAAACTAAAGTCTAATCAGCAGATCATGGACTTTTATGGGGACAAGACACATACCTCACTTGAAGAGACGCGAACACTGATTCAAGAGATTCGTGATCTCTACACGCGGCATGAATCGATCTTTTGGGGGATCACGTTGAAAGGTGAGGATGCCATTATTGGCTCATGCGCCTTTATCTCTTTCGGCCCAGACCTTCATTATGCCGAAATAGGCTACGAGCTTAATCAAGAATACTGGAGGCAGGGCATTGTAGCTGAAGCCCTGGCGGTGATCCTGACCTATGGATTTACCGAACTGGGGCTACACCGTATTGAAGCGGCCATGGATCAAAGAAACGAAGCTTCAAGAAATCTCCTCCTCAAGCTTGGTTTCACCTATGAAGGAAACCTACGCCAGCGCTTCTTCTTCCGCGACCAATTTTTAGATGCCCATTACTTTGGACTGCTGAAACATGAATGGCCAAGATCGGTGTAATAAGAGTCGAATGATATAGGTCAGCCTTTGCATGGTTCCGCTTCGGGGCAGTATTAGTGGTAGGAAATCCATCCAAGACGCACGTGAACGTGATATCCTACGACGGATACACCGTCTCGCACCTGAAGCGGCTTTTTTTATTTTCCCAATAGAACCTGACGTTCCACCGGGCCGCCATCAACCGGGGTAATCTCCGAGACCGAATAGCAAGCAGGCCTCTTCCTCTTCCGATAGCAAAGATTAATTATCGTATTTTCTAATTACAATCCCGATTGGGTCCTCACCGCTCTTTCAACGATTGATTTATATGGGAAGAGGCAAGTGATCAAGAAGTTGCAATCCCCATTGGGTCCCCACCTCTCTTTCAACCTCGTCCAGCAAGGAAGAGACATCAGGATGATTGTTGCAATCCCCATTGGGTCCCCGCCTCTCTTTCAACATACTGAAAAACGGATACATTTGACATAGTGTGTCGTTGCAATCCCCATTGGGTCCCCGCCTCTCTTTCAACCCCTACCCTTCTAGTATAGCCTGTGAAGCGGGCTAAATCAAGCTTTTGCGAGAGGCTGGGTGCAGTTCATTTTTTGCAGTGGCAGAAAAAAGGGTCCTTCAGGCGGTGGACGGTAGAGCATCATTGCGTGCCCGTCCTACGCCACGTGAACGGGTTCTCTGCTCACCAACTGACTCCGCAAAAAAATGAACTGCACCCCGAGAGGCTCCTAAAATGCCTGTTTTTGACCCTCCAAAAATCCTCTTTTTTTGCAATTTTTCCCCTGAAGGCGCTTCTAGAGCCATGCGAGAGGCTGAGCTCACGCCCTCCACACCAGAGCCTCTCGCAAAAGCTTCCTTATCAAATAAGGGGCCGCTGGACAAGATCCTCTCATGCTTACACGTTCGATCTATTCCCTTTCGCTACTATCCAGATTTTAGATATTACCCAAATGCAAGCCAGCGATCCATCATGCTCTGACATAAGGCCATTACGAGCGACTCTGCTGGCAAATCCGGCGAAAGATGGGAGGAGGTTCCCGTCTCCACGGGTCCGCACGCGACCCGATCTACGGACGATAGCAAGGTGGGAGAACACCGTTCCTTGCATCTGCCCAAGCCTTTTACCTGCTTTATCTTCACTGACTGACAGGATCTGGAAGTAAAGCCAGCTCTTCGCGGATCTTTTCGGCGGTGAGCCCTCTTTTCTGCATAAGCTCCCCACTAAAATCACCTCCGTGGCGAGCCAATCCAATTAAAAGGTGCTCGGCACCGATGAAGCTATCTCTTCGTTGATGGGATTCTTCGTAGGCATATTCGATGACTTCATTCGCTCCGTCTGTAAAGTTGCCCTTCAATTGGCTATCTGCAATCTGATAGGTGTGCTCTTGAAGATGGTGCTCCAATGCTCTTTGAAGATCCGAGCGGTCAACCTGCAAATGATTGAGCACCTGGGAGACCCGCATGCGATCACCTGTGAGCTGCAAAATACCATAGAGGAGATGTTCGGGACCAACATGCGTATGATTAAACCGCATAGCGTTTACATTCATTAATACATCTGTATAGCTGGTACCTAACTTCGCTTTTCCAGCCGCTAAACCGGGTCTTCTGGTCAATTCCAACCGGCGCTGAGAGCCCTCGAACATCTTTTTTATCCTTTCATATCTGGGATCTCCTTCCTTATACTTCTTCAGTAGGCTTGTCTGCGTCTTTTGTAGAGTGTCCACGGCTTTATCTACATTCAGGGTAAACCCACTTTCCTTCTGGGGATCAATCGGGTCGGCTCCTTTTACCAGTGGCTCCTTCAAAGCAACTATCTGTTGAAGCTGGGCGAGATCAATTTCACCGCTGTGCTCTTCCCCGAGCAGTCTCTTCAATGCTTGATCCCGTAATTATGCGGGTGAGATATTTAGTTGATTTAAAACTTGGTAAGAAAGCAGGCTGAGAAGCAGATGCATTGGCTTCTGCTCCTGATGCTGAAAGTGCCTGACCAATTGGAGACTGCCCACCATCACAGTCAGGACATCCCGCGACATCCCCTGGGCAATCTCTCCCGGTACATGGGGACTGACGATACGTACGGCGGATCGCGCCTGCTCCAGGGTGATCCCGGCTTGCGTGAAGATCTCTGCCGTCTCCTTGATCTCGGGATGTAAAAGGACGAGAAGCAGATGCTCTGTTCCAATAAACGGTTGATCAAATCCTCTCGCTTCTGTGTAAGCCTGCGTCAACACGTGTATTGTCTCCGGACTCGGTTTAGGAAGGGAAGCCATATCTTTTTGGAGTCTCTGACGCTCTTCGTCCATAGTCTTTGTTCCTTTCATACCTGCCATCTGAGGGGCAGCAATTTCGTATTCTGCTGAGAGCTGGTCGCGCAAGGTTCTGCGGGCTTTGAAGAGGCGGCTTTTGACAGCGGTCTCTGAAATATTCAGCAGGGCGGCGATCTCCTGAATGCTGTGCTGCCGATAATAATAGAGAAGGACTGCGCTCCGCTCTTTCTGCGAGAGGATAGAAATGGTGCTAAGGAGCAGTTGTTGCAAGGCGCGTTCTTCTACCTGCGCTTCTGGATCAATCGAGTGTGGCAAGAAACCCTCTGGCTCAGAGGTGGGATGCTCCTCAAGAAGCTGATCTAGAGAGATTGGGCGATTTCGCTGCTCTTTTAAGGCCCCTAAAGCAAAGTTACGCACAATGCTGGTAAGCCAGCCACGAAAGCGGGAGGGATCTCGCAGTTGGCCGAGTGAAAGGTAGGCCGTCAGAAATGCCTCCTGAGCAATTTCCGAAGCCAGTTCTTCCTGTCCCACAATTTTTAGCGCAACCCGCTTTATCCCTGCCTGATAACGCCTGATCAGTTCATTACTGGCATCCTGATTGCCCATACAGGCCAGCAAAACCAGATCGGCATCCGTCCTCTGTTGCATCTATTCTCTCCAGATTTTTATTCCTCTACAGGAGAAGAGAGCTTTTCTGACCTGGAGGTTGCTTTTGGGCTTCAAAGATCTTTTTTTAAGAGAAAATCTGGTTCTCGCCCGCGTTCATGCGATAGATCATGCGCCAGCGACCAGGAGCAAAGTAGAAAGAACCATAGGGGCGGGAGGGATTAAGCACAATGCGTAAGATCGTCTAAGGAGAACCAGCAGGCAGATCTCAAAATCATGGAAGGACTCAACAATCTCTCAGGAATCGAGTATCCTTCCATCAGAAGATACGAAGAGCACAGACTAAATCTGCTCTTAGCGGAGGCCAATCAAGGCTGATTTGCCGCTCTGCTCTCAGGAGAGATTTCCTGCAAAAGCCAGGTATTGCCATCTGGATCGCTAAAGTGAACATACTTCACACCACCCATATCATCTACCGCGCTAACCTCCACACCCCTGGAGTGGAGCTCCGTGCGGGCCTCATTGATATCGGCCACCAACAGATGTAAACCTTTGGCACCGCCCGGCTGCATCCCAGAGATCTCGCCCATCCCCGTCCCCAACAGAATGGAACAGGCCGATCCCGGCGGGGTCAACTGAACGATCCTCATCCCATTGCCGGGCTGGATATCGTGGTCTATATGAAACCCCACCTTTTCAGAATAAAATGCCTTCGCGCGATCAATATCTGAGACCGGGATCGGCACCAGTTCAAACCTCATATCCATATCTATAGAACTCCTCTCAAAACTATCTCGTTACAAGTAAGTTCGACAGACCCATCGTCACACACATACATGTATTTTTCTTTCCCTCTCCACTATTTTATCATCAGAGGAACCTTATACTTATTTGATGCCTCATCCGTCTCCTTATGGCTACACGTATTCGTGTCAAATAAGGAGTGTATCTCCAAATTAATGCTCGCCAGTACGTCATCTCAGGATCGCTATAAACAGGGTGTTACCAGATGGGTGAAGGTTACAGTATGAGCACAAAGATAATGGAAGCCCAGCATGAGCTTCCTCAACCCAGGCATAAGTACAAGATCCTCAATTTTATTCAAGGCCAGTTCTACGGACTGTGCTTTGGGCATATTGGCAAGCTATCGATGATCGCTCTCTACTTTATCCTGACTCAATGGCTCTCTGGTCAGCATATCGTCATCGTGCTCTTTGGTCAACATATTGACTTACATCTCTGGAATGTTAAGTACAGATGGGATCACCTGCTCAGCAGCGATGTCTATCATGGTGGTGTCGTTCAGTGGCTCTCGACTAAGCGATGGAATGATATTCGGCATGTCGTGCGACCGTTCATGGAAGGTCTCATGGCGCTGCTACTCTACCAACAGATTGGTTTCAATCCTCTAAAGTATGAAGAGAAGACGGAGGAATCTGAGCCAGGTACGTTCGATCGCTTTCTTATACGCATCCCGCTTCTCTCCTCGCGGTATAAGCCAGTGAGTACAGCGCAAGAAGTTGCGCTCCCCTTCATCGTACTCCTACTGGGGACACTGATTGCGATCCCAATGTTTCTATGGGTGCTGCCATTCTTCCATGACACACTGCATGCGGGATGGCTTGAGCCGCGCCTGAACGCACATCCCTCTCTGGCTACGAAGCTCTATACGGACAGCTACGACGCTTTCATCATTGGGATCGTTGCGGGCTTTGCTGTAAAGCGCGTCACCCGCCCGGGCCTCAACGCCAACATGATGTTCTTTTGCCGTCGCTGGATTGCAAGGGGGCGCAAGCCCCACTGGTGGATGCCCCAGGGCATGCGCACCACGATTCAAGTGCTTGATATGCGCGAGGATCCGATTGAGCACAACAAAGAGAAGCTCGCTCTCAAGGGCCGCTGGTTTGGACCTTTTTGTATTAGCTTCGCATTCGTAATTCTTCTCCTAGCTGTATACGGGTACTATATCATCGCATACATTGCATAGTGTTTCCATCCTCACGCGACATCCGAGTCGGGTACAACGTTGTTACCCAGTGACCATTTAACACCAGGAGCAGAGCCTTTCTCCCGGCTCATCCTCTTCTCATTGTCGAATGCGGCTTTTAGCTCCTCCTTAATCCCTCCTGTCCCAACTACTCTGTCACCCTCCAAAAAAGAGGCATCTCCCTATGCC
>CAXTTV010000254.1:0-6024 GCA_964247295.1 uncultured Ktedonobacteraceae bacterium | reverse complement strand
CATTCCAGCTAAGGTGGCGGCGGAGGCGGGTTCACAACCGATACCAGAGCGATCTTATGAAGGGTTATATCCATTGGGATCAGACAGCTTGTATGTAATGAGCAATAAAGAAATAAGCAGCCTATGAGAGGAAGAGAGGAGAGAGCACTTCTTCACCTACACAGCACTCTTGTAAGCTTCAATGGTTTGAAAGCAAAGAGAGTAGCTTTACACGAAACGCTACCCTCTTTAAATCGATTACTAGCCCAGGATATGGAACTACTCCTCTAGATTGCGGATATAGCGAGCCTCCTCTCGCAACGGAAACCAGAGCACACTCATCATAACCACAAAGAGAAGGAGATAGGTCATCTTGCCAATAAACCAGTTGGCCGGTCCTAAAGCATATTTTTCATAAGTCCAACCAAATGGGGTAAAGGGAACCCAGGCATATTTGGGACTCCCAAAAAAAAGATAGAGGTGGACAATTGTATACATCACCAGCCAAAATGCACTCGTCAGCACAAAACCAGTGACCCGACTCAGAGTCAGCACCGTCACCAGGAGAGAAAAAGCTCCCAGGAAAAACACAGGCGGAAAAATGACTACCACTGCATCAATCATCCATTGAAGTGGTTGCCCATGATCTGGCACATAGTTCCCTATAAGAAAACCGATCAGCAATGTCACGATTAATAGGGCAAACAAGTAGAGGCTTACCCAGAAAAAACGTACAAACATAATCGAAAATAGAGATTTTCGGACAGCTATCAATGCCAACGTCCCCTGCATCCATTCTGAAGCTAGCAAATTTGGGAACAGAAAGAGTCCCGTTAGCGGCAGAAAGATTTCTAACTGGGAACGTACTGCGTCTGAATACTGGACCAGAATTAGTGGACCAACAACATGAGTCAACGAAGGATCATTATATATCAATCCCCGGCGTACTGTCACCAATAATATAATATTGATTAACGGCGGTAGCAGCCAGAGCCAGGAAGCGCTGAACCGCAACTCACAAATCCAATGCCGCAAGTTCCTGGCAGGATTCACAGTAGTTTTTTGCATCCTTTAGTCCGTTTCATAAACACTTAAACAGCTTAAAGGATCTTGAGGGTTCGCTGGAGGAGAATCGCAGAGTCCTTGAGCAGATTCCCGACGCAAATCACTCTTGAAGTAGGTTTGCAGTTCTGTTAGAAAGCCCCGCAACGTTGTTGCTGGCTGAGTATCTAATGTGTGCTTCGCAAGATACTCACGTACAAAAAGTTTAAATTGTGCCTCTCCATAACGATGAGCCCAGGTATACATCAGCATTTCTGGCGCGCCGCAATAACTTATTCCCAAACTATACATCTGTTGGGTTAATTGAGAATCTATCTGCTGATTCTTCGTTCCATAACGTCCCTGCTTATTAGCAAGTTTTTGCTCACAGCTAGTAACCGCCAGATACAGATAATTTCCACCTCTAATTTGATCAGTTGTTATAGCGGAACTATAATTTGTCAACAATTCATATACCAGAAGCGAGGAGGTATAAGTATAACTAAACCCAACACTTCCCTGAGGTCGTTGAATATTACGTGGAGCATTGTGAATGAAAGAATCACCGATTTGGAGACGATTTGACAACCAACTATGGGCAATCGCTTGACCAGCAAAGCGCGAAACAGCGGTATCTGAGGTAAAATTATATCCCGAGTCAGGGGGGATCTCCGGCAGGAAAACCAACCCGGCACCTACAACTGGATCTGTTAGCAGAGGCAACACCACAGCTTGCCAGTATCCGGTTGTAAGCAGAGCTCCACCAAATACCCGCTCCAAACTCGGGGTTTGTTGGTTCATAAGCCCATAAAGCTGACGCTGATAAGAAGTCAGCGTCGGTTGTCTATAGAATGTCGGAACTCCTCTCAAAGTTTCTTTATGAGCCTCCGTAAAGGCAGCCAAAAATGCTAACGGCAAGCGAGCTTTAGGCTGGATCAGGGCATCCTGCCAGACACCATCAATCGATGGCACAAAATGAGCCTGCGGGCAATAAACCTGCAATTTGGCTGGCAATCGTAAATGAAGATTATCAAAAAGCAAGCGATTACTAACTCGATCTAATGCACCGGTCACCCAGGGGAGCGGATACCAATCACCACCATTGCCCTCTAAAAACATCGTTCCCTGACCTAGATAGCTAAAATACTCTTGAGGATAAGCAGTAGCATTCTGGTTAAATCCTGAAAAAGAGGCATAATTGTCTCGACTAAATGGTAGTCTTCCTTTATAAACAAATTGGAGTTGGACTGGCCGTCCCTGAATAAAAGCTGTTGGAGAGAGATCTACACGAGTCCAGCCAGTATTTGAAGTATACTGAAGCGACTGACCCGAGGCAGTAGAGATGCTTTGCACAAGCAAACCTGGATTAAGAATCATCGAGAGGAATGGGGAACCAGTTATCTGTGGTGTTACCTGGAAAGTGGCTCGACCTTGCAGATGCCCAAGCGTAGGATCACTTGTAAGTTGCAAAGAGTAATGACTCACTTGAGCCTTCAAGGGCTGAACTTTGGTAGGTCCTGCACTTTGAGTGTGGGCATACGCCTGCCGATATTGATCGAGCGCAGCAAAGGTGGGAATCAACGTCAGTAGACAGAGACAAAGTGGGAGCAGCAGAGAGAAACGCGAACGCGCGATATAGTAGGTCCTAAGCTGAAAAGCCAGCAAAAGAATGAAGAAACATAAAACCGCAAAGGCCACCAGACTCAAGCGTTGTGAGGTCAGCAAAGGTAGATCGGGACCAAAACCAATGGAGGGCGAAAAAAATAACCCTTTGGGGGTTACATTCCAAAAGTCCATTAACGAAGTTGGACGATATTTATCCAGATAGAACATAGAGCCAGAGACAATTAAAGCTCCTAGAAATGCCCAAGGAACTATATTCACACAGACAAGCACAAAGGCCATCTCGAACATCTGTGTCAGATTAAACACAAGCATCAGATGGAGCCAGAGGTCGGGGGCCATTAAGTGTCCAGCGGTACTACTCAGAACCAACCAACCAAGACAGAGAGATACAAGGGAAAGCACCTGATTGAGCACAATCACAGCAAATACCTTGCCAACCACATAGACAATTGAACTGACAGGTCGTGTCCAGACCGAAGCAACCATTTTGCGCTGAGTATCTCTTGCAAAAACATTAAAAAATGCAAAAGGATTGAGAATCAGCATAAATCCTGTTACAGAGGCACAGAAGAACAGTGATGCACCCACCTCTTGTACAGGCGGTTTCAAAAAATCCAATGCAGGAGATAACTGAAAGATTGCAAAGCCCAGGTAGAGAATGACAATACATTGGAAATAGCGAGAACGCAATTGTAAACGTAACTCATACAATAGAATTGTCAATAGGGCACGACCAGGAAAAACCGGGCTGGATAATCGAAAAGAAACGGGATTGAAGATACCCTTAGATTCTTCTTGAACGCTCAATACTCTGCTCCTGACTGTAGGGGTGTAAGTGCAACAGTTTGAAATATCCATCCTCAACGGTAGGATCACAGGGAAACGCCGATTCATCAGGCCGGGAACCTACCACTCGTGCCTGCATCAATAGAGAACTATGAGGCTGTAAAGAAGAGACCGTAGAGGTACCTTGAGCCTGTAATGCCTCAATCTTCTCTAGAGGAGCCTGCCACTCCCAGCAGAAACCACGCGCCTGCTCCGCTAGTTGCTGGACATTTCCCTGAAAAGCAGTCTTTCCGCGCTCCAGTACCACCACGTTTTGGGCAATCGAGGAAATATCCGAGACGATATGCGTAGAAAGAAGAATTGTTCGGTTCCCTGAGCCGGCCAGCGAGCCCAACAAAAGCCGGAAGCGCTGCTGCTCCACGGGATCAAGCCCAGTCGTGGGCTCATCGACAATCAAAATACGAGGATCACCAAGTAAGGCCGCCGCCAATCCAAGCCTTCGGCGCATCCCACCACTCAGACTGCTTACACGCTCTCGCGCCTTCTCTTGAAGATTAACCGAGGCCAGAGCGACTCCAACAGCGTACTCCACTTTCTCCAGGTTCTGAAGGACCGCTAAATAATGTAGGGTCTCCTTCACAGTTAGCTTGGGGTAGAACCCCATTTCTTGGGGCAGATAGCCAATTCCCACCTGGGAGCGGATCTTCTGACGATCCTTCCGAACATCGTAGGAACCAATACGAACCTCACCCTGAGTCGGAGACATCAACGTCGCGAGGATTTGAAGCAGCGTCGTTTTGCCGGCCCCATTGCGCCCCAATAGGCCAAGAATACCCGGCTCAATAGTGAAGGTAAGATCACACAAAGCCGGCAAAGATGACTGGGCATACCGTTTCGTGAGATGTGAAATAGTGATAGGAACTCCAAATTCACATTGAGTTTGATTAAACTTCTGTAAAGGACTATCTGAACTCTTTTTTATGTCCATTTATTCAACTTTCACATGTATGTTTAGGAGATATTGTAACAATTCAAATAAATTAAAGCCCGCTTATCTTAATTTTCTCTATGAATACAAAATTATTTAAACATTCTGTATACAGAATCTGCTTTTTAAGGCCTAATAAGTAGGGCTAATTCATTATCGTGAAGCTACTATAACTAAAATGACAGGGAAGGAGAGCTAAAGATAGTTATAACTGACATTTATCACTAAACCTTTGTCACTTTACTTAGTTCTTCTAAACATATATTAATAAAATCCTAAAGTAGAGTAACCTCATCATAAAAATCAGAAAGAATCATCTTTGTATCACAAGGCTACTCCAACCAGATAATCTTAGGTGCTTTATTATTTATCCGGTCCATACACGGTGTTACCACCATTAACACTGTAAGCTGCGCGCGCCGGTCCAGGAGAATAAATTTGGTTGGTGTAAGATCCACCACCTTGATAGTCCTCTTTTATAGACCAAGGTTGCAGTCCATGATCATGCCTCTGAACATAAATAGTATAAGCACTAAACCCACTAGTCTCAGCCTTTGTCCAATTAGTTTTACATGTACCGGACCAACGCAGTATTACCTTAAAACTAGAGTCACCGATAGTATAAATATCAGCAGTGTCAGGAGTAAGGCTACAACCCGTTTCAGAAGGATCTGTATCATTACAATTTGCGCCATTACAGGTCACAAAAGACGGACTCCTAGGTTCATGATTTTTTTTTGTTTGTACATCACTACCAGGATGTCCAGCGACAACTTCACCTGGTACAGTTGAGGATGGATTATCTGCTTGATTAGAAGCAAAGGCAGGAACACTATAGAAGAAAACAAATATGGTTGCCAGAAGCAGACCAGCAGGCAACAACGAGAATAACTTTCTCATGATTGAAAAACTCCTGTAATCTTTTGCATACTACAAAATAACTATTAGTAGATACATTTTCGTACCTCTTGGTCCCGAAAATAATTATACATGTCTTAAATCCCAAAGTCAAGCATTTACCTCGGTAAATGCTTGACGGATTTTCTTTATTCTATTAACCAAATAAACCATAAATCTTTTAAATCCCGATAGTTTTTTGGGAAAGATATATAAATACACTGTCAGCAAACAAAAGAGAAGAGGTTCATCATTAAATACGGAAAAGTAAAAACATCTTTTTATAATAATATGTAGAGCTGAGTCCTTTAGTTACATATTTAACCGCTTCATTAAGATGCTGATTCAATAGAAAGATGATAGTTCTGGCATTGAGGAGTGTCGAGTCTGCTATACACAAAGCAAGAGTGATATTAGTAATAAACTGATGTGGCTTTTGCCCAGGAAAAAACGAGGGCTATAGTATCTTTACCTTCCCTGGTTAGAGGGGCAAATCTCGTTACCGAGAAATTCAAGATATTTTGAGGGATAAGTAAGAGGCCCGGATTTGGAAAATACCGGGCCTCTTACTTATGAGGCGGAGGCGATATCCACGAGGAGCTTTCGCAGATCGTCGAGATTGGGGTCAATAACCAGATCTCCTGATTGGGGAATGCCGGTCTGGCTGTCTTTGAGCAGGGTTCCTGTGAGGATACCAACGACGGTTT
>CAXTTV010000253.1:0-6030 GCA_964247295.1 uncultured Ktedonobacteraceae bacterium | reverse complement strand
CAACACCGTCCTGCATAGTGTTTTTGGCTTTCTGCTCCTCAGACTCCTGGGCCAGACGCTCCTCTTTTAAGCGACGGACCGCCAGATACTCCAGAATGCGATCCTTGACCTTCTCCAGATCGTAGTGGTCCTGGTCCAGAACCTCACGGGCATGGGGTACGTCGATAACTTCGCCCGTTCCCTTGCTCCACGGAAGGGAGGTCAACAGTTCCAGATATGTGCGAATAATGCTGTACTCAGGTGAGACCGTTGGCAGCTTCTCCAACCGTGAAAGCTCGCGGTTGGCCTCCTTGAGCGCCTCTTCGGGCATCTGAGCCTCATCAATCTTACGACGCAACTCATTGACCGTCGCCTGCTCCTCGCTCTCCTCGCCCAGCTCGCGCTGGATCGCCTTGAGCTGCTCACGCAGCAAGTACTCCCGCTGGACCTTGCTCATCTCTTCCTGAGCACTGGTCTGGATCTTCTTACCCAGCTCTAGAATCTCCAGCTCATGCGCCAGATATGTGCTCATGCTCTCAAGCTTCTCGCGCACCGAGTCCAATTCCAGCAGACGTTGACGCAGATCCAGATCCATCTGCAAAAAGGTCGCGATCACATAGACGACCTGGCGGGGCTCCTCTAAATTCAAAGTTGCTGCCGCGACCCCTTCAGGCACATTCTGCACAAGCGCAACCAGACGTTGGAAATAACTGATTACATTACGTTTAATCGCTTCTGTCTCGTTATCGGTCTCTTGAACATCCGGTTTACTTGTTACCTTCGCGACAAGATAAGGCTTCTCCTGGATAAATTCACCGATCTCAACACGCTCCAGCCCCTGGACAATAATTTGGATGGTACCATCAGGCATGCGGATCATCCGGGCCACGCGCGAAACCGTTCCGATCTGAAAGATGTCTTTGGGACCGGCCTGCTCAGTCTCCGCTGATTTTTGAGCGACCAGCACGACCAGACGATTGCCGCGCATCACATCGTCGATCAAACGGATGGAGCGCTCCTGACCAACCCCAAGAGGCTGGACCGCGAAAGGATAAATAACCGTATCCTTTAAGGGTAGTACCGGAAGCTGCTCTGGGATCGAGAGCTTCTCTTCATCCTCATCACTGAGAATTTCAAGCTCTTCACCAGCGATATCTACCGCGCTTTTAGAACTCGCGACCGAGTCAACCCGAAGAGGATTGCCCTCCTCTTGCTCCCCAGTCTCAGGAACAGTCTCATTCATCTCCGGCTCTTCAAGCGCGAAAATCTTATCCGCCGCATCAGTTAGGGGGCCATCTTCAACGCCAGCTTCGGCGGTAGGAGCCTCTTTGGCGGCAGAACCGGCGAGATCAGAAACCTCGTCCTGGCTCACATCTTCCTGGTCCGTCCCCGTTCCTTGAGGGACAGTATCTTGCTGCTCCTCAGGTGTGGCATCTGTTGCATTCTCTTGCTTTTTCTTCATAAAACCTCAGTCTTATTTACTCATTCAAGGCACTGCTCTGAACCTGCATCAGATCAGATGTTGCCTGAGGTATCTTTGGAAGGTCCACCCAGAGAAAACCATTTTCGTACCGGGCCTGGACCGACTCGCGATCAATAGGGGAGGGGATATACACCTCCAGGCGGAATGGACCATAACGGATCTGCGCTTCATGGTAGTAAACATGTTCACGTTGGTCATGCCCATCACGTCTCTCCCCAGTGATCACCAGAGCATCCTCGTACAACGTTACCTCAATATCTTCCTCTCTCATACCAGCAAGCTCAACCTTGATTGTCATTATGTCCGAAGACTCGTGAATATCGGCCATCGGCCTCCAACTAGCGGAACACTGTATCTGCTGACTTTGTCGTAGTGCTTCTTGTAGTAATTGACGATAATGACGCTCTAATTGTCGCTGAGATCCATCGGTATAACGGTATGTCACGTATCGATAGCGCATTCGCATAGCTTTTTCCTCGCTGCATCTCTTACAGATACGCCACCAACAAAGACACAGGTGTGGCCCCATCTACTCTATAACACTCTATAGGTACATGGAACGACGCAATTATTCCCCAAAACGGATGACGAAAAGGCAAAAGGCTGAGAGCCGCTCGCGAATTTGCTGCACTCTTCCGCCTTTTGCCTTGTTTGCTGATCCTCTACTAAGATAACGGGATCGGAACCAGCAGGTCGTGGCTATACTCTACATGATAGCTATAAAATTGGGAGATCTTTCTCTCCGCTCTCTAGAGCCTTCTGGCACTCTGGGCAGAGATAATCAAACTCGGAGTTACTATCGGATAACACATCGCTTTGAATTCGACGCGCGTAGCGTAAACGCGTAACCTTGTTACAGCGCGCGCAGGTGACATAAGTTTCAGAGATGGCGGTACGGCGGGTACCAAGAATATCTTCCTGCATGGTTGAACCGATATTAGCCTTTCTATATACTCTAGCTTTAATCCCTCCTGAATTATGACATGCAAGAGGCAAAAATGCAAGTAGGAAAGCAGCTCGCGAGTCTGTTGGGAAAGTCAGGAAGGGTCTTCTCACACGGTGCCATCGTCCGTAGATCGGGTCGCGTGCGGACCCGTGCCCAGGGGAGCCATGACGGGTGCCACGAAGAGGAAACGGTGGGCCATCTCGTCGCGCCGCTGGGCTGCGGGTCCCAGACGTTTCCGCTTCGTGCGAAGGTGCGTGCGTACACTCCGTCTCCACGGGTCCACACGTGACCCGTCCTCCGCCGCGTCCACGGGCATTCTTCGATCTTTCTCCGATTTCCCAACAAAAGCACTTGCGCGAAAGGACAAAATCCGATGGCCCATTCTTTGATGCTCAACTGTCTTTATAATAGCAGATGAATCAGTTTGACGGCTGTCAGGTCGTTATGCTAGTATATTTCTATATTCTCTCTGGATTTCCCTGATTCTCGTGTTTCCATTGCTCAATATCGGTAATAAACAAAAATTGAGTACGTGATACCTAGTAAGTACACGATACATTGTGTTTATTAAGAGGCAGGAAAAATTATGATCACGCAGGCGTTTAAACGCTGGCTACACACTATGTTTGCGTGGTGGCCCAGAAAAAAGCGGATTGAGCCTGTTCCCATTGTGGAAGCAACAGCCCTTCCCTATCAAGGATATACACGCGAAACTACATCACGTTCCGTAGATGGCTCTGCTCACACGCATATTCCTCCCACCGCTCAGCCGATCGCGCCCACCGCTCACCCAGCCGACGAACGGGCGATCCCAATCCCGCTCTCTTCTCCACCTAATCCGGATGAGAAGGCGCTGTCATCAAATAAGCTTTCTCCTCATCCAGTAAGCTCTGAAGCAATGGACACAGCAACCTCAGAGGAGCAGCAGTTGGAGTTTCTCTATTTCCTGGTAAAGCGTGGGGTTTTTAATGAAGGCTTTCCGCCGGATCATACACCCGAACAATATCAGCGCCCATAATCGTAGACAAAGAAAAGACACCCCATCAATGAGAGTGTCTTTTCTTTGTTCTGCAAAGCATCTATAGAGGCGAAAAGAGGAAATCGGGCAGCGCCTCTTCCCTCTGACCAGGGATCAAGGTATCCCTTGATGCGTCTTCGCTTATTAACTGGCGGGAGTGTATCCCTGAGCTCTTGCTTGCTCTTCTGAAGAAAAGTAGATCGGATTCGTTCCACTCACTTCAGCTCCAATGGGGTAGTACAATTTTGAGATTGAGTCTCCTACAAAGGCGGCATCCGCCGGGATCTCCTGGTTGGTGGTCTCAATCTCTAGCATCGCGATCGTCGCGACGTTGCCGCTTTCCTGATCTGGATTGAGGCTCTCGCCCGATCCCCGTCCATTGCTAAGTGGGCTCATATACCCTTTAGTTGGTAGCTCAATTTGTTGATCTTCGGAGGGAGCCTGCTCGCTCACTCGTTTACGAACCAACAGGTACGTCAGAATACTAGCGCCAGCGAGTCCGACAACAAATCCCAGGATCGGCCATACACGATTGGTTTTTTTCTGGCCCTGGAACGATTGTAGCAGAGCGTCACCGCGCTCGCTCAGGTCGTGCGTCAACCCCTTACCGCGTTTACTGAGATCGCGAGACAGTTTCTTACCGCGTTTATTAATATCTTTGGAAAGTTGATTACCGCGATCACCAAGATCCTGGAAAAGTTGGTTGCTGCGATCGCTGAGGTCTTCAGTAAACTGACTACCACGCTCGACAATTGTCCCGGTCAGAGAGCTACTGCGATCCGCCAGTTGCTGAGCGAATTGACTCCCACGATCCAGAAGCTCTTCGCTCTGCTCATGAACAGCCTGGTTTAAGTTCTGCCCGGTTTTCTTTAAGCTTCTCACAACCTGATTGCGCTTCTTCAGATCTCTTTGCGCCGCTTGCCTGAGATCCTCGATCTGTTGCTGAACCTGGCGGGCTTGTGCCTGAAGTAGGGCAAGTTGCTCTCTAGAATTTACACGTTCCCGTACCATAAAGTCGCTTACAGGTCCACGATTGGTCAGGTCACGTAGTTGCTCGATAAGCTTGGACTCTGAATCTGCTGCATCCAGGATAGCCGCTTGCTGTCGCTGTCGCTCCTGTTCCCGCTGCATACGGGCGATCATGTTATTTATCACTGGCCCTAGCAGGGTGAGTGTCATTGCGCCTACACGTAACCAGGGACTTTTCCCTTTTAATAATTCTTGCTTTTCTTCTTTATCTATTGCCATCCGTTCCCTCTCGTTCTAAATTTCTATCAACCTAGTCTTTTCACGGGTTGAGCGCGGTAAGAGCATACACAGAATAGCCTTTACGCTGTTCGTCCTGAGGAAGGGATGTCAGAAAGGGAAATAAACGGAATGGTTGTTACCCCTGATTATCTTCGATTGCCGTCTCACTTAAGCGCAGAACCAGCCGACAAAAATGCAGCATTTCGGCAGCCGACTCTAAATAAAGTTCGTCACCGGATGCGAGTTGGCTTCCTGATCGTTTCTGCAACGCTCTTAAAACCACCATAATATCTTCTTTTAAGGGTTGGTCCAGATCACCTCTTTGGATCAGGCGGATAACTTGCGCAACGATAGTCTCAACCTCGCGCTTCATTGTGCTTAGATCCGCGAGCCAGGCTTCCTCTTCAATATCTTCTGATGTGACACTGGCCTCAATAACCTCATCTTCCGACAGATCCAGGGCCTCGTCCCATGGCATGATGTCTGTTGACATCTCCTGGCGCTCCCACTTCGTCGCGTCATTTTTCACCTGACTGTACATCGGTTGGGGATGGGACGGAGGCTCTTCTATAACACCCAGGTTTCGTAGGAGCACGGCCAGTTCTTCTTCCCAGCCAGCCATAGACATCCTCCTTATCAGACAACCGCTATTCAAATGGCCCTAAACCTATTTCGCAGTGTAGCACAGTGTCCTACCCTTGTAAATGGGGATACCTACGTATAAAAAATGAGGCATATTTTGATAATAAGGGAAGTAAAAAGGGGTGCAAGGGGTATAAAGCCCCTTGCCGTTTGATAGAATGTTGGTTAACGCGGTGGGAAGAAGGGTAGCGCGGGAAGTAAACTAAAGAAAGCACTAATGACGAGGGCAATAGAAATCAACACAGCGATCCAACTGTAGATCCTGATGCTCTGCTTCATTGCCAGATCTATATTGGCTGGTGAGTCAGTTCTCATCAGGCCTGTAATTACAATCACAACCAGTGGGAGAGTCCAAAGGCTGATTAAGATCAGATGTGGCTGTCCCTTCGGCCAGCCGAGCAGGATAATACTGAGATAGGCGACCAGGAGCAGGCCCACATACACGGCCCGGTTCAGGTTTAGATTGAGCATTACGGCCCAGGTCCGTTTGCCACCCTGAACATCACTTTCAGCGTCTCGCATATTGTTTGTATGAATAACCGCGACCGCGAGAAATCCCAATGGCAACGCATACGGCCAGATCTGACCACTAATGCTGCCAGTTTGCAGAAGATAAGCCCCAGCGGTAATCAGCGGCCCATACAAAAGAAAACCAGCAATTTCACCCAGAGCAAAGTTGGTTAAAGCCTTACCAGGTCCACTATATAGATAGGC
>CAXTTV010000252.1:0-6041 GCA_964247295.1 uncultured Ktedonobacteraceae bacterium | reverse complement strand
CCCCCCCCCCCCCCCCCCCCGCCCCCCCCCCCCCCCCCCCCCCCCCCCCCCCCCCGGCGGGCATTCCTATGGCCGCATACAGATGGTCCAAAGAGGAACGAGTGAGGGATCGTCGAGCATGGCCCACGTGATCGGTCGCGTTGCCACGGGCCCACACGTGGCCCGATCTACGAGGCCTCACCCACCCTGGTTGGCCCCGTTCCTTCTCCCATTTCCCATCACAAAGGAACTGCATCCTTCCCAGGGAGCAAAGCCCCCTGGAACCCCGTTGTGGTAGCTGGCCTGTTATATTTTGCTTTCGGCCAGGAGGGTAGCATAGGTAACGCGCTCGCCTTCCTGATCTTTCGCACTTGCACCCTCCGGTTTTAATTCGCGTAGCTCCTTCAGGAGGAGACGGTTCAGGCCCTTCTCATTATGTGCTAAGCGCAACAGGTAGTCGTTGCCGCGATCCTGTGGGAGTAATGTAATCAGGGCCGCAAGGTCGTCCTTATGTGACTCCTTACTGGTTGTGCTGTGTTTTGCCGCCGCTTTAAGGATTTCCGGGGATAGTTGTAGCATCCTCATCAAGACTTTTTGCGAAGACGTGAGCTTACCAAGATTGGGAGGGACCGGCGGCACATAGATCTCATAATCTTCATGTTCGCCCTCGGCCCCAGGCTCAGGATCATATTCCTCCTCGTCCTCCTCATAGCGGCCCAAAAGATCCTGAACAGCAAGCCAGACAATGTAGATGGATCGCAGGTCACCATCCATCAGCTCTTCGCGGATACTGATCAGCGACGCCAGTTGCACATCGATTATCTCATCATAGTCGGTCATCTCGCTGAAATCGATATCGAGGATATCGTAAGTTTTCCCTTTTTTAAAGGTCACAACATCATCAAAATCATAGCCATCGACGATTTTTGATGACAGGACTCCATGAGGAAAGCGGAACGCAAGCTGGGGGGTACCCCAATTGGCCCAGTACAGGAAGCCATCAAAGTAATCGCGCAGCACAGCTAAGGGATCATGTTTAAAGTCGCCCCAATGATATTCGATCAGGGCGTGAGTTGAAGTCGCGTGGATGTGGCTAGAAAGGCCATTCACCATCTCCAGTTGCCCACTTGTAAGTGGTTTATCGACCGTCATAAACTCGTAACGCTGATATTCGCTCATAGACGTATATCCTTAACTCCTTCGTCATCAGGGGAGGGTAGTGATAGTGTGGACGCTGACCTCAGTGAGGTGCCGGGTGAGGAGCTCCGCCTCTTTCAGGGCCGATACATCCTCGATATCGCGATCACCCAGGACAGCGATGCACCGCATGCCGGCGGCGTGGGCCGCCTGGAGGCCCGCGACCGCATCCTCGATAACCAGACAGCGACCAGGATCTACATCTAGCTCTTTTGCGGCCTTAAGGAAAACATCGGGGGCCGGTTTGCCGCGCGCGACAGTTTCGCCCGAGACCAGTCGGGAAAGATAGCGGTTGAGCCCCAATAATTCATCAACCAGAGAGATATTCGCTAGTGGGGCCGAAGAGGCTAGCGCCTCCAGGTATCCATACTCATACAACTCCCTCATCAGTTCGATAGCCCCCGACAAGGGCTCGATGCCCTGTTTAATGAACTCGCGGAATAAAACCTCTTTACGATCGGCCAATCGCTGAATCTCCTCGGGCGTGTGAACCTGCCAGTGCTGAGGGATGATATCGTTATTGCGTCTGCCAAAGGTAGCCCTGAAATCTTGCTCGGTGAAGGTAATTCCGGTTTCCTGTGCCAGTTGTTGCCAGGATCTCAAATGCTCTTGAGCGCTATCGATGATAACGCCGTCCAGGTCCCAGATAACCGCCTTGATGTCGTTTGACATAATATTACGTTGTATCCTTTTTTTGATAAGGTTTGGGAAACGGTAAAGGTTGGAAGGAAAGGTAGACCCGGTCACGTGTGTGGCGGTAGCGAGGGGAGAGGTGGCCTGTGCCACGGGTCCACACGTGACCCGATCTACCTCATTCGGCACCCTTTCCGTTCACAGAAACAGCTTTCCCTTTTTTCCAACAGATCTGTGCGTATCCCCCTTTGAATGTTTAAGACGCACGTAAACGTGCTTTCCTACATGATACGACGAGAAATCTCCTGATCAAAACGTTGAGATTCCATGCATCGTCAAAATGATCAAAACGGCAGAGAGGCCATTGTTCAGCATATGGAGCAGAATGCCGGGCCAGATCGACAGGGTGCGCCAGCGGATAAACGTGAGCAGCATCCCAAAGACAAACAGAACCGCGAATGACGCCAGATCGGTATGGGCCAGGCCGAAGATCAAGCCGTCCAGAAAAATCACAGAGGCGATCGACATACCGTTGAGAAATCCCCCGAAGACAAAGCCGCGAAAAAAGATCTCCTCACAGATCGGAGCGACAAAAACAGCGGCAGTCAGCGTGACATAGGTAGTAATAGGAGAGGTCCGGCTCAATTTAAGGATCACCTGATCGTTTGTTTGAAGGTTCAGATGAAGCGCCGTCAGGATCTGCTGATAGAGAAGGTTAATTGCGAGAATCGCGAGAAAGCCTCCGAATACAATAAATAGATTGGACAGTTGGAAGCCACGTAGACCTAAAGAGTGTAGGCTCTGTCGCCAGTGATCGGGAGCGCCCTTAAAGCCCTGGTAAGCGAAAAAAATGGGAGCCAGCAGATAGGAACCTTCGATAATCAGCGAAGTAATCGCCGCACTGATCGCCGTCGTAGTATCTGGAACGTGAGTGGCAGTGCCAGTAGCAGGGGAAGTTAGAAGCGCCAGAGCGACCCAGGGGGTCATCGTCAGAATAATCCCCAGCAAGGTTTGCCGGACCGACCATGGGGCCTTTTGAGAAGGTGATGAGGACAAGATGTTCTCCCAGTTTATATGCTATACTATGTATTCTTGTGTCAAAAAGCAACCTGAAATGTGATTAATCAGGTAGCAGTCGGGCTCAAAGAATATGGTATACTACTCACAATATCATCTTGCATTATCCCATAAATCCATCACAGGAAGGAAAAATTTTCTGTTGTCAGGCTCAATTGATACAAATCCCTCTGAGAATATAAATTGGCGCAGACATAAAAATGCCTGTCCTTTCTATCGTGAGCGCTGGTTTCCCTGTAGCGAGGCAGCCGGTGAGCCGATGTATCAGGTGTTCTGTTTGAAGGGTACACCACCAGTAACATACGAGGATCAGGAACGTTGTTTCCGGAGTAAATCGGCGTGTTGGCGGCTCACGCAAAAGCAGACCATGGAGACGCCAGAGGAAGAGTCCGAGTCCACGACTCACACGGGAACGAAAGAGCGATCGCGCCGGGCCTCCTGAAAGTATCCATCCAAAGCCAGCAAGTATAGAAGTACCGCTGGCTTTTTCTTTTATGCCATCTATAGTGTATGACTATAGCGAGATAGGAAAGTCCCGACCTTTCGGTGGGTCAACCGCCGCGCTACTGTTCGTAGACCCAGCGCTCGCCGGCCAGATGGTAGTTGACCAGTTCCTCAGGCTTA
Organism: uncultured Ktedonobacteraceae bacterium; assembly: GCA_964247295.1. GTDB lineage: Bacteria > Chloroflexota > Ktedonobacteria > Ktedonobacterales > Ktedonobacteraceae > CAXTTV01. The sequence goes on along the minus strand of CAXTTV010000252.1, from coordinate 2,531 downwards.
AAGAACAGCTTCACCTCATTCGCGGCGTTCTCAGGGCTATCGGAGCCATGAATGATATTGAAGCCGATCTCCAGAGAGAAGTCGCCACGGATCGTCCCAGGGATAGCCTCTGCCGCATTAGTTGCGCCCATAGTCGTCCGGACAACACTGATAGCTTTGGGACCCTCAACCACACCGACGACCACAGGGCCGGAGGTAATGTGTTTGACCAGGCCCTCATAGAAGGGCTTCCCTTTATGAACGCCATAGTGCTGCTCGGCCAGTTCGGGGGTAATCTGTAGCAGTTTTAAGCCGGCGAACTTCAGGCCGCGCTGCTCGAAGCGGGCGAGGACCTGGCCGACGATGCCGCGTTGGACGCCTTCGGGTTTCACAATAATCAAAGTTCGTTCAGTAGCCATAGTATGTTGTATGCTCCTCTATTTTTTAGAAATAAAATGCTCTGCAAGTGCAGAGAGGGAGATGAGTGGATTCCCTAATCCCGCGAACAAATCAGCTTCGTAGGTTCTGTTGGGAAATGCCTGTGATGAACGTCTCCATGCAACACGGATGTCATGAACGCCGTACGAAGCTTGCCTGTTCTCCCAGACCGTGGGAGGCTCCCATTTCCTTAATGCTATTTTAGAATGAAGGTTTACCCAGCGACGACCTCTAGCAGTTGGTGGCCGGTCTTTTTCATCTCAATTCGTACTCGACCCATATTGCAGGGTTTTTTTGTAAGCACGATCAGGATAAGGTCACCAACCTCCGCGAACTGGATAGTGCCTTGCTGCGTCTCGATAATCGCATGCTCCATCTCGCCGTTTTTGATTTGCTTAGTGAAGTCATTGATCGAGCCAAAGGTTGCCGCAGCGATCGCTCCCAGTATCTCTTCATCTTCATTGTGTAGTGTACCACTCACAATCAAGCCATCTTTGCCGACCAGGATCGCGCCAATGACCTCATCGAGGTCAGTTAAGCGCTGTAGAATGCGTTCCACAGGTAGTCTCCTTACATTGGTTGGGTTTTTTAATGGCCCTTACCTTTTTTTGTCATAGTGAGAGCCTTATTGTAAGCTTCCATCGCCTGGAGATATTCTCCCTGCCGCATATAAGCGTCTCCAAGGACGCGATAGCCAGCCGCGTATTTGGGAGCCAGTTTCAACAGGGCACGCATATTGCTGATGACCTCACCTAACAGCTCAGGATTGCTACGAATGATCATACGATATTCGTTCATCGCGTCATCGTAGGCCCCGGATAACTGGTACTGATAGCCGCGCAACAGGCGCTCCTGGCTATCCTCAACTGTTTTATGAGTGATAGGGCGTTCAGCGGCTGGACGGTTTCGCCCGAGAAGTGAGCGACCAGATGGCTCGCCATTGCGGTGCTTAATGGGCTGAAGACGGATAGCGGGCCGCCGCATCGTGGTTTCTAGCTCGCCGTCCAGCAACGTATCGGCGCGCAGAGCCGCCATTTTGCCGGTTTCCGTCAGTGATGGAGCAGGTTTCTCCACAGACCCAGATATGTCGGATGTTTCAGGCGTCTGTGAGCTCTGATGTATCGCCATCGGCTGGGTGATCTGTTCTGGTTGCACATTTGGTAGTTGCTGCCAATCGTGCTGTTGATAGGTAGGAGTAGCCTCTGGCTGAACCGGTTCCGCGCGTTGCGGCTCCGACTCAGCGCCGGGTGAGAGCATCTCGGACCAGGGATAGAGCGACTCCGTTGAGGATTGCCCCACCTCTGGCTGTCTGGTATTTTCGGGAGTATTGTCAGGCAAGAACTGCTCACCTTCACTGGTATAGTTGGGAACCTCTGGATAGCTTTGCTTAGGCGGATTCTGCTGCTCTTGCGGTTGTTGCATTGAAGGCAGCGGCTGCTCATACTTATCTGCATTTTCTGATGCAAGTTCTGCATTTTCTGATGCCTGAGCAATCTCACTCAGGGAGCCCATCTCCATTGGTTGAAAGCCCTCGGAGCGGAGATGCTTATCCAGTTGCTCTAATGTATGGAGCGCCTGTTCTTCCTGGCTGGAAGGCTGTTGTTCGGGCTGTTGCCAATCGGGAACCGCCGGTTGTTGTTCGGGTTGTTGCCAGTTATGATTTTCCAACTGATGCTGCCAATCGGGAACCGCCGGTTGTTGTTCGGGTTGTTGTAAAGAAGAAGCCTCACTTTGAGGTTGTTGCCAGGAGCCCTGCAATTGGTGTTGCCAATCGGGAACCGCCGGAGCCTCTGGCTCTACAGAAGAAGTAGCTAGCTCTGTAGAAGGGAGTGGGTTCGTGATCTGGCGGCGAGGAGCCTGTGACTGATCAGCATGCAAGAAAGCATCCTGTTTTTGAGGTTGTTTAGCGTCTGGCTCCGTCTGTAGGTGTTCCTGGGGAGGAATCTTAATCGCGGGCATCGCGGTAGAAGGCTGGTCTGGATCTATCTCAGGAGCGCCTTCGGACTTCAGCCAATCGACAAACCAGCCCATATTCGTGTCACCATCATCTTCGCCAAAGGGTGGGAGGGCATCTTCGGGCTCGGCATCGGCTACCAGGTCAACAACTGGTTCCG
>CAXTTV010000251.1:0-6174 GCA_964247295.1 uncultured Ktedonobacteraceae bacterium | reverse complement strand
GCCAGGATGGCGTCCGAGGCCATGAACAGCACCGCGCCGATCATGGCGGCGGACGAGTACCGGCGCGTGGTGCTGCTCTTCGACGGAGAGGATGTAGACCAGCTCCGCGCCGCTCGCAACGCATGGAAGCGGGCGAAGGAGGCCTGGGAGCGTGGAGAGACCGAGGTCTGTATGCAGGGAGGCATTCATCCTGACTATACAGGTGAGACTTACCTGAACATCTGTCGAGCAATTAAGGTGGAACTACCAGATATGCATATTCATGCGTTTTCACCGCTAGAGGTTTGGCAGGGAGCGAAAACGCTGGGTCTTAGCCTTCACGACTTTTTGATCAGGCTAAAGGAGGCAGGGCTCAGCACGCTTCCAGGAACTGCCGCTGAGATTCTTGATGATGAAGTCCGGGCAACGCTGTGTCCCGACAAAATCAAAACCGACGAATGGTTAGAGGTTATTGAAGAGGCTCACAAGATTGGTTTACGTACAACCAGTACCATCATGTATGGACATATAGAGCGGCCAATTCACTGGGCCCGGCATCTTCTACGCCTGAAACGTCTTCAAGAACGCACAGGTGGGATCACAGAGTTTGTGCCCCTGCCTTTTGTGCATATGGAGGCCCCAATCTACTGGAAAGGCCGATCTCGTAAGGGGCCGACGTTCCGTGAGGCAGTTTTTATGCATACGGTTGCGCGTCTGGCCCTCCATCCCCATATCCCCAATATTCAGGTCTCCTGGGTGAAAATGGGTCGTTATGGGATTCAGGCCTAACACACACCTTGGCTATCCCGTTGATGCTCGTGACTATACCACAGCGGTCACAATCTTGCGAGAATTGGGTATAGAACATGTGCGTATCATGACCAACAATCCCGAAAAAATCCAGGTTCTACAGAAGCACGGTATTAGAACAGAGCGAGTCCCTTTAGAAATCCCGCCAACGGCCAGTAATTTCGCGTATCTCCAGACGAAACGCGAGCGTATGGGACATCTCTTACCTCATCTGCTAGAAACGAAAGAGGGAGGTACGAAACACCTGTAACCGGCACTAGCCCAGCAAAGAGCCTGCCCCTGAGTAAAGGGTAGGCTCTCACATTTGGGTATTAACAGATGTAGCACTAAAGAGCGAAACTATCTGTTATTTATTTATTGAGCGCGTTTCAAAAGAACAATCGGAATGACGCGTGGATTATCTTTCTGATAATCGCCAAAGTTTGGTGCCTGCTTCACCACATTCTCGAAGATCTGGTCTCGTTCCGGTTGCTCTGCAACCGTCGCGTGAGCCTTAAATGTTTCGGTTCCAACCTCAAGTGTAACTTCGGGATGAGCCAGGATATTATAGTACCAGTCGGGATGAGTTGGCGCACCGGCTTTGGAGGCGACAATCACAAAGTCATCGCCTTCTTTAAAATAGGCGAGAGGATTGATACGTTCCTGATGGCTTTTCGCGCCAATTGTGTGCAGCAAAAGCAGGTTTGCTCCCTGAAACTGCCCCCCAACTTTACCGCCATTCGCGTGGAACTCCTCAATGACCTGTTTGTTCCAATCGTTAACGTTATTCATATATAAACCTTCCTTTCTATAACTGTTGACGTAGGGGATACCCCCGACTCATTATATCTTTTTTTGCGGGGAAGTGTTAGTTACTTATTTTGACTTAGTTGTGAGAGCCATAGCCTGTTTTATATCTGTTGATGTGTTCATCTCCTGGTCCGGGTTACCAGACCAGGAGATGAACACAGATGCCGATTGCCAAATAGTTTCTCATGAGGCAGGTGCTTTGAGAGGTGTGAAGAGGGTTAGTTCGTGAAGCGTTGTTGGGTGCCATCATCCAGATTTTCGTACTGGCCTCCGGTGTATTGGGTAATGACAACCTGCCAGAAGACTCTGGCGGCGAGGTTCTTTTCTAGCTCATACACAACCCATTTACCGTGGTGCAGATCAAAGGTTTGCGTGGCAGCCTCTTTACCCACCCCTTGTCGCTGATATTTAGGTGTGATGTAGAAGTCGAGGAGTTCATATTCGATGCCCGGCGGGAGATGCTCTTTCTGGGTAAGGATGATGGCAAAGCCAGCGGGTGCTTCATCGACGCGAATGAGGTAGTGTTCACAGGTATCGCGAATCCACCAGTTGAAGGTAATACTCTCCTCCAGTGTTTGGGGACCCGGAAGGCCGAAGGGCTTCCACATTGGGAGACCCGCCTCATTGATAATTAAGTTGTCATCATATTGAGATAGCGCATAAAAGTAGTCAAGGAAAAAGTTTTTGATTGTGCGCATCTCTTGCTGGCTGGCGCGTTTGAGCGTAACAAACATGCGTTATCTCCTTATTACGGATTTTAGCATATATATTCTATATGATCGTTGTAGAAACCTTTAGTGATTTGTTTTTTTTGTCAGTAATAGAAACGTAATCAGTCCGCTCTATTTCTTTATAAATGACAAAGGTTTCGTGCTTCTAAAATTTTTCCATACAGGAATGTGGTTGTCAACAACGGATTGCTTCTCCAACCTCTGAATGGCATATATTTTTGTTACTCGTAAGAAGGGCGCTCTTTTTTTGACGAAAGGATATTAGATCGCGTATAATACGATTGTATATGCACTATTTACTCTGTATATACTAATACGCGTTTAAATGTTGAGTAGCTTGTTTTATTTTATCTTTCTCCAGAGATGTTTCTCTTTCTATTTATATTTTTGATACAATGTTGATACTATCTGTAGATAATTCATGTTTTTGTTGTGATTTTGCTTCTGAGAGTAAGAGCATTGATGGTAAAAATGCGCTATCCTTTGGCGATCTGCTGCAAAAGTTGCGTACTCGTAAAAAGGTTAATCAAAAAGTGTTGGCGGAGAAGCTTGGAGTCCACCGAAATACTGTTGGGGCGTGGGAACGAGGAGATTGCTTACCAGATACCCGTGTGGTGATCCTCGAACTGGCAAAACAACTTCGTCTAGATACTCATGAGACGCGCGCGCTTCTGGAGGCAAGTTTAATTGGCTTGTCTTCATACTGGTACATTCCATTTCAACGCAATCCCTTTTTTACTGGTCGCGCTTCATTGCTCCAGCGTCTGCATGAATGCCTCTATTCCAAAAGATCTGTAGCTTTAAGTCAATCGTATGCGCTCAGTGGTCTGGGCGGCATTGGCAAAACACAACTGGCTCTTGAATATGCGTACCAGCACGTTCTGAATTATAACGCGATTTTCTGGATAGCTGCGGAGACTAGCGATACGATTTCCGCCAGCTTTAGTTCTATCGCGGAGCAGTTACAACTTCCTGAGCATCAGGAGGGTGATCAACAAAAGATTGTGAAGGCTGTACTACGCTGGCTTGCGATCCGTAAAGGCTGGTTACTGATTTTTGATAACGTAGAAGATACCGTATTTCTGAAGCCTTTTCTGCCATCGGCCCGCCAGGGGGTGATCCTCATGACAACTCGTATGAATGCTCTCGGTGGTCTGGCGTATACGTTCAAATTATCACCTTTCTCAAGCAAAGATGCGATGACGTTTCTGCTCCGTCGCGCGGGATTGGTCGATCCATTGGTTTCAAGGGAGATACCAGCGGAACTGAAGGCGTCTGCTCACAAACTGATAGAAGCGATGGATGGTCTTCCCCTGGCACTAGATCAGGCGGGAGGGTATATTGAAAAGGTTGGTTGTAGCTTTGAGGACTACCTCTTGCTGTATCAGAGTCATCAGGTCCGGTTGTTGAACGAGCGTTCCGAAGTTGCTGACCATCCACATTCCGTGTTGAAAACGTTTCTGCTTTCGTTCGAGAAGTTGGCCCAGATAAACCCGCTGGCCGCTGATCTATTACACTTTTGTGCGTTCCTCGCGCCAGAGGCAATTCCCGAAGATCTTTTTCTTCAAAAACCAGGCTTTTCCGCTTCAATATCTGGTGTTGGTATCTCAGACCTATTTATTTTGAATCAGGCCCTTGGTGATGCCATGCAGTATTCGCTGCTGCATCGACAGCCTCAGAGTCGGACCTTCTCTTTGCATCGGCTGGTCCAGGTGGCTTTACGGGCATCATTAGATGATGAGTCGGCCCATCTCAGGCTCTCCAAACTTGTAGAGATGTTGACGGCTGTCGTCTCCCATATCCAGGATGATCAATCTCCTACGCATGACGATCGCTATGTTCCTCATGTACGAGCCGTTATTGACCACATCACTCAAAGGGGAGATGAAAAGGAGCTGCAAATGCTCGCTCCTCTCTGGTATTACCTCGGATTTATCGCCTGGTACTCAGGTCAGTTTAAGGAGGCCGAAACCGCCTATCTTGAAGGTCTGAAAATCGAGGAGGAATTGCATTCTCCACTCGAAGTCTACTTCCTGGTAAACCTGGCGATGGTAAAATATGACCTTGGAGAAGATGATCAACTCGCCTCTACGTATTTAGAAAAAGGGATTGTTTTTGCGAAGCAGTACCAGAATGAAGGGTTGCTATGCCGTGCGTATCTTGTGCAAGGAGAAGTATTTGATGCGGCAGGTGAATATCAGAGGGCCGAACCATGGTATCGAGAAGGGTTGGCGATTGCTCAAAGAATTCAACATATTTCAATGATTAGTTGTTTTCTGCAAGATTTAGGGGTGTATTATGGAAGACGTGGCGATTATGATAAGTCGGAAAAATTCCACGGCGAGGGGCTTATATACGCTCAGAGATCTGGTCAACTTAGACGCCAGAGCGCATTGCTCTTGAATCTTGGAATGCTCAGTATCTATAAGGCAGATTATGAAGAGGCTCTGGCTTATTCTCTAGAAAGTTTGCGTCTGGCTCAACAAGTCAATTCTCGAGTTCACATGAGTGCCGTTTCACAAAATATTGGCATAATTTATCGCTTGCAGGGACAACTGGAACAGGCACAGCTCTATCTTGATGAGAGTCTGCGTCTGGCCTACGAAATAGAGCATCGCTGGTATATCGCGGAGACACTGGGTGAGTATGGGTGGTTATTGCTAGAGCAGAAGCTGATTCAAAGGGCCAGAGAGACGTTCAATCAAATGCTCCATGAAGCAGATAGCATGAAAGCTGTTCAGCTTATTGCCATTGCCCAATTTGGACTTGCCAGGGTTGCTGTGGAACAACATCGCTGGGAAGAGGCGCGATTGCTGGCCCTGGAAAGCCTGGAGGGTTTCAAGAAGTTAGACAATCGACAGCAGTATGAGGTGTCCCAATTACTCACTAGTCTACCGCAACTGCAAATCTCGGATCACGTATAAAAAAGGATGCTATCTATGAAGTATGGAATTGTGATTCCCAATATTGGGCCTGCCGCTGACCTTTTCTGGTTGATGGATCTTGCATCTAAAGCTGAGGCGAAAGGCTGGGATGGGATCTATCCCGGTAACGTTAATCCTGATGAAACGCCAGGTCCGCTGACTCCAGCGGATATCATTGAAGATCGGGTATCTTTTCTCTCTGCCCTGGTATCCTATAGCCCTTTGGGCGAGTACCCAACCATGGGAAGCCTCAGCAGCCGTATTCAAATGATAAAAAACTTTTAGCGTTGTTTATGGGCAAACGATAGGCCAGAAGCGTCTAAAGCGTCATGGAGCTGCTTGATCGCTTTTGGCCCCACTCCATGAAGGTGTTTGATCTTGTCTTCGCTGACCTCCGCGAGTTGCTCCAGACGCGTATATCCTGCTCCGGTCAGGGCTCGTCGAGCTGGCTGGCTTAATTCGCGTGGGAGATTATTTTCCCTCTGGTTCTTCTGTGCCATGTATTATCCTTATAAAAATGCTTTTCTGGCTCCGTCCCAACTCTGGGTATTTCTATCTAGGAAGTACGAACCTCTTGATGTTGAGTGAGCTGAGAGCCGCAGTTATAGCAATAGCGATGGCTGATAGGAGGACGCGTTCCGCAAGAGTTGCAGACCTGGACGATTTTCTTGAAATCTGGGAATTTGTGAAACTCTTTTTCAATATGTTCCCGGTAGAGATCAACGCACTCATCGCATATATACACACCTCCTGGCCCAGAGATAAGCCGATCTACCTGGTTCCACTCCTTATGGCAGAAGGAACACTGTTTCTCCGTTGTATCCTGTATATTCCACATACATGTTTCCCCTTCCTGCTTCCCAATTGTATCATCCATCAAAGGAGAGAGTAAAGACGAGACTCTTTTCTATTTTACTGCTGCTACTGATGACGTGATTATG
>CAXTTV010000250.1:0-6265 GCA_964247295.1 uncultured Ktedonobacteraceae bacterium | reverse complement strand
ATTAATGGGTGACCAGCTTTAAGGCTACAGCTATCAAGAAAAAGGCGAACGTCAGGACTGCCGACCAGGTACCAATGATGTGGAACCGCTCCGAATGATCAATCTGGGATTTCCAGTTCACTGGCGGCGAGGCGGGCTGCCATTCCAGGGTGGCACTGTTAATAGGAACGGTACCAACGACTCTGAGTAAGACCCAGACGAGTAGAGCAGCGACGCCAGCACAGCGGAATACAAAGCCTGGCGCGCTACTATTCAAAAATGTCAGGGCAATCCCTAAAAGGGCTGCTGGCGCAAAGAAGGCGGGGACCAGAACGCGCAATTTCAGAACCAATGCCTGGCGGAACTTGAGCTGCGATTGATCATCCAGACCGTCAGTCGTTCCCTGTAAGCCATAATGAATCACAAACTCGACGCCGGCCAGGATGCCAGCAAAAAACAGACTTGCAAAGTCAAGAATAGTGATAACGTTCATGTTTTTTCCTCTCTTTTTCAGTTCAACTTTATTTTCTATCGTTCGGGAGCAGTCCAAAGCGATCCCCCAGACCAGGTCCGATTTCGGAGACGTTCGAGATGATCTGTTGAAGCTGCTCCATGAAATGCTCTAGCTCGTCTTTTGAAAAACCTCGTATCATGCTTTGATTAAATTGTTCCACCTTGGTAACCATCGTGGTTGAGATGTCTCTTCCCTCATCGGTAAGATAGATCTTGACTACACGGCGATCCTCTCGATTGTGCCGTCGCTCCAACAATCCATTTTGCTCCAGCCGGGTGATAATCCCGGTCACCGTTGGCGCATCTACACCACGCTTCTGACTCATTGTTCCAATCGTCATCCCATCCTGTACGATCAACAGCGATAATGCTCCCCACTGCGGTGGTGTAATCACATATGGCTTTTCGCGCTCTTCGCAATGGGCCTTCAGCACTTCCGCATAAGCATAGATTACACAACGGTTCGCGTAAAAAAGCCAGTAATTTAGTTGCTGATGGTCATCCTCCACAAGTGAATTCATATATCCCCTTTCCATGCAAAAATTTAATTTATTTAAATATTAGCGGGCTAAATATTAGTACGCTTTGATTATAAAAGATAGACTCCTCTTTTGTCAAGGGCTGAGTCATATCCATTTTTGCTCATAGGCTTCAGCTATACTAGAAAGAGAAGCGCCCTTTCAGCAGGGGCGAATGCTTCCCCTAAACATAGAAGGAAAGAGAAAGCTATGAAGAGTATGCCTATTCGCGTAAGTGTGGCCGGGGCAACTGGATGGACGGGCAGCGCTGTAACAAACGCGATCCTCGATTCACAAGGTTTTCAATTGGTAGGTGCGATCGCCCGTAAACTGGCTGGAACCGATATCGGGACAGCATTGGGACGGGAACCGGTCGGTCTCAAAATCGTGAACTCCGTAGAAGAGACTGCCGCTACCGACGTACTTATCGATTATACGGGACCAGAATCAGTCAAAAATCACGTTCTAACTGCCTTAGATAGAGATACCCATGTGATTATCGGCACATCAGGGCTAACGGCCAGCGATTATGTAGAGATCGCGCGCCATGCCCAGGCTCGACAGCGAGGAGTGGTTGCAGCCGGCAATTTCTCGATCACTGCAACACTGGCAAAGCATTTCACTCTGATCGCGGCCCGGCATTTACCTTCCTGGGAGATCCTCGACTATGCCAGCGCCGATAAAGTTGATGTGCCCAGTGGTACCACGCGCGAGATCGCCGAAGAACTAACACACATCGCCCAAAACCGACATGGCGTCCCGCTTGAGCAGACCCTGGGACCTAAAGAGGCACGTGGAGCAACCATTGGAGATACACAGGTGCATTCGGTTCGGCTCTCCAGTTACGTCATTGCCTTTGAAACAATCTTCGGCCTTCCTGGAGAACGGCTCACCATTCGCCACGATGCCGGCTCCAGCGCCCAACCCTATGTCGAAGGCACGCTATTAGCGGTCCAAAAGGTTGTAAATACTGTTGGTCTGATTCGAGGCCTGGATCAACTCCTCTTTCCCACTCAATAGCTTCGTAGTCTTTTTGCTTCTTATTCCTCTCTTGCCTCTCAAAAAGGTATCCAGAAAATCGGCGAGAAGGGTGGAGACTCTCCCTGTAATATGGTCTCTTTGAACGATGTAACCTTTTTCAAAGAGACCACACTCTGGTTGACTCACGATCTTTTATTTCCTGAAGTCAAGCGATAGTTATAATGCTCATCAACACACATACCTGAGAGACTCTATCGAGAAATTTTTGAGAACAATCTTTCTTTGTTTAAGTTTTTGTTGATATTTTTTATATTATATTGCATATATACCAGATGAGTGCGGTTATGGAGAAGGTCCTGGTAAAAGGACAAAGCAATGCGAACGATCGAAAATATCCCATCCCTTGAAAGTAGAGCCACGCATACGTGGTCTCACGTTTTGCTGGAAACCATGCTGGCACTTGTGAGTACGTTGCTTGTTACAGGATGTATTGATATGTTCCATCTATATCCACTTATCCCGGACATTTCAATTATCTATTTATTTGTTATTTTAGGGCTTGCAAGTACAGTTGAACTATACGCTGCAACCCCCGCGTCCATTACTGCCTTCCTTTCATTTGACTACTTTATTGTTCCACCGCTCGATACCTTTACGATAAACCGTTTGGAAGAGTGGATTGCTCTCTTTGTTTTTCTGGCAGTCGCGCTTTTCACAAGCAAGCTAACTACTGTCGTGTGCCAACATACACGAGAGGCTCAGCGTCGCGAGCGCGAGTCAAAAATACTATATGAGTTGATCCGAAACGCAGAGATACTCCCCTCCTGAGTGGTACATTGTTAGTCTATTCGCTTTGTAATTATATGTATCAGAGGATACAATTGGAGCGGACCATATTCTTTTGTCATTACAGAGAAGGTTGAGTATTTCATGCCTATTAAATTTGGGATCTCTCTCCCTCAAGGCTGGACAATGGATCTCGTGGGAATTAAAGATCCCGTTCAAGCTTATGAGACGATGACAATGATTGCGCAGACCGCTGATGAGACTGGTTACGATTGTGCCTGGCTGGTGGATCATTTCCACACAATTCCCCAACCATCCCAGGAAGTGACGTTCGAGTGCTGGACCAGCACGGCAGCCCTGGCCCGAGATACAAAACGCATTCGCATCGGGCAGATGGTGACCTGTAACAGCTATCGTAATCCCGCTCTGCTGGCAAAGATGGCCTCGACGGTTGACGTTCTCAGTCATGGCCGCCTCTACTTCGGGATTGGAGCCGGCTGGTATGAGCACGAATATAAGGCGTACGGATACGATTTCCCCGATGGACCTGAGCGCTTGCGTCAGTTGCGCGATGCCGTCCAGGTGATCCGCGCGATGTGGACGCAGGAAGAAGCAACCTATGAAGGCAAATACTTCCAGGTGAAAGGCGCGATCAACCAGCCCAAAGGGGTCCAGAAACCACGTATCCCTATGCTGATCGGTGGTGGCGGCGAAAAGGTTACGCTGAAGCTGGTTGCCCAGTATGGGGACGCCTGCAATGTCAATGGAGATCTGGCGACCATCAAACATAAGTTTGATATTATCAAAGATCACTGCCAGGCTGTAGGCCGTGATTATAGTCAGATCAGTCGCACCTCCACTACGGTCTGTTCCATCGCTGATACCGATGAGCAGGCCCTGAATCAGATCCCCGCACCTATGAGACAAATGTTCGGTGATCGTATGAGCGGAGGCCTGATCGGTAGCCCGGATACGATTCGTCAACGTCTCAACGAATTTGAGGAGGCCGGCATTCAGGAGTTGATTATCGGCTTCGCCAATCGCACTAATCCCGATCAGATCCGCCGCTTCGCCAAAGAATTCCTTTAGATAAAAAAAAGGCACTACTCTCCTGCTCATCATAGTTCGGGAGTAGTGCTTACGGAGCTATCGGTAAGAGAGAAGGGTGTGTAGGTCAGTCACGCATGTGAAAACTACGCTCCTATATAAACTAATTCGTCAGCTTATTCAAACGTTCCTGAAAAACCTCACGCCAGATATCAGGGAGAACCTCTACAGCCAGTACCCGTCTCAGCATCGACAAATTCTGTTTGTCAAAAGCATAAAGCTGCATGATATCTTTCACGGTAACTCCATGTTCAACGCGCTTCATAAAGCGAATATGGTCCCCAGTCTCAACTACGCCCTCCTCCAGCACAGAAAGATAAAATCCCGTCAGGCCGCTGGTGAGGAATTTCTTTTGAATCTCACTGCGCCCAAACTTGATCCCCAACTTATAACAAGGCACCCTCGGCTGTGCGACCATAAACTTCGCGGTACCAATGCTGAACTGATCCCCAATTTGCACCGTTTCATCTAAGCCTTCAACTGTGAAATTCTCGCCGAACATTCCGAAGGGTAGCTCCATATCGGGAAACTCTGTACGCCAATATGGATAGTATTCAGCCGGGTACACATAGACCGCCTTATCACGCCCACCATGCACTATCAGGTCCGCCTGCCGATCCCCATCAAGATTGAGCGGACGAACCGCAACCTTCCCAGAGACAGGATCTTTGAATATTCCAGTTGAGACGGTTAAACCTCTCCACCTTACCTCACGTGGCAGACCAACATTCACCGAAACCAATCGCATCTCAGGCTCTCGTTGCATCGCTTCCCTCCCGAATAAGCTCTCTTCCAAAAGCATAGAACATTTGCTATATTAGACATGATCTATCAGATCAGGAGTATTTCTTTGATAGTATACATCACTTTCTGGCATACCTTCGTGTATACACTATCCCTATTACTTATGGAAGATCTATATACTATATATTCTATATTTACGGAAAATAGACACTATTTTATAAAAATAGTGAAAAAAGTTCTCCAATAAAGTTTATGAGCTCCCAAATGGCCTATAGATTGCTTTTAGCTATAAAAGGTGGAGACCAAAAATGTATTTTACTGACATATATCGAGAGAAAAACTTTCACAGACTGTGTTACAATACGGACTATAGATTGTTTTACGTATATAAATTTTATAAGAGAAAGAGACTCTCTATAATGTCTAGAAGCATTTTCAAACCACAACCAAAGGAAAGCCCATCCAACATCCTCTGGCTGCTCATTTCGCTTGGCCTGGTCGCTGTACACCAGGTGCAGAGCGTTATCGTCGAGCCAGAGGAGGCACCTTTCCGCTATAAGGTTCTTACAATCATTGCCCTTTTACCGTTCAGTTTACTCCTACCTGCTCGTCTACGCGGCGCGCTCTGGATAGTGCTGGGATCTGGACCTGCCGGCGGGGCCTTCATTGGTCACCTCATCCCGATCGTGCGCGACCAGAAGGTACCACCAGCCAGCGAGACCGCTCCACTTAACCTTGCTGGGGCTTCCTTTCTGATCGCCCTTGGCGCAGCCCAACTTTTCGCGCCATTCAAAAAATAACGACTCTAAAGAGTTATCTCTCTTCTTTCTTTTCCCAGAAGGCTGATCACATGCACATATGTTTTGTGTACTACCTGGGCTTGGTGAAAAGTATAAGCGTGTTTTTATGATCCGTCTGTTTCCCGGTGTTTAATAAATCATTATATCTGATGGACTTTATTTCGGGTATTCATCACATTGAGCGGTGCTGACAGAGATTGCCCTGTTTATCGACGACAATTATCACCTGCCTCTCGCACAATAAGTTCGGTACAAAAATCATTGGGGTGACAGTATAGTCGTGTCGTCACCTACCTCTGTTTTCCGCTCATTTAAGATGCTTGTTGGCATTGCTGCGATATCTGGTTGCGCTTCCCGAGGGGTTTGATGCCGCCAGCCGGGCTTCTTCACGATGCGCTGCTGGCGTGCCGCTCGAACACAAAGGAGAAATCCCACCAAACCAACAATCAGAATGGCTACCAGACCGGCTTCCGGTCCAAAACTTCCCCCTGTCCACACCTGTGGGCCCATAGTAGAGGCCGAGAAGAAACCTCCATATGCAGTATGTCCTGAGATCTGTGCCCCAAAAACGGGCCCCTCAAAAAAGTTCCAACCCAAATGCAATCCAATCACCCACCACAGACTTCGCGTCAGTAGATAAATGGCAGCCATGATAACTCCCGCTGTAAGCGTAATCGCCAGCGCGCTTACAAATGTGGCTCTGGGATTCATTAAGTGGAGTACACCAAAGGCAAGAGCACTAATAATTAATGCGATCCATGAGCCAAGAGCACGTTCCAATAAACGGAAGATGATCCCACGAAACAACAGTTCTTCCTGCATGGCTGCGGCCAGCAA
>CAXTTV010000249.1:0-6296 GCA_964247295.1 uncultured Ktedonobacteraceae bacterium | reverse complement strand
CCGCGACGACCGCACTTGATTCTTCCAGCGCGACGACCGTCCAAATTTCCGACGCGATGACCGTAATGGCGGTGCCCAGGGTCAGGCTCGTCCCGGCTTCCAGGATCAGGCTCGTCCCAATTTCCGGCCCGATGATCGCAATGGCGGTGCCCAGGCTCGTCCCGGCTTCCGGCCCGACGATCGCAGCGAACCTCGCCGTGATAACCGACCCCGTTTCCAGCGCGATGATCGCTCAGGCAGGGCCCAATTTGAAGGCGATTACGAACGATTCTCCAGCCGTGATGGTCGCGATGATCGTGGTCGCTCAACTGTCCGACCTTTCCAGGGTCGCTCTGCTCAGACACGCGCAGCGGAAGAACAGCAGCACATGACCAGACTTCCGGACGGTCGCGTCTTAAAAGGATCTCGCCCCGCTCAACGCCGTCAGGAAAATTTCTGGAACAGCATTGCCAGGGATACAGATAACCTGATCGCGTCAGAGACACCAAAGAATATCGAGTCGCAGGAATCTGAAACGACAACAGCTTCCCCAAAAACTCCCGCTCGCTCTCCAAAGACGCAGGCACGCGCCCGACGAACCGAGATTAAAGCTCGCTCAGCCAACCGCACTTCCGGCCCTCGCCCTTCTCAGAAGGGCTTTAAGTGGCCGACTCAGGGATAAGCCCTTTTTACTAATCTTCACTGCCCGTTAGCCTCAATCTTTTCTGCTAACGGGCAGGTTTCCTTTTGGATAGCCATACCGGTGCTATAATAAACCAGATCTTTGTCCCGACACACACACATTTCAGGGAAAATTATGCCTTATCCAAGCTATCTCACTCTTTATGAGTCTGGCGAATTAGCCGAACGGGCCACTGCGGCCTGGGAGGTTCTCCGAAACTGCACCATCTGCCCTCAAAATTGCCACTGTAACCGTATCGCGGGTAAAACCGGCGTCTGCCACTCAGGTACAGAGGCAATTGTGGCTTCCTGGAATATCCACAGGCGCGAGGAGCCACCGATCAGCGGCACACAAGGGGCGGGCACCATCTTCTTTGGCTACTGCCAGGCCCGTTGCACCTACTGTCAAAACTTTCCGCTCAGTCAGGGTGGCCTGGGCCATCGTGTGAGTCCCGAGCGATTGGCCCAGATGATGCTCTATCTTCAAAAGAAACGCTGCCACAATCTGGATCTGGTGACGCCAACGCATTTTGTCCCTCAGATTCTGGCCGCTCTGGTGATCGCCTGTGAGAAAGGTCTGAATATCCCCCTGGTCTACAATTGCGCGGGCTACGAAAACCTGGAGACCCTCCAACTTCTAGATGGCGTGGTGGACATTTACCTGCCCGATGCGAAATACTCAGATAACAAACACGCTCTGCGCACCTCTAAAATGCCGCGCTACGTTGATCACAACCATGCCGCCCTAAAAGAGATGTATCGTCAGGTCGGTCCACTCCAGATGAATGAAGATGGGATCGCGCACCGTGGCCTACTGATCCGCCATCTGGTCATGCCCGAAGATATCTCTGGCACTCGCGAAGTGCTGCGATGGATCGCGGAGGAACTAGGGCCAGACACACCAATCAGTCTGATGGATCAGTATTTTCCAGCCTGGAAGGCTGTCAACGATCCAGTGATTAATCGGCGACTGAGTTGGGAAGAGTACCGTACCGCCCTGGATGCTCTGGAAGAATTCAATATCACTACCGGCTATGTTCAAGAGGATCTGATTGAGGTGGATACAACGTCTATCACATAAAGCGGTCGCCTGCCCGTGTTATAAAGGTTGATGCGTGCTATAATCAAAGGGATAGATAAACTCTTTAGAAGCCCAAAGAAAAAACGGGAGAAGAGAAGTGGCCTGGCTTGCCATAATGGCCGCCAAAGGCCGCTTCTTATTGTGAAGCCACATGTCTACACTACTGTGTGCTGTGTCTGCCAATGCCCGGAACGGAGTGTCTCTTATGAATGAATCGGCCACGTTGAGCCACCTTTTTTCTACAATCCAGTCAGATATGGAACTGGTTGATCAAAAGTTTCAGGAGCGAGCGACATCAGGTCTCGAAATTCTGCATTCCGCTTCTATGCATGCGCTTAATTCTCCCGGAAAACGCATTCGGACGGCTCTCACCTTGCTTTCGGGAAAAGTTAATACGTATCGTCTGGATAAGCTGGTCCCTCTGAGCGTCGCCTATGAGATGACTCATCTGGCTACCCTGATCCATGATGATATTGTCGATAATGCGAATACGCGTCGTGGCAACCCTACGGTAAACGCAATGTGGGGAAATAATATCGCGATCTTGCTTGGTGATTACTACTTCGCGAAAACCGCCGGGCTCATCGCCGATATCGAGGATAGTCGCATCGATCACCTTTTCTCAGATACGGTGGCAACCGTCTGCGAAGGGACGATTATGGAGATTATCACCGCTGGTCGCGCCGACCTTACACTTGATGCCTACTTTGAGAAAATTAGCCGAAAAACTGCCTGCTTGATGGCTGCCTGCTGCAAAGGCGGGGCGATTGTCAGCGGGGCTTCTCCGGAACAGATTGAGCACCTCTATAATTATGGCCTCAATCTGGGGATCGCCTTCCAGATTATTGACGATATTCTGGATTATACGGAGGACCAAAGCACTATTGGCAAACCGGCGGGCAATGATCTGCGACAGGGAATGGTGACGCTTCCACTGATCTATGCCCTTCAGGACTCCTCAAATGGCTATCAACAGACGGTGCAACGCCTGCTTAATGGCAATCAGCAGAACGAGGAAGAGATTCTAAGTGTGGTTCATTGGGTCTCCACTGGTGATGCAGTCAGCCGCTCCTTCACTGATGCCCGCACCTATGGTGAGAAGGCTCGTCAAGATCTGCATGCGTTCCCACCCTCGTCCGATCGCGATGTTCTGGATGAGCTTGTGGATTTTATTGTGGAGCGCCATCGCTAACGCTTCTAACCCTTGTATCCCTAATACGGGACCCCTTTTATGCTCCCACAAAAAATAGATGTGACCAGGAAAAATCGTTATGAGTACTAAAATCTCTTTAGATGAAAAATTTCGCGAGTATGGTGGCAAAAAACCATATGTCGAGCGGATCTTTAATCGGATCGCTCGCGTCTACGACTTGATGAATCGCCTGATGAGCTTCGGGCTGGATCGCCGCTGGCGCGCCTTTGCCTCACGGCAATTAGCCCTGGCTACAGGCGAAACCGGGCTGGATCTGGGTGCCGGGACCGCCGATCTTTCAATTGATGTTATTCGCCGATCAGGTCCTGGAACTCAGATGATTGGGATGGATATCACACCCGCGATGCTAGCTGTAGGACAGAAAAAGCTTGAACGCTTACACCTGGATGATCACATTAAGCTCCAGGTGGGCGATGCGGAACATATCGCCCTCCCCGACAATAGCGTTGATGGCTGTTGCTCAGCTTTTACAGTTCGCAACCTTACCAATATTCGCCAGGGATTTCGTGAAATGCTACGGGTAGTTAAACCCGGTGGCCGCGTGGTCTGCCTGGAGATCAGCCATCCTCCCGGTCCCATCTTTGGCGGCCTGTTCAATCTCTACTTCTATCGCCTGGCTCCCCTGTTTGGAACCATTTTAGGGAAGGCGTTTGAGGAATATAACTATCTCCCCCATTCCCTCACTACCTTTCCGGGTGCGGAAGAACTCAAGCAGATTATGGAGGAAGTGGGCTGGCAAGAGGTGCGCTTCCATCGGCTATCTGGGGGCGTGGTCGCCGTCCATGTTGGTACAAAGCACTAGTGTTAGTCTGGAAAATACAAAAAGGCATTCAGGACTGGATGCCTTTTTGCTCTATTTTTAGAGATTTAGCTGTGAGCCAGAATAACCAGCGCCGAGAGCACTACTAGGATACTGACTAACCACAGGACCGCGTTAAGGCCGTCATTCCGTTGAGCCAGAGGAGCCATCTCTTCCGGTCGCGGAAGCAGACGAGAATGGTTCTCCTCAATCTCCAACCCCTTCTGCATGATCGGGAGCGCTAGAGCGACACTATCTCTCTCTCTCTCTGGCGGCGGCGGAACCTCGACAGCAGCTTTCTCAATGGAGAAGCCCGGCGTACCAGCAATACCCGAGAATGAGTTGCTAATCCCTGGAAGAGATGACCCTTTTGTACTGGAAACCAGTGCGCCACTCACTGAGTTAAAGGTGAGAAGATCCTGCCGTAACTCTTGAGATCTCTGGTAACGTTGAACTGCATTTGTACGCAACCCCTTCGATAAGATAGACTCAAAAGCTGGCGTGATCGTCGGGTTAAACTGCCGTGGTGAAACCGGATTAGTGGTTTCTGGCACAACTCCCGTGAGAACATAGTAAGCAACAGCGATCAATGAATAAAGATCGGCACGCACATCAATCAGGCCGCGCGCAAGCTCTGGTGACGTATATGGCGAAAGTTTTAAGCGCTCGATCCCTGAAACAAATTGTGGAGCTCCACCCGCCAGTACAACAGAAAAGTTCGTCAACGTGTAATGAGCACCAATCGGATCAATAAAAATGTTCTCAGGGCTGATCATACCATGAATAAAAGGAGGAGATTGGGCACTCAACAAATCCAATACTTCGGTCATTTGCAAGCAGAAGTCGGTAACTTCTTGCTGACTCATCGCCTGATTGATCCTGCGTACCCGCGTTTGCAGAGATTCTCCTTCAGGAACTTCAAACACAAAGAAATTATGCCCCTGCTCAGCGAAAACATCCCAGACGGAGGAGACATTCGGTTGCCGCCCGATCGCGGTTAAAGACATGGTAGCAGTCTTTAAAAAGGCCTGAACAACCGCAGGAGAGTAGCTCGGAGGAACGATCACTTCACAAATGGTGACTGTTTTCCCCTGGTGTTGAAGATCCTGCGCTAACCAGTGCGTCTCAGAGACTCCTCCCTGCCAGTCTTGTTGCTTCTGAATTTCCTGGAGCCGATAACGCTCAGCTCGCAATATGTTACCGCTATTAAAAAGGCGACCTCCCTGCTTTGGTATCGCCCCTGTGCCGTTAGTTCGCGCACCTGGCTCTGATCGGGCCTGCTGACGCCGAATAGCACCCGTCGTCTGGCTTGGCGGTTTCGTAAATGCACGATGCTTCTGCGTATTTCCTTTGAAGGGATCGTTTCTCGTGGTGGGGAACTTTTCCCTTAATGGCTGACTAGCGTTCTTCTGTACATTGACGGAAGATCTGGCTTCGGCCTGCGAGAAACCGGAGATGTTTCTCAATGGCTGCGAATTTGGCGAGAAAGGTGACCCAGAACTCTGACCGGTAGTAAGAGGGGGTGTTGCCCTCAGATCTGGCTGGATTGGCGGAGACGAGAGTGGATCTGTAAGCTTCTCTGGAGGCTTCGATGATGGGAGCGATGACGATCCCGTTTGCTCCTGGGAACGCAATGAGGATATCTGCCCGGTTGAACCACTAGCTGGAATGCCTGTAAAGCCTGGACGCCTGCCCGGTACTCTTCCGAACGGCTTCCGGCTACTATTTTCTTTGTTAGAGGATGATGACTGAAAGAATGGGTTTGAGGCCCGCCCCGATAGTCCAGGTTGATCAGGCACACGTACTACAAATCCACAGCTAGTACAAATATTTCCCTGCTTAATATCATAATTATTTCCACAATTTGGACATTTCATCAAAAACCTCTACTCTACTTCTTTAAAGAGCCTGGGAACCGCCCGAAACCAAATATTTTTGAAATTTTCCCCATACTACAATCCTATCTCTCTAGTATCCAACTATATCATAAAAAATCCCACAGGCTTGCACCTGGGGATTTAAGCAATGCTATGCCATATGAAAATAGTATAAGAAAAGACTTGGTAGAGTGTCAATGCATATAACCAATTATGCTACTGTGTTACATCTATTCCCTCTAGCTATAGTTTTGTTCTTCCTAAAGGAGCAATCCCACTCAGAAACCCTTCTAGCGCTTTCGCGAGATCGTAAAGCTGTGTCGCCTCCTGAATAGAGACTTCATGTCCAGCATGTGCGACCTGGAACAATAATTTCACGGCTCCCGATCGAGTTGTCCCCTGCTCACTACTGACCGTTCCAAGTAACGAGGCACGCATAGCATCTACACTAGCGTTTACCTCATCCAGGCTCGATATATCAATAAAACTGGCTGGATTTGTTGGTCTGACCTTGGGACCTAATCCCTTCTCCCACGCTCTCTTCGCAGACTTACCCGCCGAACAAAAACAGAACTGTGGATGCTCAGAGTCACTATTTTGTAATCCCGTGTCATCGCAGATCGGGCAGATTGGCATATTTGATCCTCCCCAGGCTATGCAACAGGG
>CAXTTV010000248.1:0-6318 GCA_964247295.1 uncultured Ktedonobacteraceae bacterium | reverse complement strand
AACATTCATTCTGGTTTAGAAGATCCGAGACAGTCCCTTGCCGCAATGCCGGATATCTACACACTTCCTACAGCCGTTGCTGATACAATCTACGAGTCTCATGGCGATGGGACTGATGCCAATGGGAAAGCCTACTCTGACCATTACATGTGGTACATGTGTGGGCCTGGCTCAACCACCGTCGCCCTCTCATATTGGCATAATATAAATGTCAAAGGCAACGGAAAGCGCACCTTCTCAAATCCTCATATATCTACAACATGGGATGACAATGGAGCTCACTCCTACATGATGTACATCGCTACGCAGTCTCGCAATCCTTACTTTACCTCTAATGGTGAGATGACCTATAGCGGCTATCCTACCGCTGGTACCGTAACCATCGACGAAAAGGACACCTTAAATTGGGCGGCTTCTGGTCACAACACAAGCAAGTGGAGCAACTTCTTCTATTCCTCAGTAAATGCCGCGAATATAGATGCCGCAACCCTGCGCCAGCATGTAGAGGATGACATCTGGAATTCCAAGATTCCACCGGTTGTCGCGCTTGACGCTGCGTTGTTACCTGACTGGTCCCACCACTATCATACCAGTCATTTGATCACCATCATTGGTTACAATAATAAAACAAACACGTATACCTATGAGCAAAGCTGCGACACTGATTGCTATACCCATCATGGACACTACACAATCAGCCAAAACACTCTGTTCACCGCTATACAACAGGATATGACTTACAACGGGGAATCAGGAGCCCTTATCTGGTAAAGGCTGAAGATAATCCATAGAGGAAGGGTATAAATAGGTCGTCGCGACGACCTATTTATACCCTTCCTCTATAAAAGGGAGCCCCACAAAGATTTACTGCTTTGTGCTTTTGTTGATGGAATCAAACTCCTCTTGACTCAACTGAATTGTCGCGCCCAAAACATTCTGTTCCAGGTGTTGAACGGAGGAGGTACCGGGGATCGGCAGAGTCGTTTTTGAACGCTTGAGCAACCACGCCAGAGCGATCTGACTGGGACTGGCATTATGCTTTTTCGCGATCTCGTCAAGGGCACTGCCCGGTCGGGCAAGCTCACCTGTCGCCAAAGGGAACCAGGGAATAAAGCCAATCCCCTGCTCCGCGCAGACATCAACCATCTTTTCAGATTGTTCAACTGTCATATTTTCTGATTGACGCTTCACCAGATTATAGTGGTTCTGGACTGTGACAATCTTTGCGATCTTCTGTGCCTGTTGAAGTTGATCCAGAGTCACATTTGAGATGCCAATATGGCGGATTTTACCCTGTTGCTGCATTTTCGCAAGAGTTCCCACAGAATCTTCAAACGGAACTTTGGGATCTGGGCGATGAAACTGATAGATGTCGATATGATCCAGTTTCAGCCGCTTCAAGCTGCCCTCAAGCGCCTCCTCCAGATGCTTCGGGCTTCCATCCTGGGGCCACTCATTAGGACCAGTCCTCAGCAAACCACCTTTGGTAGTAATCACCACTCCCGTAGGATAGGGATAGAGTGCCTCAGCGATCAGCTCCTCACTCACATCAGGGCCATATGAGTCTGCGGTATCAATCAAATTAATGCCCAGCTCAACCGCTCTTTTCAAGACCGCAATCGCCTCACCCTTATCCTTCGGCTGGCCCCAAACCCCCTCACCAGTAATCCGCATGGCTCCAAAACCCAGGCGGTTCACCTTGAGATCGCCACCGATTGTCAGAGTACCACTGGCCTCTGCTGGCCGCTCCGTTGTATGTTGCATCTATTGTTCTCCTTCTCTCAAACACTACAAAGAAAATAAATCGCCTTACGTTGTCCTTAGCTGTACACGCATAGATCTTACTTGTTGTTACAGTAGATAACCATATATAGAAAAACATAGAAAAAAGATGTTATAATTTTTCCTATAAGGAGATTTTTTATGACAGCTTCCTCTACGTATCCCCGATTCGCAGCTTCTTACAATCGAATTTCTCGGTCCCGTAGCACCCGCCGCTTTGTAGATCCTTTTCGAGCCAAAACAGCGGGAGAGGCTTATGGGACTGTTCTGGAAATTGGATCAGGCAATGGCATGAATTTCTTTTTTTACCAAAAGGATAAAGTGACTCGCGTGGAGGCTACAGAGCCCGATCTGGCTATGCTTCCTTATGCTAAAAAAAGCCTGGCGGAGGCCTCTGTACCTATAAATATTATTCAGGCCCCGGCTGAAGAGTTGCCATTTGCAGGTGAGACCTTTGACTCAGCAGTCGCGACACTGGTATTTTGTTCAGTGAACGATCCTGTTCGCAGCTTTCAAGAGATTTTACGGGTGCTTAAACCCGAGGGTACCCTCTTTCTTTTTGAACATGTCCGCTCTTATAACACCCTATCATCAGGCATTCAGGATCTTGTAGTACCATTAACGACCAGACTCTCAGGCAATTGTCATTGGAATCGAGATACTCCCTCTCTTCTTAAACAGTCAGGCTTTCAGATCAGCTCTGAAAAGCGTTCCGGTGTGCCTCTACAACCTATTGTCCTGATCCACGCTCGTAAAACTCATAATTATTATGTGAACAAGTAGCCTGTTTTATCAATTATTGGATCTCACTTCGCGTATGAACCCTGAAAATTTCCTGAATTTGCTTGGAAATGGGTTAATTTTTCATAGATTTATCCGAATATACTACTATGATATTTAGGCCCAGCCAGAAAGAAGATATTCAGGAAAGGATTTGCTTTAGATATGTTTTCTCAATTTTTTACTCATCACGCCCCCCACTGTCCTGTAAGAAATTCTTCCTCCTTAGGCGGATGCAAAGGGTTAGCTGCGATGACAGCTTTCTCATTAGCGTTTTTTGCACTCCCCCGCAACACGTTAGCTCAGGCCCCATCAACCAAGAGCCCGCCGGTGGTGATCAATCATCCTACGCCAGTTCTCAATCTGCCAATCCAGGGCCTGATTCTCCAGCATTCAGGCCAGTTTCAAGCGCGGGGCACGATTTCATCTATCAATCAAAAGCAGAATAAGGTAATCCTGAAAACACCAAATGGCGGTCATTTTACAATTAATCAGATTACCCAGTCATCCGGCGCTTCTGGCTCAAAGCTTAGTATAGGTATGAATGTCCTAGTTACAGGAACGATAGATCGCCACGGCAATTTGAATGCGATAAACTGCGTTCTTCAGAACTCGACGGTCAGCAGTGTCACCATCATGGGTTCCGTTATAGCCATTGATCCCGCTTCCAGCACATTTTCGTTGATTGATACCAATAACGATCTGTTTGTAATCAACACCTCACCATCGTCACTGGCTAATCTTCAGCTTAATAATCTCTACACAGTACAGGGATCAGCAACTACAGATGGAACTGTCACTGCCCAGAAAATTTCGGTCAGTCAGGGCCGTTCCGCTGATACTGCCGTCTCGCTCACTGGAATCATCCAGACATATAATCCAGACAGCAGCACATTAACGCTTAAGACTGCCAGTGACACCATATATACTATTAGCCTTACCGATCAGACACAGATCGCCGCCGATGATTATGCGACAGCGATATTAGATAGCGGAATCTCAATTAAGCTTCAGGCTCTGCGCCATTCGGATGGTAGCTATTCGGCAGTCTCAATCACCATTAATAATCAACCTTCTGGTTAACTTTTAGAGGGCGAAACAGGTTATCGCCTTCTCTTTTTTATTTTCGGGCGATAACTTGATCGCGAATGCACCGCTCTTTAAAGTCGCATCGGCAACAGATCTTCTCATAATCAGGTACGACCTTCACCTCGAACTGCTTCGTTCTAATCCCCTCTACCGTTTTATCAACCTCCACCATCGCCTCCTGGATACGCTGCTCATCTACAGCTATTTCTACGAGAGCGGCTTTTTTATTCGACTCTCGTGTCCAATACAGAGCC
The DNA here is from genome assembly GCA_964247295.1 of uncultured Ktedonobacteraceae bacterium. Taxonomy (GTDB): domain Bacteria; phylum Chloroflexota; class Ktedonobacteria; order Ktedonobacterales; family Ktedonobacteraceae; genus CAXTTV01. The sequence goes on along the minus strand of CAXTTV010000248.1, from coordinate 2,413 downwards.
AACCTTTGAGGAAGGCTGCCATACCGTCTGCGGAGCACCTCTGCATAGATGTAGAGCTGTTTACTATACCCATGAAGATACGCAGAATCATCATTTCCCCGGCCACCAGTTTTGAAATCTATTAACTCCAGACCATCTTGATGCCTCATTAACACATCGACCCTGCCAGAGAGAACATACCCGGTTCGCTCCATAGAAACTCGCTCTTCCACGCGCCAGATCCGGCCCAGCTCCTCCTGATTTTGTTCATAGTAACTGACTACATGCTCATATGCCTCCACTAATTTATCTTGCTCCAAAGCTTGTTTTCTTGTTTTCGTCAGTATCTTGAAAGTAGCGTTGAATAGCTGCTCCAACTTTTCCTCTGTAATCGTACTGGCTTTCTGGACCAGAGCAGTGCGATGCAACTCTTCCAAAGTTTGATGGACCAGAAGACCAAATAGAGTATCATGTGAATGATTAGCCTTAAAACCATACTCCTCTAAAAATTGGTATCGTCTAGGGCATGTATCATATGTGCGTATATGTTGAGAAAAGCTGTATCTACCCTTTATATCCTTTGATGGGCGCAGATCAATAGTTTTTAAAGCGGTGAGCTCTTGCCGGGCAAATTTCTGATCGGGCAGTTGCGACCAGATCGTATTAAACACCCGATGAACCTTTCGGTTGCTGGTCAGCACAAGTAAATCTCGCGCGCGCGAGAAAGCTACATAGTAGCGGCGCATATAATCAAACTCTTCAACTCTTTTATCATCACGCTGCGATTCTTTGTTTTTATAGAATGCTCGAAGGACTCTATCCTTATCATCTGCTCCACTCCGCCAGAATAAGCTACCAACAAAAACAACGGGAAACTCCAATCCCTTAGCCTGATGGATTGTCATGATTGGTACCACCCCTGGTGGATAGATAGCATCAGGTTTCTCGTTCTCATTAAGTCCCTCGTTATACAGATAGCTTAAAAATTGCTCAAATAATTGCGTCCCTAACCAGCTATCGGAATCGTCGTGCTGAAATTGATGGTAATAGCGCTGGAAGCTCTGGATTAATTTAGAGAATACTCCTAAATTTCTCCAGTAATCGGCGGGATCATCGATCTCAGACACTATAAAAGGCCCTTTTCCAAGAAGATCATAAAACAGAAAAAGCAGTTCATCTAGATCTTTCCCACGACTGGTCATCTGCCAAAAGTCGTCACGCTGTCGCTCTAAATAATTCCTAAAGGGATCGCCTTCTGGATGGAGCTGCTCGATACTTTTAATCCCTTCATAGATGTACCGAGCTAAAGATCTATCAGCAGAATTGCTAATCTGATAGTCTATGATAAAAGCCAGACTACCTATCATTAATTTAATCTCTTCGCGCTCAAAAAAAGCTCCCGCCCTTGGGCAAAAAGCTTTGATCCCCCGCCGCTCCAGAGCATCTATATACTCTCCGCTATAGCACCGCTTGACGCTATACAATAGCAGAACCACCTGGCTATAATCTTGGATAATATTTTCCTTTTTCAAGTACTGAATAAGATCCGCGAAGGCCTCCGCTTCATGCTCGCTCTGCATTGCCTCAATTTTGAGGATCGCGGGATACTGCTTGTATTTACCAGTGGCAGGTTCAATGTATTTCCGAGAGTCGCGATGTAGCCTACCTCTGCGATCATGCCAATCTGCTGCACGCATCCACTGATCATACATAGTGATGATATCGGGATGGGAACGATAATTTATCGCTAGTTGAACAATCCGTGCATCCGGATACTTTGATGAAAACTCTAAAAGGTGAAGGACATTGGCTCCTCGAAAACGATATAAAAACTGATCTTCGTCTCCAACAACACAAAGATTGCGCTCTCGTTCTGCTAATCTTTGTAAGAGCCGTGCCTCAATATAATTTGCGTCCTGGTATTCATCGACCATAACATAGCGAATGTTGCCTATGACCTCTTGATAAATCTCCTTTTTCCCTAGTAAAGCATAGGCCACCAATTGAAGATGAGCAAAATCGATCAGATTATACTCAAATAGGAGTTTTCTATATCGTTGATACGCTTGTGCAAGACGAACTTCATATGGTCGGCCACAACGCTCCAAGTCTCTTGGACTCACCATCTCTTCAGCTATCCGCGTAAATAGGAAGCGCAACCGCTCACTTTTCTCCCAACGCTGCTCTCCTATAGGACTTCTGATATCGCAAATAGTCTCGAAGTGTTCAAAAATAAAGAGTTTCTGCGTTAGTTGTTCAAGGGTCTCATATTCTGTGGCCAATGGACTTTGATCACGATATTTTAGAATGAGATTATTACAAATACCATGGAGTGTATCTATCTGCATAAGTGATAGATCTTCTTTATACTCTGTTTTCTTTACGAGCTCAAATAAACGATCTTTTAGTTCGTACGCTGCCTCCTCTGTATAGG
>CAXTTV010000247.1:0-6326 GCA_964247295.1 uncultured Ktedonobacteraceae bacterium | reverse complement strand
GCGACAGTGCTCCGCCGCGAAGGCTTTTTTAGTGTCCGGCAGGGGTGCGAGACAGGAGAATGTGGGGCCTGTACCGTCTTGGTCGATGGGACTCCCCGTGTGAGTTGTGTAATGCTGGCTGCTCAGGCCGGTGGCTGTTCCATTACTACGGTCGAGAGCCTGGGAACCGCGAAAGAATTGCATCCCCTACAAGAAGCCTTTATTGAAACAGGGGCGGTTCAGTGTGGCTTTTGTACTACTGGCATGTTGCTTTCTGCTCAGGCTCTGCTCAAGCGCAACCCGAGTCCGACCGCCACCGATGTGAAGGAGGCCCTGGCTGGTAACCTTTGTCGCTGCACTGGTTACCAGCGTCCAGTGAAGGCTATACTCCAGGCGGCGGCAGTGATGCGCAATGAAAGTGTTCCATCGCTATCTATCGCTGATATACAGAGGGCAGATCAGGAGAGCGCTCCAGAGCCAGATGAAAGGTCAGTAGTAACGGAGGCTGTGAGTCGGATCGATTCCGCGAAGTTTCTTACGGGTAAGCCGGTATTTACAGAAGACCTTGAACCACGAGGGCTCTTGCACGCCCGAAGTCTGACAAGTCCCCACGCGCATGCCGTGATCCGCGACATCGATGTATCTGAGGCAAAGGGTTTGCCCGGTGTTCATGCTATTTTGACCTATAAAGATGTGCCACGCGTTCCCTTCTCTACAGCCATTCATGGCGTGACCGGTAATAACCCACAGGATCGCTTTACACTGGACTACACCATGCGTTTTGTGGGAGATCGGGTTGCGGTCGTCGTGGCTGAGACGCCTGAGCTTGCCGAACAGGCTCTGGCATTAATTCAGGTCGAGTATGAAGTATTGCCGGCGGTCTTTACTCCTCGCGATGCAATTGATCAGAATGCCCCCCGTATTCATTCAGAGGCTGAAGCTCTGCATATTTTTGATAAGCAGCGGAACTTAGTCGCGCACGTATATGCCGAAGCCGGCAATGTCGATCGGGGTTTTCGTGAGGCTGATCTTACTATTGAGCATGAGTACATTGTACCAGCAGTCCAGCAGGCTCCGTTAGAGCGATCATCGGTTGTTACCTATCTAGATGAGGATGAGCGGCTTGTTGTTCGGACAGCCAATGAGCATCCTTTTTTGCTACGTCGTTTGCTTGCGTCTCTGGTAGATCTGCCACCGGGGCGGATTCGTATTCAGAAAATGGCTTCTGGCGGGAATGCTGGTGCCAAACAAGATCTGTCTGTTGAGCATCTTTGTACCCTGCTAACTCTAGAGACGGGGCGACCGGTGCGGATGGAGCTTTCTCGACAGGAGGAGTTTCAGTCGGGTATCCGACCGGCTCAGATTATTCGTTTGAAAACCGGTGTCAAACGCGATGGGACGTTGGTAGCCAATCAGATGTTTTTGCTTGTTGATGCTGGTGCATACGCCTCTGACGCCCAGACCGTTTTGCGACAGATGGGGTCCAATGTTCTACCGCTGTATGCGTGCCCCAATCAGCGTTTTATCGCGGATATGGCATATACGAATCTACCGCCAGCCGGATTTTACACTGGAGGAGCGCTATCGCAGGGATTATTTGCGCTTGAGTCGCAGATCGATGACCTTGCGCGGCAACTGGAGATTGATCCTGTTGAGATGAGGCGACGAAACCAGGTCCAGAATAGGATGGAGAACCCTTTGATCGCTAGCTTAAGCGAGGGACGTGTATCGACTCAACGGTATGAAAATGGTAGTTTATCCTGGGCCCTAAATTTTATAGACGAGCACCTGGAAAAAAGAAGTCGATTGGATCAGAAAGAGGGGGGGAGGTATCGTAAGGGGATTGGAGTCGCGAGTGGCCAATATAGTGAAGCTTTATTGGCACGTGGCATGAGCAGTGCAACCCTGAATTTGAACGAAGATGGGTCGTTTCTATTGCGGGTCAGCAGTAGCAACAACGTCACCGGGCTAGAGACTCGACTGGCGCAGGTAGTGGCTCAGGTGCTTGCCGTACCAGTCGCTTCTATTATCGTTGCTGGTCTGGATACTGAAACCAGTCAGTATGACACCACGATCAGCACGAATCAGGCCTTGCGTGGCTGCCTAAAGGTTACGCGTAAGGTCGCGGAGCAGATACGGTATCAGATCCTGGATTTAGGTGCGAACCTGCTTCATCAGCATCCAGAGACCTTGCGTCTTCAAGATGGCTTTGTACTGGGTAGGGATGGGCAGCAGATCTCAATTACCGAGTTAGCAATGGATGCTTTCTATGGAGATGCTCCTCAACAGGTGATCGCGCGGGTCTCTTCGGTAGATAAAGATGCCCCCATCGCCTTTGGGACCGCCGGTGTAGAGATCGAAGTTGACACCGAGACTGGCAGTGTGCAGGTCTTAAAGGCCTTACTGGCTGTGGATGCCATTCACATAGTAAACCCACTTATTATGCAAGGTTTGCTAGAGGGAGCGCTCATTCAAGGTTTGGGGCCTGCTCTAAGTGAAGAGCTGGTGTATGATCAGAAGGGGGAGTTGTTGACCACGAATTTTAGTCAATATCGTACCAGTACCTTTATTGATCTGCCGGATCTCAAAATCTCTATAGCGGCGAATGCCGGGGGAGACTTCGTGGAGGTTAGCCCATGCGAGCCACTGGCGATCGCGACCATCGCGCCGGCGATTGCTAATGCCATCGCGGATGCGACTGGTGTTCGTATTCGTCAACTGCCCTTTACACCCGAACGCGTCCTGCGAGCCTTACATGTCAGGGCTCGTCACTAAAATATGCGATGTTTTATACAAAATTTCTGTTCTATAATAAGAATTTACACATGTACTGTAATGGTATTAGAATGGATTCTTCCCTTAAGAAAGGTAGAGGATTGTGTATCAGCAACAACCTCGTAAAAAGAGGCGTATAAAAGGGGTAGGAGCTTTTGTGCGCGGGATTCCCTGGAAGGTATTGATCCTGGTGCCGGTTCTCGTGCTGGTAGCGATTCCAACTTTTGTCTATGGAACGCACTGGGGATTAAATATCTTATCTTCCGCGACTGGCTTTTTTTATAAGGCATCTGGCCCTGATGCTGTTGCCACACCAACCCCTTTACCATCTTTAAGTAAGACATTACCGCAATCGGGCCAACTGGCGTATAAAGTTCAGGCGGGAGATAACTGCGTTGGTGTACTGAATTCGCAGATGAATATGGCGGATGCCGGTACCATTTTTAGCGACTCTGATCCCAAGGCTGTGAAAGCGTTAAACGAAAGTTTGGGAAATGACTGCCACGCTTTGCAGCCTGGAATGGAGCTGCATCTTTCTCCTCAGTATCCGCTGATTGCTCTGGGGGGGATTGTTCAAAAGATTGAGACAAAAGGGGCAGAGGGAAGCACAAAGCCGATTTTACCCACCCCGGTCGCGAACCTTCAGCGCACGCCTACGCCTCAATTGCTTTGTCAGGATGGTTGTATCTTGACGGTTGAACTCTCGACTGATACACAGGTCAAGGTGCAGGTGACTTCGTCAGTGCCAGTTAAAAAAGGATCGTGGGTGTGGGTTCAGGGGCAGATGGCCCGACAGCAGATCTCCGGCTTCGCTAACTATCCGTATGTCAAATCTTCACTTAACGATATGACGATCACCGCCTGCAATTTTCAGGCAGATCAAACTCGTGATGAGAGCGTTACCGCGTGTAACAAGCTCTCAAATAACACCATAGATGACGATGGTGGAACCTGGCTTTTTAGCACTATTGGTTCCAGCTCGCTTGATCATTGGAAGTATAAGCTGAACAAGCCGAAACTATCTGAAGGAACCCAGGTGCTGATCTGGCTTAGTCAGAACGATGCTGGTAGTCTTGTATTTCGTTCTGGTAATGCCGTGTATCGCTACGATCCCGCCTCCCATCTCTACGTCCAGGCATAGCCTCATCCTTTGCAAGCGTACTCTGTTGGTATAGAGTACGCCTGTATTATTTTTGGAAAATAGCAGCAACCAGAACCAGCAGGCCGGCCAGATGCAAAAGATTGCCGACAAGGTCTAAAGGGAACTGAAAGTTCAAAATGTATTGAGGCATAGTCACTGTATAAGAAAGGCTCATAATCACGAAGGCCACGCCCATAAAAAGGCTGTAGCGCGTCCCATATCGGAGATAGCTGGAGAGGAAAATCAGGCAGAGGCTGAGATAAAGCAGGCTTTGAGAGATACAGATCAGGATTGGAGCTGGCTCTTGTATTGGTATCAGCAGAAGCAAAGCCAGGAAAGCCAGTGTCACCTGGATACGAATCAACACTTTTAAGTATTTTTCTGATCTCCTTAACAGACTTAATCCTAAAAAAAGAAACGCCAGGAACTGATTGCTATAGCTGAACCATCCGTTATGCAAGCCATAAAAAGAGAAACGGCTCACAAGCTCACTGGCACCTGCCAGAGCCACCTGAAGCATCGCAGCTCCAAAGATGAATAGACGGCGTTGTCGGGCCTGGATATAGAGCTGTAAGGAACGGATTGCAATGATCCCCCCGCCACCTAGAAAAGCAAAAGAAAGCAAATTTTGTATTACCAGTAATTCCACGTCTATTCCTTTACAGATAAAGAAGATATTAGCGTACTGTATGGTCGGACAGGCGATCTACTTTCTCACCCTGAGGTGTTCGCAACTCGATATGTTTGAGCTCCATCAATGTTTGTATTGCCGGATAGAGATCTTTGGGCTCTAACTTCGTTTCATTAAGGAGGCGAGTGATATCTTTTTCTCCATCGATTAAACTATAGATGCGGCGTAGCCCCTTACCGGAAATAACCAAATGAGATGAGGCAAGCGGACTTTTTGTCGCAAGTAACTCATCATCCTCACAACGAACTGGAATGAGTGAACTTGTGGGTGGCTTCAAGGGCGGAGGCGAATTGGGCACCTGCCCTGGCAGTCGGAGCTGCTGCTCTCGCTGAACCAGTGGTAGGAGCAAACCATACTGACTGGCAACAACTAAAAGTCGATCAAGCAAAAGCTGAAGTTCTAAAAGGATATTCTGCTCAGGCTTCTGACTCGCGAAAATAATCACGCAGCCTTGTAAGGGCGTCGGGATCTTTTCAAAGGCAAGCTCCGGCATCTGTTGATCCTGATGGGGCTTGAGAGGGGGGATAATCAGTGGACCTGTTAAATAAAAGGCGAGGCAGAAATGAAGCCCATGCCTTTTCAATACCGTCGCTTGATAGGGGGCAAAGATCTGCTCTACAGGGTGTGGCAGTAGATGCTTTTGTTGTTGAAGAACGTATTGAATAACACCTACGATATGATCATTGACCAGTACATGTTCAAGGATAGAGGTATCATAATGCAAAATAGCGCGAGGTTGAATGACCCGTTCTCCTTTTCGAGACTGTTGCACTGTCCAGAATTCTACCGTTTGGAGATTAAATTGTAGAATAATTTTGTGCGAGACCCAAAGTAGAAGATCGTCTATATGCTCCATGCCAGGAGCGATCTGCAAGAGTTGCCCAGTAATCTCTTGAGAGATGATCTCAGGTTGAGCAGAGGGAACGATATGATCTTGTAGATTACGATTATCCACCACTTCTCCAGTTATTTTTAGCCAAAAATTATCTATTTATAATCTGGGATAGAAGAGTTCTTGTCATCAAATTGAAAGCTTATCTATGCCGATGTTAACCGCATCCACTATGCATCGGAATTTACATAAAGTCAATAATTTCTTTTTACTGTAGCTATTTATGGCTATGAATGCTCAAAAAGCGAGTGATTTTCGTAACAATAGGTTTATTTAGTAAAGGGAGGTCTTAGATTGGGTTGAATTGGGTAATACATCTGGATAAAATAAATGGTGTTTCTTTCTGGGAATCGAGTGTGTAGAATCTTGGAAAGCTGTCCTTTGTAAGGTATGTAGAACGATATATGCTATAATGCGTTGTTATAACAATGCACCTGCGGATCTTCTATCGCTGGTTTTGGGAGAACTTTTATGGCTGGACTTGAGGGGTATTCCCTCGATCGCTATGAGCTGGAGCGGTTGATTGGTCGTGGTGGGATGGCAGACGTTTACGAGGCCTACGATCCCCACTTTGACCGTTCGGTAGCGATCAAAGTTTTCAAGCGTGATGATGAGGATCTGCTGAGACGCTTTATTCAGGAGGCGCATCTGATGGCGTCGCTCCGCAATCCCCATCTTGTACCGATCTACGATACTGGTGAAAGCCTGTTGAACGATAACCCCTACTATTACATCGTGATGCCTTTATTAGAGGGTGGGACGTTGCGGGGGCGTATTCGTGAGGGGCAGATGCCGCTATCGGAGATTTGCCGGAACATGCGTGAGATTGTTGAGGCCCTTGATTATAT
>CAXTTV010000246.1:0-6328 GCA_964247295.1 uncultured Ktedonobacteraceae bacterium | reverse complement strand
AATGGACTATTAGGGTGAAAACTTGACAGGATACATGTATGTTGATATTTTCTAAATGTGAAGAGGTTACGTAAATGGATGTCGGTGTGGCAATGGGCGAATATTTCCGCTGGTACACCGGGATGATATAAGTAAGGGGAGTGTGGAGGATGCAGAGGCGGATCATTTGTGAGTCGGGCGTTTCGGGTGATGGAAGAGTGTGTTCCAGGTGCAAACAGGTGAAATCTGTGCTGGAGTTTGCACCCTATAAAGAAAAGATCGATACATTCAAGAATATATGTACTGAGTGCGAGCTGGCGAAACGTGAGCAGCAGCATCTGCGTGCGGCTGCCTATAGAACGGTCTGGGAGCAGCGGAGGCGAAAGATAGAGGGCGGAGAGCGTACGTGGGAGCGGAAGCTGGCTTTGCGGCAGGAGTATGAGCAGGGCCTGGGAGCTCTGGAGCAATGGTATCGTCAGCAGCCGGATCGTTGTTGTAAGGGATGTGGACAAGTTCTGCCAGCTTCTGCCTTTGGAGGAACGGCTTCGGTTGATGGTTTTGTGCTGCACATACGTTGTCTAGTTTGCCATAAGGCACTACAAGAACAACGCCGGCTGGATTGCTGTCTGTGCCAGAGGAAAACGGCGCGCCAGAATTTTATTTCTCAATATGATGGCTATGCCTTGTGCTGTAGCGGGGCCTGGATCTCTCTGTGTTGTCTGGAATGTGAACCAACGTTCCGGATACTTTCTGAGGATCAGAAAAAGAGTTATATCCAGGCCTGCTGTCAACAAAGCTTTTCTGCGGGTCAATATATTTATGCTGAGATTGATCCCGAGACCAATGAGATCCGATATATTGGTCGCACAAACAGGCCCAAACGCCGTCATACGCAGCACCTCAGCGATGTGTCGCCGATCGCTGGGATGTGGGGATCAGAAAGAAAGCGCTGGTATACGCGCAGAAACTGGATGCATGCGCTCTCTCAGAAGGGTCTGACACCTACGATGCGGATTTTAAGACAGGTAGAGGTGTCACCCCTGGTGCTTGAATGGGAGCAACGCTATATCTGGCACGGTATTCAACAGGGCTGGAAACTTCTTAACGTGGAGGCGGTTGATGAGGCTTTTGTTCAACGTGTTCGGGCAACCTCCCTGGATTTTCTAGAAGTTTCGTTTGAGAAGCTGGTACAGGCTGGCTTTTTTACTCCAAATGAGCTGGTGACCTTTCTCGCAAAGTGGCATTGATGCCGAATCCTCTTTTGAAGAATGATTTTCTAATCCCTTAAGCATGGGAATGCTTTGTCCTTCCCTATAGGGTCATTTCATGCTCTTCTTGGGCGAGAAAAGGAGAGAGATGAGCGAGGCCGCCCCTCATTCCTGAACTCCCTTTCTTCTCCTAAATATGAATTGAAATAAATCTATATATGGGGTATACTAGCTGTGAAAAGATTGGTAGCAAATATAAGAAGAAGGCAGGTTCTATGAACGTATTTGCTCAGATTTGCGTTAACATATTAATCAAGAGAGCAGTGTCTGATAACTCTGTGGTTGAGGCCAGCCCTTCTGCTACTTCCCGGACCTATACCCCCCCCCAAATTGATAGATATCTATATGCAAATTACAAGCTGAGTGCTAGCATAACATTAGAGACCCATCAACTACCCCTTGAAGCTAATCAGGGCGATAAAGATAAGCCGAAACCCCCTCAGAAGCCGCCCGAAACGAAGCCAGAGACAAATAAACCGAAGCCGAAACGCCAGGGCGGCAGAGAGCCGCAAGAGCCCCATCAGCCCAATCAACGTTAATAGGTTGTTTCTTTTTCATCGGAAAGCTGATCAGGCCCGATCCCAGGGCTATTGGGCTTGCGAAGAGTCAGCTTCCTTGCGCATTTTTTGATAGAGCTGATCCAGGTTCTGTCGCACAAGATTGATAGAGCTATTTTCAGCGCCAAGAGTCCGTTCATAGATGTTTATTGAACGTTTGTAGAGGGTTTCTGCCAACGCGTCTTGATGTTGTTTGCCGGCGAGGAGACCAAGGTTGTTGAGAAAAAGGGCTACATCGGGATGGATCGGGCCGAGAGCCTCCTCGCTGATCGTCCGGGCCTGTTGATAAAGGGTTTCCGCTTCCGCGAAATTTCCCTGGAGCTCTCTGATATGTGCGATCCTGTTTAGAGCACGGGCGGTCTCAGAATGCCGTTCTCCAAGTGTTTGCTTGCGGATCTCCAAAGCCTGCTGGTAGAAGCCTTCAGCCCTTTGATATTGTCCCTGAGTCTCATAAAGGGTGCCTATGCTATTGAGAACGTAAGTGATTCCTGGATTCTCGATATTCTCGGGGATTTCATAGATAGCGAGCGCACGACGATATATTTGCATAGCCTGATCATAATTGTTCTGAAAATAGTAGACGACCCCAAGAGCATTCAGGGTCGTGGCAAATTCGGGATCACTGGGACCCAGTTGCTGCTCATCTAGAGTAAGTGCTCGAAGATACATCTGCTCAGCCTGCTGGTACTGCCCGTTATTCTTATAAAGTGAAGCAAGATTATGCAGACTTTCGGAGGCTTGAGAATCTTGTAGGCGTTCACGGATCTCTAGAGCCCGCTGATGAATGGTTTCGGCCTCTGAGTAGTTGGCCTGTCGGCTGGCGAGGAGCCCGAGAGAGTTCAGCGTTTGAGCGATCTTCAAAGGCCCGGTCCCTGGTTGCAGCTCTTGAAGACTGAGAGCCTGGGTTAATACTGCCCTGGCTGCCTGATAGCTGCCGCGCTGATAATAGTAGAATCCCAGACGCTCCAAAAGCAGGGGACCCTCGTATAAGGAGAGCTTATAATCGTGAATCAAAGTTGTGCAGTGCTGAGCCTGGATGGCGAATCGTTCGCATGCCGCCCAGGTCTCTGAGCTCACTTCAGGGAAGATTTCATTGATCAGCAGGACAGCTTGCTTTGCGAGGCGAAGCTGCTGAGGCTGTGAGAGATCCTGTTTAAGAACAACCTGAGTGATATGTGGTATCGTCAGGGTTGTGCTATCGGCGCGATGATGGACCAGCGAGAAATGATCAAGTGTTGCAAGCGTCTCTTCCAGGAGCATTGGCTGCTCCGCAAGGGTACGCAGCGAGCCTTTAAGGATTGGGGCTCCATAGGCGAGCATCTCGGTGGGCAGGCCATCGGGATGGAGGAACGCGAAGAAACGCAATAGCTCAAGGGCATTGGGATCGCGCTGTGTCAGCCTCTCAAGGGTGAGTGCCAGCGTCGTTGCTACAGGTGCTGGATGATCCTTTGCCTGTTGGCCGCGCCTGCTCAGAAGACTCGTTCGTTGCTCTCGATAGTGCTGAAGATATTCAGAAAGTTTGTACCCCGTCTCCTTGATATGAGCCCCGGCCTGATCAAGGGCCAGAGGATAGTAATCAAGCTCTTTAGAGATCTCCAGGGCCAGATTATCGTCAGCTTCGGAGGCTTGCGTGCGGTCACCATTTTGAGGGATGATATCGGCGCGGCGCAACAAGAGTAATGCGCCATCCTCAGGGGTCAACTGATCTATGGAGACCATGTGCTCGAACTGTTCGGCCATCTCAGATGATGTGGTTACAAGTACATGCCCTTTATAGTTAGTAGGCAAGATTTGATGTAAAGGCTCAAGATCATTAAGATTATCAATCAGGAGGAGCCAGCGATCGTTTTCTTGTAGCCAGCGATTGATGGCCTCAATGCGCACAGTATCTGATACCCCTGGATTGAGGGGTAAGGCTAGATCTTCCGTCCGGGAGCGAAGATCCGCGCTGAACTGCTCTGGCGAGGAGGCGTTGAGCCAGATCACCACATCATATATATCTTGATAGTGGTAGGCATACTCTATCACTAGATGCGTTTTCCCAACGCCACTCAATCCAGAGACCGCCTGTAGAGGATGTTGTTCACTGGTAAAAGACTCGTGAAGAGCCTGGATGACCGCCCGCCGATTCGTAAAAATGGGGTTGCGTCTATGGGGAATCGTAAATAGCGGGAGCTGGAGAGGAGCAAGCTTTTTGGGTGATTTCTTCCAGTGATCAACCAGATCAGTAGCGATCCGGTGAATACCCTTTGTCACCTCAGTAAACGCCTGATCCAGATTTCGCCATCTACTAATGGGCTTCCAATCAGGAGGAAGGGAGCTATATTTTTTAAGAGGAGAATTGCCCAACTCAAAATCCCGTAAAAGGATTGGAATTACCCGCGCATTGCGTAGTTCCTGCTGCTTCATAGCATAAGGCATCTCAACATCAGCGAATTGATCAGAAGCATAAAAATCGGAGCTAATCAGCAGGAGAATAATATCGGCTTTATTCATCTGAGCGATAGCCGTCATCTGGGCATTGTTGCCTGTATTGACCTCGCTATCCTGAAGAAGATCAATCAGGCCCTGGCGTCGCAGGGCGCTCAGGTGCTTGCGCAACTGCTCGAAAAGATTCTTGTCCGGGTTGGCGGGAAAAAACGAAAAGAAAAGAGTAACTTTGTCCGAAGACTCTGAAGTATTCATAGATCCCTACAAAAAGATATAGATGTTTCGCACTCCTAAAGCCATACAATCTCCAACAGTGCGCATTTCTGGCACAATTTTCAGTATAGCTTTAAGATAGAAAAAATGCAACACATTTATTTTGTCTGGGCGCAGTTCATTTTTTGCAGTGGCAGAAAAAAGGGTCCTTCAGGTGGTGGACGGTAGAGCATCATTGCGTGCCCGTCGTAGGACGGCCCGTCGAGCAACGCGACGACGTGCCGCTTCGGCCCGTCAGGGCCACGGGGACTCACCAACTGACTCCGCAAAAAAATGAACTACACCCATTTTGTCTAGTTTCAGGGTGCCTTGCGTTTATCTTATTTCTGAGATATACTCTGTTATACTGATTGATCAATCAAAAAGAGGTGATAGATGCGTACTACGGGAGATATGCGAGAGACGATTCTTCAGCAGGCTCGACAGCTTTTTGTAGAGCAAGGGTATGCAGCGACCTCAATCAAGCAGATCGCGAAGGCGGCTGGTTGTGCGACATCAGCCCTCTACTACTACTTTGAAGAGGGGAAGCCGCAAATTCTGCGTGGAGTGGTCCGGGCCTCAACCGATGATACGTTACAGCTTGTTGAGAGGGTCCAGGAGGCAACAAGTCTGGCTGATCTTTTGCAACGTTTTGGGGAGACAATTTTAAACTCAATGCCGGAACTGATCACAAACTCTTCCTGGCTCCAAATGGAATTTGTGCGGCTCCCAGAAGAGGAGAAGCAGTATGTTCAGACGATGTTTACGACGTTACATCGTTTTCTATCCTCGCAGATCGCCCGATTTGTTCAGCCTGAGGATCAGGCCGCGAAACTAGCGTGGATGCTTGTTTGTACCTATATAGGATATGAGCAGTTGTTTGTGCGTTTGGAGATGGCGAGGAAAAGCGCTATGCGGCCAGAGGAGTTCTCTACTTTTACTACAGATACACTTGCCAGGGAGGTTCAAGAGCCTTCTTAAAATTTTTTGTCTGAAAAATTTACTGATTAATCAGTAAAAATAAAAATGATTTTGCCCAAATTGAGGAGAATCTTTCATGATTAATGAACAGAAAACAATGGCTTCGCAGTCGCAAGAGGCTGTGATTGGTCAGACGCAAACAACCTGTTGTATCGTAGGGGCTGGCCCGGCAGGGGCCGTGCTCGCGCTCCTGCTGGCCCGGCAGGGGATTGAAGTAACATTGTTAGAGAGCCACGGCGATTTTGATCGCCAGTTTCGAGGAGACTCCCTGTATCCCACAGTTTTAGAGATGTTAAGCGAGATTGGCCTGGCAGATCGGTTACATGAAATTCCCCACACAAAAATGACACGTATCCCCATTGAGACGCCGGATAGGGAGTTTATTCCGATTAATATGCAGTATGTTAAGAGCCCCTATCCCTATATTATGATGGTACCGCAAGCGCAGTTTCTGAATTTTATTGTTGAAGAGGCCAGTAAGCATCCCAACTTTCATATAATCATGAATGCTCTGGTGCGCGAGCTTCTTGAAGAAGGGGATCGGATTCGTGGGGTGCGTTACCGAACGCCAGAGGGCTGGTACGAATTGCGAGCCGGATTGGTAGTAGGAGCTGATGGGCGTTTCTCGAAGGTGCGTAGTTTAGCGAAACTGGAGTTGCAAACCACTCCAGTCTCGGTTGACACCATCTGGTTCCGGCTCCCTCGCGAAGTTGGTGACCCTGAAGAGTCCTTTGGACGTGTCAACGGTAATACTATGGTCGCAATGCTCCTGAGGACCGATCACTGGCAGGTTGCCAATAACATTCCCAAAGGCTCATATGCACACATAAAGATGCGTAGCCTGCCGGCATTTCGTCAATC
>CAXTTV010000245.1:0-6351 GCA_964247295.1 uncultured Ktedonobacteraceae bacterium | reverse complement strand
TGCGCTCTGCGGGCCGTCCTACGTCGCGTCCACGTATCCTTTTCGGTCCCACATTTACACTTTCCCAGCAGGTCTCGGTACCCCTCCACTCTATTTCGGAGAGAACAGGTTGAGCTGTTCCAGGTCCAGAGGTCCCAGTTCTAGAATATTTGCCATCAACTGATAGGGTCCTTGCTCAATGGAGAGCTCTAGCATCCTACGCAGAAAGGGCTGCTCGCTCAATGGCACACCAGAATCTGGATGCAGAGCCGCCGCGACCACGCGCGAGAGTTCGGCCTCAGAGGCTTTCTGCGTCATCTCTAGCAGGCGAGCCTGACGCAGCAACCTTTCGGTGTAAAGCTGACGAGACTGGCGATCAACCTCAAGCTCTAGCATCTCATCAACAAGGCCCGTCAGCAGATCTCTCAACCGCTGACGCTCTTTTCGTTGGCCTCGTCGTCCCACCCCAGGATCACCATGTTCCATGAGTGGATCGCTCCAGTAGCGATTAATATAATTCTGAAGCTTCTCTAATGGCTGAAAAAGCCAGGAGGCATAAACCGGGAGATCGAATAACCGTTCTCCCTGCTTCGCCAGATCTCGCACCTCCTCGGTGAATTCCGGCAGATCTAATTGCTCGGGCGTTGTGCGGCCCCGCTTCTTAAAAGGCACATCTCCCTCAATAAAGGGTCGCCAGATAGAATACGCCACTGGCAACTTATGCCGGAAGCGTCGATTGTGCCCATAGGCCTCAGCAACCAGAGATCTGGCGTATTCTAGAGAGACTGGGAGGCTTTCAAAACTTTGTTGCTGCATCTCATCCGATAGTTCAGACCAGTGCTGCTCGGTCATCTCATCGGTCCCATAGCAGTCTTTAATGCCCCAGATATCCTGACAGAGAATATTGATGCCTTTGAGCAGACCATCGGGCCGCCGCCATGACAGCATTACCATCTGCGATCCGGTTCCATCAATAAAGCTCACTCGCGCCTCGTGCAGAGGCAAGGAAGCTGGAGCCTCAAATTCCACACCGGGATTGGTCAGCATCATCAGATGACCCAGAGCGGTTCGCGCCCGTTGCTTTAACTCACGATTAGAGGTGGTGGTCACCAGATAATTTAAAGCGGGGATCGCCTGCTGAAAAGCGAGAGGACCGAGCTGTTCCAGTGCCTCAACCGCAGCCAGAGAGACCCTGGTCGATTGGGTTTCCAGCAAAGGTACCAGAAGATTGGCGGCGCGCTGATCCTGACTGCTTCCCAGCCAGCTAATAAAGCCCAGGCGGCGCTCTACAGGCATTGACAGGACATCTTCCAGGACCGACTCCACACCGAGCTCGCTCTGCCCAACAAGTTCTAGCAGATGCATCTGCATCTGAAGCATTGCTGAGGCTGGATCGTTCAGATACTCCACGATCCCATCGTCGGCCAGATCTGATCCCAGCTCTTTTAAAACAGGAGAAAGCGTCAGTTTCGCCATATCATTCACTGTAGGATCGGTTATAAAATCTTCGAGATCTTCCAGGTCCGCATCCGTTGCCAGCTCTGAAAGAATAAGGATCGACGCCGCATGCGCCGAACGGTCCCCACTCCGCAGCAGGTGCAACACTTTATCACGCGCTCCCTCGCCCCATTCTTCATCCAGGCGATCAAAATAGTGAGTCAGCGTATCCGAGTCTATATCATCACGTCGGCTAATTGCCAGTAAGATGCTATCAATACTTTCTTGTGGAGGTCCCTTGCGTCCTCGTGGCATAAACTGCCCCCTTAGCTAGACACAGAAAAAAGGAGTGCGTTAATCTATAGGTACGCTCCGGCGTACGCCCAATGGTGCAAATTGTATCACGTCTCACAACAGGAGTCGATAGGCATCTACGCGTAAGAGCACCGCTTCTTTTCGATAGCCGTCCTTTTTTCCTAAAAGCGGCTCCCATCGTACTCCCATGGTCGCGCGTGAATGATCGCGGAAGAAGCAGGTCCACTGATCCGGTCCAGTCCCTCGGTCAAAAGGACCAGACTTGTCAAAAAATCGTCATGCCCTTCCGAAGGATCAACATAGGCGTCCAGTTGCTCTGAGGGCAGCAGGCGATATCGCGCCTTTCGCAACTGCTCCCAGCACTCCTGTACGATCCGTGCCGGCGCTTTCTCTTCATCATAAAGTGTGAGCCGCCCGCTATTGATAAAAGCTAGCAACTGATGAACCAGGCGAGATTTCGAGGGACGCGAAAATACAAAGGGCTGCACCCGCTCAGCCCCCAATGCCTCGACTAACATGGAGGAGAGCCCGGCCCCCTGTCCGGTCGCGTCGATGACAAGCTGCCGAATATTCCAGGTTCGCATCAGCATGCTAACGGCGGTATACTGGTCAAGATAGCTGCTGCCGGTCCAGCTCTGCTGATGCACAACCTCAATCATCGGTAGATCACATTCATTGTACTGAACACGACCAATGCTCAGGACTGAGCTATCCCGCCCCCGTCTGTCTACACTGCCCTTTGAAAGGCGCTCATCACCCGCGACATCCAGACCGGCCAGATAGCAGACGCCCGGCTCCGGTTCCTCTTCCCATGCGTGTGAGCCTCGCAGTAGCCTCTGCTGAAGCGTCGTCAGGAGGTAACCAGCGCCATCCAGAGTCCGAAGATAATACTGCGTTTGGATCGACTGGTGCTCCTGTCCCAAGCGAGCAATCTCTTGCTTCACAAAGGTTCGATAGGCGGGATTGATGGCGGCCAACGTCTGCCAATTAAACTGGAAATGCCGACGCTCACCACCCTGCTGCTCGTACAGCAGATTTGCGGCCCGCTGCTTCGCCAGCAGGGTTGTATCGGTCCAGGCTGTGCCATAGAGGATCGTTGTGGCGTTGGTGGTAGAGGCCATCGGACGAAAATCTCGATCAAACTTTTCCGGGTCCACGTCCTGGGCTTCGTCGATCTCTAGCAGGAGATCAGCCGTGGCCCCCACAACATTGCTGGTCGGGCTGGCGGAATAAAAGGTGATCCGTGGTCCCGAACGCGCCTGAACCAGCGCCGGGTCCGCGCTCGGGGCCAGACCAACAATATATCCCTGGCTGCTCCAGATGCGCGAACGTGTCAGGGGCGTGTCAAGCAACGAGAGCAAACGCAACCGACTATTGAGAATCTGGGGTGTGAAGGTTGGTGCGGCCTTGACGATCGTGCCTACCCCACGAGTATACAGAAGATAGGCCTCCAGCACCGCCGAAAGCTGATTTTTACCCGATTGACGCGACATCATCACGGTGAAGATCGCGCCTCGGCCCTCGCGAATGGAGCGCAGGACCGCCTCGGCGATCTCCAACTGATAGGGATAGAGCGGTTTGCCCAACACATGGGCCGCGAACAGACCGATGCTAGAGGATATGGATTGCATGGAGAGATCCTTGAGAAGATGGGGGACAGAAAAACCTGAGGAGATATCAAAAGATGTTTTCAAACTCTTCCACAATGGTACACTCTGCCCCAACAAAAATCAAGGGGTCGGGCGAGGGATCAGGCTTCCGGCATTCGTCTTGCCAGTGGCGGGCGTGGGTGAAGGTTGCCGTACAGGAGGGACCGGCGTTGGTCCTGTGGTCGGTTGCGGAATTGGCGTTGGACCCGTCAACGGAGTTGAGCCGGGATTAGGAACGACGGTCGGATCGCTTTGCGGCGACGAGACAGACTGTGCATCTCCCTCCGTTGAGGCTGAGTTACCACTGGTACCACTACTATTGGCAGATCCCGGTTCAACCGGAGCCGCTGTCGCGTCAGTGGTAGGCGCTTTCGTGGGCTGAGGCGTTCCATTCCCTTTTTTCTGGACAGGCGGAGTCGCGCCTATCTGCGGGGTCGGCTCTTCTGGTCTGGTGGGCCGGGTGCGGCTATCCGGCTCAGCATTTCCAAACAGGCTGTGATGAGGCTGCTCAAGCCTACTAGTGAGCGTAAAGGCACTGAGCAAAATAATCACACAGGTCACGACAATCAAAAGTAACGTCCCCACGATCCACAGGAGGAACTCCATCCGCCCCGGTCGCAACAACCACCAGCGCACCTGATCGAGCGGATTCAAGGTGTAAAAGTGCGAGAGCTGTCTGTCACTTTGAGGAATATATGTCTCTTGTGAGGAGAGGGTTATCTCTCCCTCGTCGTGCTGGATAACGTCCAGGGCCAAGGGAGGCGTCACGGGCACAACTCTGGCCTGCGGCTCTCGCTCAACACCTTGGAAACGCCCTGTGACCGAGGGGAGACTAAGATGCCCTGTGATCCCAGGTACAGACAGAGTCAGCTCCTCTCTGCCCGTCGGTTGCGTGTCGATCTCCTCGATATCCGACAGATGGTGGGTTACACGTCCATTAGGAAATTCTGGCTGGGTTGGTACTTCTGGAATCATTAAAGAGAGCGCGACACTGCTCTCGATAGCATAGCCAGATGTGTTATAGTACCAGAGCCCTAAATGCTCTCCGTCGGCCTGGGGCCTGGTGGGAACCCTTGCTACATCTTCAAGCTCTTCCGGCTCTTCTGTAACAGGAGAGGTAAAAGCTGTAAATTGCAAGCCCATAGTATCATTTGGATGTTGAGCCTCTGGAATGGCTAAATCTCTTGCATTAGAGGCCCCAAGTGTGTAAGATTGAACTAACCTACTAGAGGTTTCACCCTCTTTTGGAGCTTTTGGAGTTGCAGGCATAGAACCCAACTGCGAAGGTCGAATAACAAGCTCATTCATCGGGATCACACGTGACCCACAGGCATAACAATGAGTTGAGCGCTTTCTCAGAGGTTTCTTGCAAGAAGGGCAGCGGATAAGCTGACTACTAGATTGCGTGAACGGCATGTCTGCACACTCTCGTTCTTTAGAACGGCGGGATTTCATTTATCTACTGCAATTAAACGAGGAAAACATCAAAATTTGTTTTGATTATCCAGGAAGTTTTTTTAGGAGATAAAGAGAATACAAAAGCTCTTCGGTCTGGGGAATTTTACACAGCATGTGAAATTTTTACCTGTACCAGGGGATATGGTTCGCGTCACGATGGTGCTCCTTTGAGGGTGCAAGCAGGAATATCCCTGCAATTAGATATTGGCACCTATCTTGCAGTGGTGGTGATGTAGGGGGGAAATTCTCCGAATGGTTTTCGGTTTACCTCCATTTCCCACGGTTACCGGGGTGGGGTTTGTGGAAATGTGGATTTGAGGGAAAGGAAATGGATTTCTATGGTAGCCAGTGTTAAAAGAACACACAAAAATAAAGAGAATCGTGAAGCAAGATATTATCAAAACGATGAGGCCTTCCTGCTCGAAACAGAGGAGGAAGAGGAAGAGGAGGAACCTCTTCGTGACGATAGCGTCGATAACGCGATCCGCCAGTATCTGGGAGAGATTGGCCGCTATCCCCTACTCACAGCGGCCCAGGAAACCCAGTTGGCCCAGCGGATCGCCAACGGCGATATCCAGGCGCAACAACAACTGGTTGAAGCAAATCTTCGTCTGGTTGTCAGTATCGCTAAACATTATAGCAATCAAGGGATCTCCCTGCTGGATCTGGTTCAGGAGGGAAACCTTGGTCTCATCCGGGCCGTTCAAAAGTTTGATTGCACACGCGGCTTCCGCTTCAGCACCTATGCCACCTGGTGGATTCGCCAGGCGATCAGTCGGGCTGTCGCGGAGCATACACGCACGATCCATATTCCTGTACATGTCGTTGAGCTAATCTACAAAATTAAGCGGATCACTCATCACTTGTATCAGGAATTGGGACGTGAACCCGAGGCGGAGGAGATCGCTAATGCCGCCAATCTCACGAAAGAGCGGATTGTGGAACTCCAAACAATGTCGGAGAATCCTATCTCTCTCGATGCACCATTGATTGATGATGAAAAGTATCATCTTGCCGATACGCTTGAAGATACGCGCACAACAACTCCCGCTGAGGCGGTAACTCATAAGGCGCTGCAAGATCAGATCGCGCGCGCGCTGGAAACGCTGAACCAGCGGGAACGTCAGGTGATTGAGATGCGCTATGGCCTTCAAGATGGGTATTGCCATACCCTTGAGGAGCTGAGCCTGCTGTTTAAACTGACTCGCGAGCGGATTCGCCAGATCGAGGTGAAGGCACTGCGGACGCTGCGCCACCCGATCCAGATTCATTTGCTTCGCGATTTTACTTAGACAGTACACTATTGCCTCACCGAGCCGGTGAAGGGGGCGATCCCAATAGTGAGATAGGAGGCGCGCCACCTTCGTAAGCAAGCGTTTCTGTTGGGGAAAAGGGAAAGAGGTTCCGATGCGGAGAAGGGGATTCGAATGGGGTAGATCGGGTCACGTGTGGACCCGTGGGAAAGGGAAGCGCTCCCCTCACCATCGGTTTAACCATACGTGGGAGGGTAATT
>CAXTTV010000244.1:0-6404 GCA_964247295.1 uncultured Ktedonobacteraceae bacterium | reverse complement strand
CCTGAGCCGCCAGATCCGGGAAGTGACTCCCCTGGACTGGCGGCTTCTGGTATTACAGCCCTTTTTTCTCGCCGCCTTCGTAGACCAGCGAACTCAAGATATCAGGACCAGGAGCCGGCCCATTTTTGTAGCAGGTTCTGCTCACGCTCTTTAGAGAGGCCAGCCTTTAGATTTTCGGAGGCGGGGCGACCGGCATCCCAGTCCCATGTATCCCGAACAGTCTCTTCAAGCGGACGATATGTCAGACCCTTCTCGATAGCCCTGCTACGATCCACAGTGCCGAAGCCTCTCATATCGCTCGGAACCCAGAGGGGTATCTCGCTATAAGGTTCAACCTTTTGTTGAAGCAGAAAGGCTTCGCTGACAGGTCTAAATTGGGTGTTGCTCTGGCTCACCTGCTGACAGATCTCAAAAAAACGACCCATTGAAAGCAACTCACGTGGCCCTATAGCATTATAAGTACCCGTCTGTCGGTTCTCAGCCATGTGAATTGCCCAACTGCTGAGATCTCGGGCATCGATAAATTGGACTGGCCGATCTGGCAGGTCGGGAACTAGAACCTGGCCGCCCTGGGCGATCCGATGGGGCCAGTAGGTAAAGCGATCGGTCGTATCGTAGGGACCGACAATCAGGCCTGGGCGAATGATCAGTGCCCGATCTGGCAAGGCCTGATTGACTGCTTGCTCAGAAAGAGCCTTTAGAGCCCCATAGCTTTCTGGGGCTACCGTCTCGGGCAAGGGGCCTGATAATTGTTCAACAGGAGACTCTTCGGTCAATCCCGGCTGGCTAAAATCGGCATAGACCGAGATGCTTGAGATAAAAGTATAGTGATCAGTTGCATTTTTAAGAAGATCAGCGGCAGCTCCGACGCTGCTGGGATGGCGACCGCTCACATCCATTACCGCATCCCATCTCTGATGGTGGAGTGGAGAAAGGTCGACATCGCGATCCCCATGGATCTGCTCAATCTTTGGAAAAAGTTCAGGAAGCGTTCGGCCCCGATTGAAAAGGGTTAGGGTATGACCACGATCAAGAGCGGTCTTCACAATGTGGCGTCCAAGAAAACCGGTCCCACCAAAAATAAGTATGCGCATAAATAAAACTCCTGGATTAAGAAGCATTCAGATCCCTATCCCGCTTTAAAGAATACATTTTGAAACAAAAGTAGTTGAAAATCCTTTTTTAGTGTACAGGATTATAGTTGAAGAAGAGAAGAGAAAACATATGCTCTTAGCACATGCCACTAGTAATCCTCATTTGGAAAAACGGATTGGAAGAGCGTATGATATGCCATAATCCGGTTTTGTCGTAGAGATTGTGAAGAATTCTGAAGGATTGCGTACTATGACTGATCAAAAACCACGTAATGAGGGAACATCTGGTATTGAGGAATGGATAGGGGAACTTAAGCATACAGATGCAGGAGTGCGCTATCAAGCTGTTGCTAGATTAGGGGCGTCGGGGGATCGTAGAGCCGTAGGACCTTTACTGGAGCTTTTCTATCAGAAAAAAAGGATACCAATCATAGAAGCGTTAGGACAACTGGGAGATCGCCGGGCGGCGGGACCACTTCTGGAGCTTGTAGATAATATAAAAGAGGATGAGCAGATCCGCATGGCCGCGATCGAGGCTTTAGGAGGCATTAAGGATGCCAGGGTTTTGGATGCTCTCACCTATCTGCTGGCCTCGGCTCATGGTGAAGATGACTACCAGATCAGGTGGAGAGCAGCCGGGGCGTTAGGTCGTCTGGGAGATCCACAGGCGCTGGATGTACTTATCACCGCGCTCTCCGATCATGAATATCTGGTCAGAGCCAAAGCCGCCCGATCGCTGGGAGATCTAGGAGATCGTGAGGCCGTCGAATTTCTGATGCGAGCCCTTCAGGACTCGGAGGGTGAGGTTCGGCGACAGGCCGCCCGATCGCTAGGAGTCCTGGGAGATCCCGCCGCGATCCCTGCCCTTCAGAGATCGCTAAGAGATCCCGTCAGCTTTGTGCGTTTTCAGGCCACCCAGGCTCTGGAACGTCTGAACGTGTAGCGTACTTATATATAAGTACTACCTGGAGAAAACGATCATACTACCGTAGATGCATGTACACTAGAGTCAAAAATTGGGAGATGAGGAAAGGTTGTCAGGGATGGGAAAAAAGATAACCGAACAGAAATCACATGGAGTACATTTTACTCCACAACCCCTTGCCTGTTTTTTAGCCAGAAGGATTATCACTTCAAGCGATTTTCATTCCAAAAAGAAAATCAGAGTTTTAGATCCTGCCTGTGGAGATGGAGAACTATTAATAGCATTTGCCGATACGATTCCCGCTGAGCATCTTCAGAAAATTTCATTTGTAGGGATAGACTCCAACGAAGAGTCTCTAAGAATGGCTCAGCAACGCCTTGAAAATCGAGCGATTAAAGCAACTGAATTTGTTCAAGCTGATTTCTTAGAAATGTCTCGTCCGAAAAAGGTTCAACCTACTTTATTCGACAAACTTAACTCCTCTCCTGTACTTAACGAGCCATTTGATATCATCATAGCTAATCCTCCATATGTAAGGACGCAGGTATTGGGTGCTCAAAGGGCTCAAGAGCTGGCCGAAGCCTTTGATTTAAGGGGACGCGTTGATCTTTATCATGCTTTTCTCGTCGCAATGACCCGTAGTATCATTCCCGGCGGGATTCTAGGTGTAATCACGTCCAACCGTTTTTTATCAACGCGAGGAGGAGCCTCCACACGTGAGCTTTTAGCCAGTAAATATGATATTCTTGAAATTTTTGATCTAGGGGACACTAAATTATTTCAAGCTGCTGTTTTACCAGCCATCTTTGTTGGTAGAAAGCGCGATCAGACCTTCTCAGGCGACCAGGCTGTTTATAACAAAGGCAGATTTGTACGGATCTATCAACAACGAGATGAAGATACAAACACCTCATCTGTACCCAGGAAGATGGACTCAGTTTATTCTGTACTGGATCAATCAGGCGATGGTGAATATCTTATTGCTGAACAGCGATATAAAGTAACAACAGGAATATTGTCACTACCATTATCCCTGGATGAACCATGGTGTATGACAACTTCAAAAGAGTCTGCCTGGATCGATATAATACATGCTAATATGAAATTTCGTATTGGTGATATCGCTAAAGTGAGAGTGGGAGTTAAGACGACAGCAGACGACGTTTTTATTAGAGATAATTGGGATAACCTTGTAGATAGCTCTCTGCCAGTACCTGAAAAACACACTCTTCATCTTTTGCTTTCACAAGACCAGTCTAGACGTTGGGCGATAGATGAAGGACGTTTATCGCGACGCATTCTCTACACACATATCATAAAAAATGGGAAGCGTATGGCGATTGACTTAGCAGATTATCCTCATGCCTCCGCATATTTAGAGCATCATCGAGAAAGGTTAGAGAGCAGGAAATATATTTTAGAGGCGAAGCGACAGTGGTACGAGATCTGGGTTCCTCAAAATCCAGCCCTGTGGGAGCAGCCAAAGATCGTCTTTCCAGATATCAGCCCGGAGCCTAAATTTTTCTTTGACGACAGTGGATGTATTGTAGATGGCAATTGTTACTGGGTTACCGTGAGTGAAACTGCTTCACGAGATTTACTTTACTTAATCATGGGTGTGGCAAACTCTAAGTTGATGACAACGTATCATGACCTCGTTTTTAATAATAAGCTTTACGGGGGTCGTAGAAGATATCTAACTCAATATGTTGAGAAATATCCCATGCCAGATCCCTCTACAGAACCGAGCCGAAAAATTATCCAGATTGTACAAGAACTTATACTTACTTCAGACGAAGAGATCCAGAGTCGGAAAGAAAAAGATTTAGAGGCACTTGTAGTACAGGCTTTTGGGTCACGTTACTTTTCCTCTTTCCTCGAAAAGAACGTGTTGTCCTCTATGGCAGAGGGAGTGTCAGTGTGAAGCGAATACTTTTGACGGGTATGTCGCAAGATAGATATCAGCACCTGCCTTGAAGATATTGTGGCTACTCTACTTCGGCTTGTGAATTAAGGTTTTTTGAGAGTAGATGCAAGAGGACCAGTGCCAGCAGAGTCAAAGCGCAGGCAGCGGCGCTGGCAAACAGGCTTCCAATCAACCAGCGGCTCATCAGACCCGCAAGCAGGCAGAAAATCGCTGCCATTGCGGGAATGAGCCGGGTCCGCGATCTTGGATGAGAGAGCCAGGGCGGGGTTCGCAGACCGGCCACCAGTGCAAGGAGACCCAGGATACAACCCGAAACAAGCCAGAATACTATGAGCCAGAACATCATCCCTGTTCCTTTCTATGAGGCGATGGCGAGCATCTCTGTGAGCAATCGGTAAAGATGTGAGGCGTCATCGGCGATCTGTCCAAATCCCAGATCTGGCCGAACCTCGACGTGCTGAAAGATCCCAAATTCAGCGAAATCATAGGGACGACGCATGCGCTGAATCTCGGCTGCGAGCTGCCTTGATTGGCTGTACGGCAGATACTGATCGTTCCGATCATGCAATATATAAAGATGCGCCGTGATCTTCGACAGAATCTGGCTGGGGGATAGCGCCGTTAATTGTTCCTTCACCTGAGGTGAAAGCTTCGCGAAATTCTGATCCGTCTGATCTGGTTGGTCTCCCTCCAGCAGGTGATAGATTGCCGCTGCCTGAGGCGAAAGTTGCCGCTGTTCCGCATCCGTAAGTGGATTCCCGTTTTGCTTAAAGGCCTGTTGAAAAAGGTTGTTTTCCTGAACTGACAGCGAAGTATTCAGAGTATTGGCGAGGACCTGAGTCGGGACATAGGTAGGGTGCCATGGCTGAGCGTGACCATCAATATTTAAAGAGCGGCGGCCCATCTCATGCAGTAATGTAGAAGCATCGAAATAGCTACCGAACAGCGTAATAAAATTCAAATGGTTTTGCATGCGTAGATCAGCTGCGGCGAGGCAGGCCAGCGCTCCTCCCGCGCTGAAGCCAATAATCCCGATCCGTTTCGGGTCAATATCGGCGCGATGTGAGAGCCATGAGACGGTCTGGATCACCGACTCCCGGTCATCCGGCGTGAGTCGAAAAGAGAAGAGGGCTGGCGTTCCCATATTGACCACAACAAAACCCTCATGAGCCAGGGAGCGCGAAAGATTGATAAGCTGAGGATCGGCCCGGTTATCTCCAACTCCCACAATATTGATAAGTGCTGCCCGCTTACTGGAAATCGCCGGTGGAGGGTCGGCGGGCTCATAGATATCCAGGTAAACGGGTCCGATTGCGGAAGTTGTCTGGGATCGCTCGAATTTAACAGGCGAGCCTGTAATTTGGAGCGGCAAGGGATCTGAATTTGTGAGGAGAGCAGGAAGCACCAGAGCTGCTCGTAAGGCACTGCGACCAGTAGGAAAAAAGGTGAGCCAGAGATTGAATAAGAGCAGCAAAAGCAGCAGAGCGCGAGCAAACCATCTCGTTTTTCGGAAGCGGGATCGCAGGGGCAGGGTTTTAGCATCCCTGACTGATGTATCTGCCGTCGATAAAGAAATTTTTCTGTCCATAGATCTCAAGCTTTCTCTAACACTTAGTGATTCTAAGTGTAAAGCCGTCGCCCACCACCGTCCAGGGTCATTTGACACCAGTCATTGGTATTGTACTGGATTGTTGGAGAGAAAAAAAGAGAAGCCTATCTCTTGTACAACATCTTGTGCGAGCAGCTATACTGGCCTGTACAACATCTAAATATTTATAGGTGTAGCGAAGGGAGATCTTATTTTGCAAGAGGTGACAGTGCCTTTACTAGATAGCTGGAAGGACTTTTATGTTATCGTTGGTTCCGCATCTGCGGCGTTGACAGGATTAATGTTTGTTGCAGTTACCTTGATTTCATCAAGAGGGAAGCGAGGATCGGAAGAGACAACCGGAGCATTTGCCACACCGACCGTCGTACATCTTTGTGTTGCGCTTCTCATTGCCGCGATTCTTACTGTGCCCTGGTCTGCTCTCTGGAATGCCAGCCTGTTGCTAGGAACCTGTGGGCTGGCAGGGGTAATTTATACCATTGTCGTTATACGAAGGGCGAGTCATCAAACCGACTATCATCTGGTGTTGGAAGACTGGCTGTGGCATATAATCTTTCCGTTTCTCTCCTATATAGCCCTGGTTGTCGCAGCACTGATGATGGTAAGCAATGCAAGGCTGGCCCTTTTCATCGTAGGAGCTGCTACAATACTATTTTTGTTTATTGGCATTCATAACGCATGGGATACTGTTACATATACAGCCTTTGCATCTCCTCAGCCGGAGAATCAGAGCCAGCAGTAGATTATATAGGAAAGGTGTTGCAATTCTACTGGGAAAAGAAGATGGGAGAGTGAAGATGCCCCCTGGAACTCGTAGGCAGGCTGTTGACACGCCGCAATGATGGGCAA
>CAXTTV010000243.1:0-6450 GCA_964247295.1 uncultured Ktedonobacteraceae bacterium | reverse complement strand
CAGGAACTGGTACCCTCGCGGTCTTAAACTCAGGTAGTACCCGAGCAAGAAGGATATTGGGATCAGGATCGGCAGCACGATACCTATATGCACGATGGTGTTCCGGGACGCTATATAAAATGTCGGGTCGCTAAACATATAGGTGTAATTGTGCAGACCCGCGAAAACCTGCTCCTCCAGTATACCGCCCCAGTCCAGCGTACTATAGTAGAACATGCTTATAAATGGCCCAACCATGAAGAAAAGATACCAGAAAATCGCCGGGGCCGTAAAAACAACCAGTGCGAAGAGGTTGCGCCGCCACCTTCTTTTGGAAGATGGCGAGACGCTTCGCTGTTCGTACATCGATGTTTTACGAGGATCTTTGGACCCAACCTGGACGGGAACCGGACCTGGCGTATCTACATCGAATGCCGAACTCATTTCTTGTACGCTCCTTCTAATGCCTGACAAATCTGGTTACTATTCTGGCCCTTGGTGTAGGCCAGGCTGGTGGCACGGGTGATGTTCTGGAGAGCACCCGACGGTACATACTTGTCATTGTTAGAAAGATATGAAACACGCTGATCTAACTCGCTTGTCGCTTGCTTTAACAGCGGATTGGCACTGCTCGCGACCTGAACCGATTTCACAGTTGGGATCATACCGGTTGTGACCTGCTCAGAGATTACGCTCGGTGTGAACATGTATTTCACAAATTTCTGGACGGCATCCAGGTGCTTTTGCCCATTGGGGCTGATCCAGATACCCATACTGGTGAACCCTTGATAGGCAGTTGGCTTCGGATAGGGAGAATCAGAGGGCACTGGCAAGCCACCAAGATAGGTATGGCTCGATACATCACTCGACGCACCCGCGAAGGCCCACGAACCTGCTGACATCATCGATGCCCCTTTGGTGTAAAACTGCGAGTTCATCTGGTCTGCGGTTAAACCTGCTACGTCGTTGACGAAGACACCAGAGTCACGATACTTGGTGAAAAGGTCGATCCCTTTCATAGCAGCGGGACTGGCGCAGAATTTCCCATTGGTAAAGACATTGGCAATGTCATCATTTGTCATGTAAGATTCCATGATCTGCGTGAAAAGGGTGTTACCGGTCCAGTCATTGCCTCCAACTACAAATCCACCCTTGCCCGCGTCACGTAACTTTTTGCCGTCCGCGAATAGTTCATCAGTGGTTGTCGGAGCTTTGGTTATACCTACGCTGTTCAACAAAGACAGATTGTACCAGACCGGCCATTTGAAGCCACTATATGGGATAGCTGATAGCTTCCCGTTTTGGGTCCATTGTCTGACTGCCTCCGGCTGGAGCTGGTCGGTAATACCCCACTGTTGTGATAAATCTTTGACATCAATGGTCGCTCCCTGTTTGGACCAGCCTGTCGCTTTATCAGCAAGATTAAGCATTACCACATCCGGTTCTTTTCCGGCGAGAAGAGAGGTTTCGTACACCTGCGGCGCGTCATTGGCCGCGATAGTTTGCTGAACGGTAATATGGTTCTGCGTACCGAAATCATGCAGAATCTGCTGAAACTGCGCTCCACTAGGCGTGGCTTTGTCAGTAATATGCAGGATACTTAGCGTGGTATCACCTTGCGGGGCACTACTACTACTTGTTGAACCGCCACAACCGCTTAAAATCGGTACGAGCATACAGAAACATGAGAGCCAAAGGGTAATCTTCTTCGATGAAAGTCTCACGATCATACTCCTGTCACATCACTCAAATGAAAATACTGAGTTGCTTGCACCCGTGGAAGCAACTGAAACGAATACAGGAACACTACATAGACCGCTGGGCATAAAAAGAGAAGTGGTAAGATACCATTCTTCGAGACTTTTCTGAAAAATTCAGGATCTTCATCCAGTAAATTTGGATGCTTTATCCGGTGAATTGCGTCTCTCCTCTAAGAATAAGAAGAAGATAGGCAAATGTCAAGCGTTTGCTCGTCCAAATTTTTCACTATTTTACCCTTTTTTAAAAATGTGAGTTGATAGAATTCATCAAAAATACTGATAAATTCCTGTAAATATACCGGTAAAAACATTGACAACATTGTTTTATTCTGGCTATACTTGTGGGTAGATAGAGATCAAGCATCAGGCTCAAAGCGTTTCTTCATGCGACTTCTGTTTGCGCTAGGATATTTCAGTGAATTATCAGAAAGATACAAACCGGTTCTCTCGCACGATTATCAGTGACATAGCTGAGAAGTCAGGAGTTTCAGCAAGTACTGTTTCACGTGTTCTGCATGGGCATAAGGATGTTTCTCATACAACACGTCACAAAGTTTTGTCACACATTAATGCCTTAGGATATGTGCCCCAGAGAAGTACTACACGCTCTGCAACCAAACTCCTGGGTTTCAGCACTCCTCTCTTTAATAGCTATTTCGGCTATATTATGGAGGGGGCCTATGAGTCCTTACGCGAGAAGGAGGCACAGTTTGTTACTGTGCGTACGGATAACCGTCACGATATTGAGGTTGCTCAGGTAAAAAATCTGTTGAACCAGAGCATCCATGGGATGATTTTTGTGCTGCCTCAACACTCTCCTGAGGAACTTCTGGCGTTGCAGCGGCAGGGGCTTTCCCTTGTTGTGGCCGATCCCTTTGTTCCTCTTCCAAATGAGATTCCTGTCGTGGGGGTGGAAAATATTTCGGCCGGTCTGATGGTGATGGAGCATTTGCTCTCTCTCGGGCATCGTCGGATTGGGGTTATCACTGGCCCACCTAGGTGGGGAATGAATATTGATCGTCTCACTGGTTACTACGCCGCTCTGGCTTCGGTCGGTATTCCGATTGATCCAACTTTGATCTGTGAAGGCCGATGGACTACCGATAGCGGCGAAGAGGTCTGTCAACATTTGATCGCGCTTCCCAATCCTCCCAGTGCGATCTTTGCTTTCAATGACCAGATGGCGATCGGTGCGATGCACGCTATTCTTAAAAGTGGGCGGCGCGTTCCTGACGATATCTCGGTTGTCGGCTTTGATGATGTTACGCCTGATCTACCCTATATTACTCCAGCCTTAACAACTATTCATCATCCACTGGCTGAGATTGGGCGGCTCTCGGTCGATGTCCTGCACCGTCTGGTTCACCAACAGCCACTGGAAGCAACCCACATTAAGCTTTCTGCCCGGTTGATCGTGCGCGAGTCCACTGGACCATATAAAGGAAATAGGCAGGACTAAAGCATTTTCCTGTAACAATTAACCAGTGATAGCTAGAAATGAGGGTACGCTATGCCACGCCTGACCATAGCTCCAGGTATACGCTCTTTCCGTAAGAACAATCAGCCTTTTTTCTATCTTGCTGATACCGCATGGAGTGCGTTGAGCGAAGCACGAGAGGAGGAGTGGCTGGAATATCTACGCTATCGCAAACAACAAGGTTTTACGGCTTTTCAGGTGTCTCTCTTGCCTATCTTGCATGATAATAGCGTTTCAGAACACTCTCTTTTTCCCTTCCACCGCCATCCCGATGGTGGTATAGATTTTTTTCACCTCGATGAGGCCTATTTCCAGAGAGTCGCGACTATGCTAGAACAGGCATTACAGTATGGCCTAACCTGCGGCCTGACTTTGCTATGGTGCAATTATGTGCCCGATACCTGGATTTCGCAGCAGGCTCCCGAAAATGTCCTGCCAGTCGAGGCCGTTAAGGCATATGTGGAATACGCCGTTACGC
This sequence comes from uncultured Ktedonobacteraceae bacterium, assembly GCA_964247295.1. GTDB lineage: Bacteria > Chloroflexota > Ktedonobacteria > Ktedonobacterales > Ktedonobacteraceae > CAXTTV01. Next base: position 2,756 of record CAXTTV010000243.1, on the reverse strand, counting down.
TCCTTGATCGTTTCTCTCCTTTGTATATTATTAGTGGCGATACTGATTTTCGGAGCCAGGCTACGATCCAGACATACCTTGAAGCGCTAAAAATTGTGAAGCGTCTCGCTCCCGAGTCTTTGGCTTGCCTGCACCTGAGCCCCTACACCGATCTCCCCCAAGAGATTGCTCTATCCCAAGATCTGGATTTCTATATGTATCAATCCGGCCACCGGTTGGAAGAACAGCAGTTCTGCTATACCCTGGCGGAAAATTTCTATCAGAAGGAACCACAACGACCGGTCATTAATGGGGAACCTTGCTATGAGGGCCATGGATATGGAAATCAGTATGGGCGGTTTTCGGCGCTTTCTGTTCGTAAAGCTTTCTGGCAAAGTCTGCTCTCCGGAGCATGCGCTGGCTTTACTTACGGCGCTCATGGCGTCTGGTCATGGCATCGCCAGGGAGCACCTTTTACTAATGAAAGCTGGTCAAAAATGCCTTTTGACTGGCGGACCGCTCTCCGCCTCCCCGGAGCCTGGGATGTCGCATTTGGCAAATGGCTTGTCGAACGCTATTCTGCTTTCGATCTGATCCCGTCCAATGAGCTGCTTGTGGAAACCTTCGAGGGTGTCCGCATGGCGGTCACTCCTGAGCAACAAACTCTGTTCATCTATCTACCAGACAATGTGTCTGTCACGGTGAAACAGGATCTAAGCATGTATGGTTTCTCAGGAATCGATCTCACGACCCGAAATACATTTTCTCCAATTGTAACTGGGGCCAACCAGTTTTCTACAATTGAGATGTCAGAGATGAACGGCGATTGCCTGCTCATTGGGGCACGCTTATAGCTACTCTAGACATGAGGAGACGCTTCAGGAAAGGATGTAGTTAGTTGATGAATACATTGATTAAGCCAGGGCTCTTTGGTCTCAATGTCGCTGCCGACGGTCGTCGCTCCGTCTATGACGCTCAAAATGAGGAGCTTCTCGCGCAGGGTGTTCCGATTGATGCGGTCTTTATCGGCGATTCGATTACGGATATGTGGCAATTGGAGGCGTATTTCAGAGGGACGCGAGGGCTGATTGTCAATCGAGGTATCGGAGGGGATATCACACCTTATATTCGTCGACGTTTCGCTGCGGATGCTCTTCAACTTCGGCCACAATTGATTGTGATCCTGGCTGGTATCAATAACTTCTGGGATCTGGATAATTGGTTGAACCCCTCTCTTATTCGCACACCACAAACAATCGAGGATGAGATCGTTGACGATTTTACGGCGATGGTTACAGCCGCACGCGATCAGAAAATTGATGTGGCTCTCTGTAGCATCCTACCCACCCGTATCCCATTTAATACAAATTCGACGATCAGAAACACTTCGATTGCACATGTGAATGATCGCTTGCGCCAACTGGCTTTAGATCAAGATGCAGTCTTTGTCGATTATCACCGGCAGTTCGCGAGCCTGGATGGTCTAACCCTTCAGGAGGATGTGGCGGATGATGGCCTACACCCTCGGACGGCTGGCTATAAGATAATGGCGAATATTCTGCTTGCATCCCTTGCTCATGGACAACAAAACATTATTGCAGGTCGATAACCTCTCGAAATGGATACTCAAATGCAAAATGTGAAAATTGTGATTATCGGTGTGGGAAGTTTTGTCTTTGGACCCAGTATGCTTAGTCAGGTGATTCTAGAGCATCGCCTTGAGCAGATTGAACTAGCTCTGGTCGATATAGATCCGCAGGTCGTTGAGTTGATGGCCAATGTTGGACGACAAATGGCCCGACAAACCGGGGTAGATCTCACGATTACGGCCCATACTCAACGCGTCGATGCACTACCAGGCACGAATTTTGTGATTAGTTCTATTGTTCGTGAAGGGTATAAACGTTTTGCTGTTGACTATGAGATTATCCAATACTTTCTACCCGGTCATCAAGCTACCGAGTTTGGCGGGATCGCGGGCATTAGCAACTCTTTGCGCCAGATCTCTCTGATCTCTGAACTGGTTGCTGATATGCGTCAGTATTGCCCAGATGCGATGCTTCTAAACGTCTCCAATCCCCTACCTCGCGTCTGTCAGGCGGCTCAGACGCTCGGTATCCAGACGCTTGGCTTCTGTTCGGTCTCTTTACAGGCGTATAGCATGGCCTGGCATCTGCTTTATGGTGAGGAGCTTTCTTATCCTTTCGCTCAGGCTCGCGAACGCTGGTCTATCACGACGGCGGGACTCAATCATTTTGTCTGGCTGATCGATTTTCATGACCGGGTGACTGGTGAAGATCTCTTGCCTGCGGTCCGTCAGGCCCTGGCTGAGGGAAAAACGACAAACAATCCTGTCAGCGAGGCCCTGACACGCGAAACGGGCTATCCTCTACTGCCTTACGACGATCATACACGCGACTTCTTGTCTCCTCGTCAGAAAGCAGACCACGAAGATGCTCCTTTCCACGGCTCTTCCCTGCAAAGGCAGCAACGGATTCAGCAGCTTCAACGTGTGGCATCAGGAGAAGAGAATGTTACTTCACTTTTGGATCATGAATCCTGGGAGCGCCCTATCGATGTGATTGTGGCTCTTCAGGGCGAGGAGCCGATCTCGCTCCATGCGCTTGATCTGGTGAATACCGGTCAGATTAGCAATCTTCCTGCCGGTACTTTTGTGGAAACACCCTGTAATATCACGCAAGCAGGTCTCCAACCACAACAGGTTACGCTGCCCCAGTCGGTTCTGCCGCTTACACAAAGGACGGCCAGGGTGAGCG
>CAXTTV010000242.1:0-6450 GCA_964247295.1 uncultured Ktedonobacteraceae bacterium | reverse complement strand
TGTTACCACCAACCTCAGATTTATGGCGAGTGGCGATCGAGAAAGGAATGCCTCGGGCAGTAAGGGAGCTAGCAACCTCGCTACCAACGTTGCCGGTTGCACCTGTGATCAGAATAGTAGACATGATATGTTCTCCTTGAGTCGGGTGTCAGAGCTATTTTACAATCGACTATAGGATACAATAGATAGGCATCAAAAGATATTGTATAAGCCCACAGTGTATTTTCCGTCGTGAAAACGTGCTATTTTATACACGAGAAAAGGAGACACTACATGACTACTGGATCAATCCGCTTAACCGAGCTGGCGGACTGCGCAGGGTGCGCAGCCAAAATTGGGGCCGATCTGCTGGCTCAAGTCCTGAGTCCTCTACGGCAACGCAATGTTCCCCCCCAATTGATAATCGGCCTGGGTGCCATCGACGATGCGGCTGTCTACCAGATAAATGAAGAACAAGCCATCATTAGTACCGCCGACTTTTTCCCTCCGGTTGTCGATGATCCCTATACCTTCGGCTTGATCGCGGCGGCGAACGCGATGAGCGATGTCTATGCGATGGGTGGGCAGGTTCTGATGGCGATCAATCTGGTGGCATGGCCTGATGATCTGGACACCGATATTCTCAGCGAGGTTTTGCGTGGCGGGATGGAGATTGTCGAGCGAGCCGGAAGCGCTATCGCCGGAGGCCACTCAATTGCCGACAAAGAGCCAAAATACGGACTGGCTGTGACTGGGATGGTGCATCCTAAAAATATTTTAACCAAAGGTGGAGCGAAGCCCGGCGATATCCTGATTCTCAGCAAACGTCTGGGAACTGGACTGGTTACGACGGCTCAGAAGCGTGGCAAAGTTAGTCAGCAAGATATGGATGCGGCGATCACTTCGATGACTACGCTCAATAAGCGTGCCAGTGAGCTCTTAGTACAGGCTGGTCCCGGCGTTCACGCGGTTACAGATATCACCGGCTTCAGCCTGCTCGGACACGCCTGGGAGATGGCGACTCAGAGCCTCGCCGGGATGCGCTTTGATTATCAAGCACTCCCCCTGCTGCCCAATGCCCGCCACTACGCGGAGATTGGCTGCATACCTGGAGGAACGGGACGAAATGAGCGTTCTGTCGGTACGCATGTTCGCACAAATGCGTTAAGCCCGGTAGATCGGGCGATCCTGTTTGATCCCCAGACCTCGGGCGGCCTTTTAGCGGCGGTCGATCCTCAGGTATGGAAGGCTCTACAGAGCCAGCAAGAGGTGCACTTCTGGCGGATCGGTGAGGTCACTGAGGCCGTTAATAGCCCTGACGATATCTGGCTCAACGTTCAGTAACACCTTTCAAAAGCGGATACAGAAGGGCGTTTTTGCCTTCTGTATCCGCTTTTGAACATTATAACAGGGGCCATCGGTCAGGTTGTATAATAAACACGCAATAGGGACTTTTTATGACTAAAGCATGATGCTTGACCATAAAAAGAACATTAACTACTCATAGTAGAGATACATTCTCTTAGAAAGTGAGCCTCTCCGATGTGTGGTATTACTGGGTGGATCGATTGGGAACAGGACCTCTCCCAGCAACAGGATGTGTTGGAACGTATGGCCTGCACACTCAAGGAGCGCGGACCCGACCGTGAGGGCTACTGGCTCTCTTCTCACGCTGCTCTGGCACACCGCCGCCTGATTGTGATTGATCCTGTCGGTGGTAATCAACCTATGCTCTTTTCTCAAGGTGAGCAGACCTATGCCCTGACCCATAATGGTGAGATCTATAACTTCCGTGAGTTGCGCGAGGAGCTAGGCACACGTGGATATGCCTTTCGTACGCATTCCGATACAGAAGTTTTATTGCATGCCTATGTTGAATGGGGCGAGGACTGTGTTAAACATTTGAATGGGATCTTCGCCTTCGCCATCTGGGATGAAGCGCGCCAGTCTCTTTTTATCGCTCGCGATCACCTGGGAGTAAAGCCACTTTTCTATGCTCAGATTGGTAGCGCGATCGTCTTTGGATCAGAGATTAAGGCCCTGCTAGCCCATCCACAAATCAAGCCGATAGTAGATAATGAGGGCATGAAGACGATCTTTATCTCGCTCTTTATGTCCGGTGGTGGCGTCTTCCGCGATATTCGAGAAATGCGTCCCGGCCATTGCGCAACCTTTACGCGGGAGCGTACACACATCCGCCCCTACTGGCAGTTGGTTAGCAGACCCCACACCGATGATCTTGAAACTACGATAGAATACATTCGCTCCCTTTTAACAGATACTGTCAAGCGTCAGCTCATTGCCGACGTACCTATAATTTCACTTCTCTCGGGTGGCCTCGACTCTAGTGGCGTGAGCTCGCTCGCAGCTCGCGAGTTCCAGAAGGAACATCAACAGATCAATACTTACTCCATTAATTATGTTAACAGCGATGAGCATTTCGAGGGCAATGCCCTTCGTCCAAGTCTCGATGGTCCGTATGTTGAAAAAATGACTCATTACCTGTCAAGCAATCATCATGATGTAGTGGTCTCTACTAAAGAGTTGATCGAGAACTTACTTGTCCCGATGCGTGCCCATGACCGTCCCAAAATGGGTCAGATCGAGACCTCGCTCTACCTGCTTTTCAAGTCTATTAAGCAAAACGCGACTGTCGCGCTCTCTGGCGAGTCTGCGGATGAAGTCTTTGGCGGCTATCCCTGGTTCCACCAGGAGCATGTGCTTAATACACCAACCTTCCCCTGGATTGCCGCAACTATGAAACCCGGCGAGAATACTCGGCTTCTGAACGCAGAGCATCCATTCCTCTCTCCTGACCTGGCAGCGTCCCTTCAACCACGTGCATATATGCAACAAATCTACCAGGAGGCACTGGATGAGGTTCCCTGTCTTGACGGCGAGTCTTCACGTGACGCCCGTATACGCGAGCTTTTCTACCTGAATCTGACACGCTTCTTGCCTTTGCTGCTGGATCGTAAAGATCGGATGAGTATGGCGACAGGTCTGGAGGTGCGCGTTCCCTTCTGCGATCATCGCCTGGTACAGTACGTCTGGAATATTCCCTGGGAAATGAAGAACGTGGATACTATCGAAAAGGGTATTCTGCGTCGCGCTTTAAGCGGCTTGCTTCCTGAGGATGTACGGATGCGCCGCAAAAGTGCATATCCAACGTCCCTCGATCCTACTTATACAAAGACTATACGAAACTGGAGCCTGGAGATTCTGAATGATTCCAATTCGCCAGTAAACGTGTTTATCAATCGGGGGGCCATTCGTCAAATGGCGGAGCATCCCGATGAAACTATGCGCGGCGATATGGCCTACTTCCTCTTTGACTATTTGATCCAGACCAACGCCTGGCTACAGGAGTATCATGTAATCACACCGTAAAGCTGTCATCTGCCTCAGTGATTAGATAGAGAACCGCATCTGATCACCGATGAAATCTGTTGGGAGTCTTTTGGACCTGTTAAAGATTGATAAGTCACCTGCTCATCAGTATCTTTGAAATGACTGGCCCTATCAAAGTGATATACTGAATCCTGATTGAAGCATACTAGTCAGGACAGGAGTCTTTTCTTGGCGACATCTACCCGGCTGGCGGCCTTACGTTACCGCGATTTTCGGCTTCTGTGGGGCGGCCAACTCTTCTCATCTGTCGGATCACAGATGCAGATTTTCGCGATCAATTGGAATGTCTATCGTCTTTTGCAGGGCCAGCAGATCTCTCTCCACCTATTTAATTGGCGGATTGGGCTGAATGCCCAGGCCCTGGCCCTGGGATCGCTCGGGGCTGTACGCGTACTCCCGATCTTTCTTTTCGCACTCATTGGGGGCGCATTGGCGGATCACCATAACCGCCGTTCACTGATTATTTTTTCTCAGATCGCGGCATTTCTTGGCGCAAGTCTTCTGGCTCTGCTCTCGCTGGGTGGCGCGATTAACCTGATCTGGCTGTATCTATTAACGGCGATCGACTCCGCGATCTCGGCCTTTGACGAACCAGCCCAGAACGCTCTGTTTCCCGAGCTGGTCCCAGCTCAGCATCTACCTAATGCCACGACCCTCTATAGCCTGCTCTGGCAGATTGGCACCATTACCGGACCAGCGCTTGCAAGTATTTTGATTGGCTCCCTAACCATTGGCTATGTTTATGCCTGCAACGCCGCCTCTTTCCTGCTGGTACTGCTGGCTGTACTGGCGATCCGCCATCGTGAGACCAAACCTTTGGAACACACAGGCGAACTGGGATTAGAAAGTATTAAAGAGGGCTGGCGCTTTGTCTCCAGTTCGCAACTGATCTGGGGTAGTATGCTGCTCGATTGCTACGCGACCTTTTTTGCCTCAGCCCGCACCATGCTGCCCCTGGTAGCGGATCAGGTACTGCACTCGGGCGTCCGTGGCTATGGCCTGCTAGCAACGGCTCAACCGGTGGGAGCGATGCTCACAGGGGCAATCATGGCTTTTGGTCGACCCTCGAAACATCAGGGACCAGTGCTGCTGCTCAGCGTGATCCTCTACGGTCTGGCAACGGCGTTCTTTGGAATCTCCACGAACTTTGTACTCTCCTACATCCTCTTCGGGCTCACAGGTGCTGGAGATACCATCTCCACAATTATTCGCAGCACCATCCGTCAGCAATGGACGCCGGCCTCGCTACGCGGTCGCACCAACAGCATTCATATGATCGCGGCCTTTGGTGGGCCACAGATCGGTGAGGTTGAGGCCGGTCTGGTAGCGGCAATTCTCGGTGTGCCCCTCTCAATCTTCAGCGGTGGAATGCTCACGGTTCTGTTGACCGGCTGGCTGGCATTCAGATACTCAAAGCTGCGCCAGTACACCGAATATCAACCGCAGGAAGCCCCCATAATATAAACTTGATCGCTTCTTATTTTTTGTAAGAGAAAAGTGAACTAGTTCACAGAACTTTCGCAAAAAGAGGGTTATAGTGTCATTCGTGAGGTGGTTGATAAAAATATCAAGACAGGGCATGTAGGAAGGGCATCTAAAATTCAAGCATATTCCATAAAAAGAAAAGGAGTATTCATAATGGAGAATGCCCAAACATCGAAAAAATCTTTTAAGGTACGCACTATGGGCAGTTTTTTACTGCTCGGGCTTTTGCTCAGTCTGCTAGCGGCATGTAGTAGTAATAACACCAGCGGTGCCGGACCAACGACATCAACGGGAACAGCAACAGAGACAACGGCCAAACCATCAACATCGACAGCGACCAAAACAATTACAACAGTGAGATCAACGACAAATGCTACTTCCAATAACGTAGCTTCGGCTCCTCAAAAACAATCAGAGGATACCGCTCCCTTTCTAAACATTCGCATGCTGGACGAGAACAATGGTTGGGGCCTGACAGCGAAGGCGATTTTAAAGACTTCTGATGGCGGCAAGACCTGGACAGATCTTACACCTTCCAATGTAGAGCTTACGGAAGGCACCAGGGGAACATTTAAAGATGCTCAGACGGCCTGGGTTGCAACGACTAAAGCAGCAACAACAACGTTTCTGCGTACCACCGACGGCGGTCAGAGCTGGCAGAAATCAAATATTGATGATCCCAATGGGGTTGTTAGCGATCAGCCTCACTTTATCAATAATCAGACTGGCTTTCTCGCCCTAGGCAATACAACTACAAGCGGAATGCAGCATGGAGGCGCAGACGTCTTTCGCACCGATGATGGCGGTCAAAGCTGGACAAAGATCCTTGATGCTACCAAAGGAGATCAGGTGGGCCTCTCCCTTGTGGGAGCAAAAACCGGGATCACCTTTGTTGATGAGAATGTTGGTTTTATGGGGAGCCGCAATCCCGCAGTCGATAAGATCATGCTCTATCGTACGGTTGATGGCGGCAAGACCTGGACAGTGCAATCTCCGGAGATCAAAACGGCACCGGGATCAGCCCAGGCAGGCATTCCCGTCAACGCGACATATACAAGCCTACCGCCAGTCATGGGCGAAAATAACGGCATTCTGCCAGTACTGGTGAGCGCCGAAGGTGACAACAGTTTAGTTACCTTTCAAACCAACGACAAGGGCCAGACCTGGACTCGGAAAGGTTTCTTGAGCTTCGACGCCAAAGAAGTAAATGCGCTGGATCTCAATCACATCTGGGCCTCTAACCTCAAGGGCGTCGTCTACTACTCTGGGGACGGAGGTAACCTCTGGAACCAGGTTGCAGATACTGGCAAACCACTGGGCAAAATGAGCTTTATCAATGTCAATACCGGCTGGGCCATCAGCACTAAAGATAACAAGTTGCTGCTGCACACTACCGATGGCGGCAAAACCTGGGAGAGTATTGACTACACATTTGAGAAGTAACCTTAGCCAGATCGAAAGAACAGACGATACTATATATCGCCTGCTCTTTTTTGCTTTCTAAAAGAATGAAATGTATCACACTAAGATTGCACTTTTCCAACCGAAACGATCTAGGCAGAGAGCAAGGCACAG
>CAXTTV010000241.1:0-6504 GCA_964247295.1 uncultured Ktedonobacteraceae bacterium | reverse complement strand
TCGTCAAGTAGGAAGGAACGCACATGATGCTCTCTAATACATGTATGTGGGTATCAAAAAGCTCCAAGTATACTCGGACTTAAAAGGTAAGGGCATCATATGCCTTCCTACTCTTCGACTCCGCTCTTTTAATAATACGTAATCTCTACTCTGATACTAACAAACTGGAACAGCAAGTCTAACCAGGAATAGGATAAAAATGCGTTGCCCACAGTGCCAGACCGAAAATCCGCCGAATGCCAAATTCTGTTTTGAATGCGGTACTCGTTTCTTCATCTGCCCCAATTGTGGCACGGTTAACCTTCCCTTCGCGAAATTCTGTATGGAGTGTGGCTATTCTCTTCAAGACGCTACAATTCAGGGGACGGTAGTTGAACATGTACCCGCACCAACCTCTCTTGCGCCAACAATAAATTCGCCACTCGTAATGCCAGAAGAGCGGAGGATTGTAACGATTATGTTTGCCGATATCACAGGTTCAACACCGCTGGCAGCCCGGCTGGACCCTGAAGATATGCGCGCTATTCTGGCCGGCTACTTTAATTTGATGACTGAGCAGATCCGCAAACACGGGGGAACGGTCGAAAAATATATTGGTGATGCGGTAATGGCGGTATTTGGCGCTCCCATCACGCATGAGGATGATCCCGATCGGGCGATCCGCGCGGCCCTGGATATGCAAGAGGCCCTCTCAAACTTTAATATGGAGCGCCAAGCTATTGATCCCGATGCCAACCGTTTGCAGATGCGCATCGGGATCAATACGGGTGAGGTCGCGGCGGCCCCTGGCGGTTCTGAACGTCTTGACTTTCTGATTACTGGTGATGCTGTAAATGTTGCGGCCCGACTTCAGCAAGCGGCGGCCCCCGATACCATTCTCGTTGGAGAGCGCACATATCTTACGACCCGCGATGTCTTTGATTTCCGGGCGATCGCTCCCCTTAATCTTAAAGGCAAGGCTGAACCATTGCATGCATGGGTAGCCCTTAACCGGCATCTGGACGAGCCAATTATCATTCAGCATCCACGTGGCATTGAAGGACTGAGCGCTCCCCTGGTGGGTCGCCGCCATGAGCTGGCGCTGCTCCATGCCACATACGCCCGAGTTCAGTCGGAGCATCGACCTCACCTGGTCACGCTGCTGGGAAGCCCAGGAATTGGGAAATCCCGTCTGGTTCGCGAATTTATCTCTCGTGAGATTGAGTCGGCCAAAAGCGCCTCCGCGAATAAGCCGCCGCTCCTACCCAGAGTGCTGCAAGGACGCTGCCCACCGTATGGGGATAGCATCACCTACTGGCCCCTGGTCGAGATTATTCGTACTCTCATCCATGCGAAGGACTCTAATAAGGATAACGTTCAAAGTTTTCTGCGTTTCGTGGAGAAAACGCTGGCCGAAGCCAGAAGTATGGAAGACCCTCTACAAATCGCGGGAGCGATCGCCCGAAGCGTTGGTGAGGGTCTGGAGAGCGAGATCGACGAGGAATTTGATGATGAGCGGATCGATCGGGAGCATCAACGCAGCCTCCATAATAAAAACAAGGAGCAGAGCGGTCCCAAAGTCGCGCTCCAACGTGCCTGGCGCATTCTGCTAGAGGCACTAGCTCAGAAACAGCCCCTGATTATGATTATCGACGATCTCCAGTGGGCCGATGAGGCTCTCATAGATCTACTGGAGTACCTGACCAACCGCGTCAGCGATATACCAATGCTGTTTATTTGTCCGGCACGACCAGACTTTTTTGAGCGCCGCCGCGAGTGGGGGGGTGGTCAACGCAACTTTACCACCATCGCGCTGGAGGCACTTTCACCGCAAGAGAGTAGCGAACTGGTGGATGAGCTGATCCATACAAGTGATCTTCCTGGAGCGCTACGTCAGACGATTCTCAGCCGGGCCGAAGGCAATCCTTTTTTTGTTGAAGAGATTGTCCGGATGTTGATTGATCAGGGGGTCCTGGTCTTCAAGGATGGATGCTGGTACATCGGGACGCAGACCGAGACGGTATTTAGTGACCTCGCTAACCCGGCCAGCCATCCCACAAATGATGTGCTGATCGATCAGCACTATGCGTTTCCTCTGCCACGCGTTCCCGATACAATCCAAGGGGTGCTGGCAGCCCGCATCGATCTGCTCAATAAGGGCGAGAAAAATGTGCTTCAGCATGCGGCCATCATTAGCCGCTCCTTCTGGCTCTCAGCCCTGATGGAACTGGCCTCGAACCTCTCAGAGGCAGAGATTTTACAGGCACTGGAGTCCTTGATTGAACGCGATTTCATTGCTGAGACGGATCGTAAGGGTCGCAGCCCAATTGAGAATGATCGCATCTTTAATTTCAAACATGTGCTGATCCGCGATGTGGTCTACAATAATATTCCACGCAACCGCCGCTCAACCGAGCACGCTCGGCTGGCAATCTGGCTTGAGAAGGTAACGGCAGCCAATCGACCAGAGAATTTTGTTGAGCTTCTGGCTTATCATTATCAACGGGCGTATGCCACCTGGTCATCCAGCCTGCTCTCAAATAATGTCACCAAAACGATCCGTGGGAGCCGCCAGGAAAAACCGGTTGTGCTGACACGCGCAGAACTACGGCGCAGGGCGATCCTGTATCAAACAAAGGCTGGTGATCAGGCGCTCCATAGCTACTATACAATCCGCGCGATCCAGGCCTACAGTGAGGCTCTAGACTTGCTTGCCGGCGAGACAGATACTCAGGCTCTCTCAAGTATGCATGAGAAGCTTGGGGACGCCTACATGCAACGCGCCAATGCTGATGAGGCCTGGCAAGAGTACCGGCAGGCACTGATGATTTTAAGTAATGCGGCAGATGACACTCTTACATCAGAAACAGTAAATAATCTCACCTGTCGCTATGATCGGCTAGCAGAACTGGGTACTCGCTGGTCTGGTTGGTTTGAGAGGCCACCAGATATTCAAGAGGTGCGCTGGTATATCGATGAGGGGTTGCGCCTGTTAGAACGATACCCTTCTGGAGTCTACCAGGCAGCTTTTCTTACCTACCAGGCACTCTGGTACCTGCTCCGCTCTAAATCCGTCTATCAGGAGCGCACGGAACTTAATGAGCAGGCTCTCCAAAGTCAGCATGAAGCCCTGGAGATCGCGGAAAAAGAGAAGCACCCGCTTGTGCTCTGGCTTACCCTGGATGCCCTGGGATATATCTATCGCAAACAGCATCGCTTTAAGGAGTCGCTCGACACGCAGATGCGACGGCTTCAGATGGAAGATCAGATAGAGAGCCGCTATGAGCGCCATGATCTCTATATCACTCTGGGACGCGTCTATACGGGCCTGAGCGATTATGGCGCGGCTGTTCACTGGTTCGGCAAGGCCTGGAGCATCGCGCAAACAATGGAGAGTCCCTCGATGCTACTGGATAGTATGGAGGGACGGATGGACGCCTGGTACTACTGGGATCGCTGGAAGGATGCCGCTGAAGTGGCTTACAACATTCTCCAACTCACAGAGCAATATCAACAAAACGAGCTATGGAAGCTAAACGCCTATAACGTTCTGGCAATTATTAGCTATCGAACCGGACAGCCAGAGCAGGCTGAAGAATACACCCGTCAGTATAAGCGGTTGATTGACCAGGTCCCAAATCTTAGCCCGGAGGAGGTGGCCTCACGAGCATATCTACTTGATCTGGCCAGCGAGGATTGGATTAAAACAACTGAGGAGCATCGCTTTATCGTCCAGCAGAGCGAGCCCTTCCCACACCCTCTACGGATCGCCACGCTGGCCGAACTAGAGGTTATGACTGGATCGCCAGTAGAACAACAACAGACGATAATTGAACGAGCTCTTTCGCTGGCCAATGGCTCAGGAAGCAGGCACGCAAACGCGATTGCACTCAGGGCCTGTGGTCGTTTAGAGATGGAGCAAGAACATTGGGAAGGGGCCATGCGATACTTTCAACAAGCTCTGGAGTTGAGCGCCGATCTGGATCTCCCATGGGAGCAGGGACAGTCTCGCTACTGCCTTGGTCTTCTCTATCGGCGTCAGGCCGATATACAAAATAAAGAAGATCAAAAGAAAAGGACAAGCGATATCGGCTGCGCGCACTATCAATTTGAGCAGGCGCTCGGCTTCTTTGAATCTTTAAAGGCAAAACAGTACATGCATCGCGCTCGCAGAGCGTTAGTACAGGATAGTAAGGCCCCTGTTTAACAGGGGCTTACCCGGCCAGGATCTCTAGCTTCGTACGCATTATTTCTCATCACCTATGTGAAGAAATCTGCTCCTGAAGCCACATATGGAGCGTCTTCCAGATCATTGGAGGATGAAGTATAGGATACCTGATGCCGGATTCGGTGCTTTCCTGAACAATGCTACCGGTGAAGTGCTCAGTCTCATTGAGATAGGGAGTGTCATGTGGCTGGTTCGCCATCAGAAAATTGCTACTCAACAGTGGAAGCACTGTTTTTATCTCTGTCTTATTCCCCACGAAAGCAGTATGCACTACCTGGAGCGCTCCAGGTCAAGAGACTATCATGTCTTTTTTAGAAACTGGTCAACGCCTGGCTTCCTGGATTACCACCAGATCTGAACTAGGAAGACATCTCCCAGAGAGAACCAGCTTCCCAGAGCCGGGTTGAGTCCCAGACGGGGCCGGGACCAGGAGGCAAGGCGGTGATATGCACCAGTGAAAGGTCCGCTCTGGCGGCCAGCAGACGCTCACGCATACTATTCAGGGCCAATTGAGGAGTGTTATTAGTGCGGCTGAGGTGGGCCAGCCAGAGCCAGCGTACACTACTGGTTCTCCAGGTCTGGAGAACTACGTTCGCCGCTTGCTCGTTGGAGAGGTGCCCGGTAGGGCTGAGGATGCGCTGCTTAAGCTGATGTGTATAGGGGCCACGCACAAGCCGTTCACGCTCATGGTTGGACTCAAGGATCAAGAGATCGGCCTGCCCGATGAACTCAAGCATCTCCGATGTTATCTGACCACTATCGGTGACCAGACAGACTCTACATCCGCCGGCATTCAAAAGGTAGCCACAAGGATCGATCGCATCGTGAGAGGTCGCAAAGGCCTGCACCTCAATATCTCTTATACGCTGAGCCTTTCCAGGCTCCAGTTCAATAGCCGGAAATAGCGAGGTCCCCTGCTGCTCCTCAATCACCATCTCTGCGACCTGGCTATCCTGATAAATTGCTGACTCCTTGAGCAAAACAGCTTTACCTGAATCGCTCAAGGTGACTCCCGTTCGGAAACTATGTTCCAGAGCCTCCAACGTGCCATTAAAGGAGAGTAGGCGCGTTGAATAACGTTTTACCAGCGTTGGTAGAGCGAGAATATGATCACTGTGCTCGTGGGTTACCAGAACTGCAGCAACATCCTGAGGAGAGACGCCTGCACCTTCAAGGCGAAGCGCTAATTGTTTGCCGCTCAGGCCTGCATCTATCAATATTTTTGTACGGCGTTGTGGACCGGCCTCTACTAAAAGAGAGTTACCGCTACTACCACTGCCCAGAGAGGTTACACGCATACTTTGTTCTCTTGTGCTATCGGCCAGCACCCTAAAGATCCGATCTTATTCCCAGTAGAGACCTGGCGTTCCCATCCAAAACCAGTTGCATTTCAGCCTGATCCAATCCAGCGGTACAAATATGCTCAATAATTCTGGATTGGCCTAACAAGCCATAATCGCTGGCAAAAAGGATGCGCTCAGCGCCAACCAACTGTGCCACAATTGGCAGAATCTGCTGCTGATATAAATAAATGGTTGCCGCAGTATCATACCACACATTTTTCATGAGACGCTGAATCTCTGGCATTAAAGAGTAAAAAGGTAATCCTCCACCCCAATGAGCGGCAATAAAGCGAGTTTCGGGGAAAGCAGTTAGAAAGGCTACAATATCTGGCAAAGAGACATCACCTTTACCAGGATAGAGGTGACCAATAGGCTCGCTGCAATGGGAAAGTACCAGCAATTGATGATGCTCTACCACCTCCATAATCGGAGAGAGCAAAGTATGATCGCTCAGGCGGTATCCCTGGCCGTGGGGCATGAGCTCACCCAGACCAATCATGCCACTACGGGCACAGCGATCCAATTCTACAACCGCTCTATTTTCCGCCAGCGGTTGTAGAACCGCCATTCCATATAAACGGCCAGGGTACCGCTGTAGCGCATCAATTACGTAACTGTTACACTCTTCGATCAGGCCGGGATCGGTCCAGCCAAAGGAGAAAGTAACCGAGGCTGTCACACCTGAGAGGTCCATCTCAGCAATCAGGTCATCAGCGGTAGCCAGGCGTGCTTTGGGATTTGTGTAGAGCTCACAGAACCAGGGATCTCGCTCACAAAAAAAGTCTCGGCGCGCGGCTATCTCTGGTGGAAATATATGAGTATGAAAGTCTATAGGCATTGGAAGGCCTTTCTTCACGCCAAAAAACCCACTCTCATAAGTGGGTTTTCAACCTACGTCCGAATCTGTGAACTGGATTTTGCTGAGACCGACAAGAACCGCGATCTCCCATCAGA
>CAXTTV010000240.1:0-6594 GCA_964247295.1 uncultured Ktedonobacteraceae bacterium | reverse complement strand
CGTCACTGACGGCAATACTACTGGGACTAACAAACTGAGCTGGAAGTCCGACTGCCCGTCCAACTGCTAGATGGATTAGTTCATGAAAAGTAATAAATGCAGTTATGCTGACTATAACGAGAAGTGTATCAGTTGCTAGATGCCTGATAGTCGTGTTGTCTTGGGTATGTACTGAATCTTTGTGTTTCACTTTGGTTGCCATGGTTCTTCAATCCTTTATGGAAAAGTGATGTGGTTTGTTTCAAGATTGCTCGTGCGCAATGATTGGATAAGGACGAGTTCAGCAAGCACGTTGGCGTCTGCTCACGTTACGACAAATGCCATTGAGCCAGGCTTCAAACTGATCAGGTCTCCGTAGACTGGCAAGATGCTTCCAGACGTTGATGAACGTCTCTTGCACAACATCCTCCACACCGTCAGGCGACACACCTTGCGCCAGTGCAAGGCGCGTAAGGCGAGGTTTAGCCGCCATCAGAAGGTTTTCCAGATCGTTTGTGAATGCCACACATATATCTTTTTCGATTTTTGCCTCGTTGTCTATTGTGCTACGTTCATTGGATAGAGGCGTTATGGTATTAGACATCTTATTTATGTCTGCTCCCTTTAACCTTCCACTTGTATGTCGCACTCAAACACAAAAACCTTACACAAAAAATGGGGTATTTTTGATGTGACCTTACTTTCGTCCGTTTTTCCATATTGACGTTTAGACTATTGAAAACAAAAGGCAGTTCTGGCTTGCCAGAAACCGCCTGATAAGGTAAGGTTCTTTGCACCAAAGAAAACCAGCAAAGGACACTTACGAAATGAACCTTACCACATTGCAAGAAGTTCGTCATCAGCTCTACCAGAGCTATGAGCGCAGCGCGGATGCGCTGTTTGAATTGGGTGATGCCTTGAGTAGTGAAGTCACCGCTCGTTCGTTGCCAGAACTCTCGCTCTCGCCGATGTTCCGCCGCACCTGGGCAAGCGTGTACGAAGCCCTGGAAGATGGGCGGATCAATGAAGCCCGTTGGACACGCGTGTGGACACAAGCCTTGCTCGCAGAGCACGAGGCGGCAATCTGGGTCAGTATTGACAGTACGGCACTTGCTCGTCCCGAGGCTTCGACCAGTTCGGATCGAGGGATGATTTACGTGCCCAATTTGCCTCATGCAACCAAGCCGGTGAGTGTGGGATGGCAGTTCTCGACGGTCATGCTTCTGCCTGATCACCCCAGCAGTTGGGGAGCCACTCTCTCCCAACGTCGAATCGAAAGCACCCAAACAGCGATCTCGGTAGGGATCGAGCAACTGGAGATGGTGCGTCCATGGCTGCCTGCCTCGGCTCGTCTGCTGGCTGACCGCTGGTATGCGACGGGACCGTTTCTGCTGGCGCTGACCCGCTCGCAGATGCCTGCCTTGATCCGTCTCAAACGCAATCGCAAGCTCTATCGCCAGACGCCGCCCCATCCTCTCGGCAAGCGTGGGGCACCGCGCAAAGATGGAGACCTCTTTCAAGGCAGTTATCCCGAGACGTGGGGAAAGCCAGACGCCTCGTGGAATGGGACCGATTGGCGAGATCGGCCTCTGCACGTGCAGGCCTGGCACCACTTGCATCTCAAACAGGAGCGTTCGGTGGACGTGACGATCCTTCGCGTTTTGAGGCCAGGAGCTCGTGGGACCAAACGCGATCCACAGGAAAGCTGGTTTGTCTGGGTCGGGCAGCAGGAACTGGCATTGGCCGAGGTGGCGCAGAGCTATCGGCGACGTTTCTCTCAAGAACACTGCTATCGCTTTCTCAAACAGGATCTGTTGTGGCCCAAGGTCCAGGTACGCACCCCCCAACAGTTTGAGCGCTGGAGTTCGGTAGTCGCCAGCACGATGAACCACCTGGTTCTGATCCGCTCGCTTGGGCAGGCCAGCTATCATCCCTGGGAACGGCGTCGAGAGCACGTGACGCCGCGACCGAAGCCAGGCTTTTAATCAGAAGAGTTTTATTGGTCGCTTTATAGACAAGATAGCGTAGGAACTCAACCGGATTTTCGGGCACAACTCCCATGGACTGGTAGAGAGCGGCCTTCACTTCCTTGTTGCGAACGTCCTCAATATCTTCATCGGTCAGGCCAGTAAAGCGGGCGACATCCAGAGCATCGGCAATCGTCTGTTCGTGAAGGGCGATCCCAGAACCCAGTAGATCCATCAGCATCGCCTTCAGTTCCTGCCGGGTATAACCCTTAATTACCACAAGCCTGATCCCATCCTCAAGAGCAGGAGCATTCAGAGATTCTTTAGGGATATAGACCGAATCCTGGCTATAGATACCAAGCCTCTCAAAGTCATAGGTCGTAAAGTAATGAAGGACCTGCTCCAGGACCAGCTTCTCGATCGGGGTATCGTGGACCTTCGCCTTCAGGCGGTGGACGGTGGAGCATCATTGCGTGCCCGTCGTAGGACGGCCCATCGAGCAACGCGACGTGCCGCTTCGGCCCGTCAGGGCCACGAGGAAATGACCGCTGCGGCGGCCCGAAAGGCTGGGCCCGTGCCCAAACAGGCTTTTTCTACCCAGAAGACGCACCTGGAGCACAAGGAAAGGCTCTTCAAATGACCATGAAGGGTTATCTCGGTCACGCAACGGCTGCGCTCGACGGGCCATCCTACGCCACGTACACGGGTTCTCTGCTCACCAACAGACTCCGCAAAAAAATGAACGATACCCTTTTCCAGATGGTTGTTCCAATGAGTTTAGGGAGGTCAACTGAGGGACGTAGGGCTTTGTAGATCAGGTCACGTGTGGACTTGTGCCAAGGGGACGCACCTCTGAAGTAGCCACCCTTGTATCTATGGTTCCTGGTTGCTTGTCTGAGCGATTTGATGTACTTATTATAAGTAGGAACTGGTTAGTTGAGAGAGAGGTATCAGGTGACAAAGATACGGATCTCGCGCTTTGCCGCCTGATCTTATAGTGTACTTGCTTTTTCTGAACTTTGTCGTTAGTCCGTTGAAAGCGCCGGGCTTTCCGCAAGCTCGACAGAAGCGAGCTGCCCGACATGTTCATTCCCATTATTGGAAGAATTGGCAATCGCCAGAGCGTATTCAGGATAAGCCGAGGCACCATGCTCATGCAGATCCAGGCCCTCAAGCTCACCAGCCTTCGATACTCGAAGGACGCCAGCATATTTGAGAGCATACATCATAATCAACGAGATCGCGAGCGTTGCCACGACCGTTACACCTGAACCAAGAAGCTGTAAGAGCAATTGTGAGGTACCGCCTCCATAAAACAGACCTCTAACAACACTACTGGTATCAGCTCCAGTCGGTGTCGCAGCCCCATAGGCTCCAGTCGCGAAAAAACCGAGTGAGAGCGTTCCCCAGATTCCCGCGAACAGATGCACAGGAACCGCGCCAATTGGATCATCAATACGCAAGTATTCCAGAAGGTCCAGTCCCCAGACCACCACAAAGGCTGCCACAATACCAATGAAAAAGGCTCCAATCGGATCGACCCAATAACAAGGGCAGGTAATGGCAACCAGTCCCGCCAGGAAGCCATTGACCGTCAGGCCAAGGTCCCATTTTTTTGTACGAGCATAGCCGACGAATAGAGCTACAAGGCCAGCGGAACAGGCCGCGAGAGTTGTATTGAATGAGACACGTCCAATACCCACCGTATCGAGAGCCGAAAGCGTACTACCGGGATTAAAACCGTACCAGCCGAACCAGAGGATCAAGCCGCCAACAGCGCCGATCACCAGATCGTGAGCGGGAGGGGGCCCGCCACCATCGCGCTTAAAGATGCGTCCCAGACGAGGGCCGAGCGCGAGAGCGCCAGCTAGAGAGATTGCCCCACCAATGCTGTGAACAACAGTAGAACCCGCGAAATCGTGGAAGCCAGCCAGCGCCAGCCAGCCATCGGGACCCCAGGACCAGTGTCCAATAATTGGATAGATAAATCCTGTGACACCAATACTATATAAAATGTCGCCCCAGAACCCGCAACGCCCAATCATCGCACCCGAAGTGATCGTCGAAGCCGTATCAGCAAATGCGAACTGGAAGACCCAGAAAGCCAGGAGAGGAACGCCGGTAGCCATATAGGTAGACGGCAGACCCATCAGGAAGAAACCCTGAGTACCAATAAAACCATTACCGGGCTCAAACATAAAGGCAAAGCCCCAGGCCCAAAACAAAATGCCACAAATACAAGTGTCAGCGATACCTTCAACCAGAATATTCACAGATTCACGAGCGCGCGCAAAGCCTGCTTCTAACATCACAAAGCCGACCTGCATACAGAAGACCAGAAATGCCGCCAACAGCGTCCAGACGGTATTGACCGCATTCATCTCCGGCGTAGGGATAGATGCGCCAGTTGCCGCATGTACCGTCGCGGGAAGGATCGTCCATATTGCGGTCAAGACAAGCGCGAAGCCCAGGAGTTTCCCACCCATATAAAGAGTTACATTGCGTCGGATAATGGGATTATGCCAGTTGGTGTGTAGGCGCTCCCAGGTAGAACGAAGAAGAGTTCCCATTGATTCGTCCTTTCGGTCAGAACACATCTAGAAAGAGCTTCTCTTCGGAGAGATTACAGCCTTCTCTTAGCGGCGAGAAGGAGAAGACAAGGAGAAAAATTCATCTGGTGTCATTGACAGAGGTATCATCATTGATAGCTTCAGTTCCATTGTCAGCAAGTATACCGTGTTATCCTGATGGAATAGTACGGGCAAACTACCTGAATTTACTCTGTTTCTACTGGGCACTATGCACAAAATAAGCAATTTATTGAAGTTATTTTGAGAAATATATCATTTTCTGAGAAACTTTTAAAAATGAATTGTGCAAAGTAAACAATTTATATAAAACATGAGTCATCCCAATTGATATCGTTGGGAAACCCTGAAATCAGTTCGCAAGCTCAACAGGGGCCAAGGTGGCAAAGCACGAGACCCGCGTTTTTGTCACCTTCTTTTCTGCCAGAAACGCATCGAGGCGAAGCAGATTAAGGGCTGCGGCGGTGAAAACATGTTGTAAGGCCGTTTTGTTCAAACCATGATAACGCGTCCGACGTAATCCCATTGTTCTCACCGCTTGTGAGTGCGTTCCTTCAATGCCTGAACGCAGAGCATACCGCGTGCGAAATTCCTCCTCCTTCTCGCGCGCACGGGCTTGCCGCAAGGTTTCGTGCTCGCTTTGATGGCGCACTGTCAGGATACGGGGAGCCCGTGGCGAGCGAATAGACAGAGATCGTGCAGGACACTCACGACAGTCGTGCAACCCAAAACGGATCGCGACTTTGGGATGACCATGTTGATCCTTGCGCTCGGTCCATTTCACGCTCTCTTTCCCTTGTGGACAGGTCGCGAAGTGTTCTTGCCAATTGATCTCAAACGAGGCCAAATCATAGCCTTGCCCCGCTTTGGCCTGCCACTGGTTATTTTGACTGACTGGTCCCACCAACGCGATTGCGTACTGTTCTTGGCTCGACGGGATCAAACCGGCATCGACATAGCCAGCATCCATGAGATGCGTATCGGGAAGCAGAGACCGCTCGGCGCGCGTCTGATGGATCGCCTGAGTGTGCTCGATATAGGTTTCTGTCGCATCAGTGGTCAATAATGGGTAATGAGGTGAGGAAGGGTTCATCACAGGTTTCACTCAAATGGACTTTGTACCCATACCAGGAAAGGTCGCGTTTGTGACCGTAATGAGCCTGAGTGTCATAGAGCGAGCGAAGAGTCAGATGGGCTGGAGGCAAATCATCCTTGTTTCGTAGACGCAAATTTCCCTCTTGCCAGAAAAAGTGCTGGACCCACGTTTTTCTCAATCCTTCGACTTCGGGAAGAGAAGCGAGGTGGGAAGGAGCCTGTGGACTCCACAGTTCCGCGAGCAAACGAGACCCATCCTGTCCCATCTGATCCATCACCTGTTCTTGCTGCCCTTTGGCACCGGGAAACCGCCATTCCTCGATCCGACGGCTGTAGCGTTCAAACCAGCCGAGCGGCACCCAGGTTTTCAGCCAGTCCGGTTCGGCCTCGGCAATCGCATTCAAGCCCGCACGCAGCGTCTCCCCCAGCAGTTCCAGCCGATTGAGGCGCCGCACGGCTGCTAGCACATGGGTCGAATCGGTGCGTTGCACCCCTCGTTTTTTGATCCATCCTCCCTCACTCATCTGCTGCACCAAGTGTTCAAAGACGCGCTCCCCTGCATCATGCGACAGCAAACGATCTCGAAATTCAGAAAGGACCGAAAAATCGAACCCTGCATCGGAAAGTTCCAGGCCCAAAAGATATTTCCAATCAATGCGAGCGCGAACCGCGTCTGCTGCCTGTCGATCCGAAAGATCTTCTCCATATTGTAAGACGCATATCAGCGCCAGCCGCCAGGGTGCTTCCGCTGGCTGTCCCGTGTGGGAGAAGAGATCCGCAAACAGTTCATCATGATAGATCGTTCCAAGGGTATCGCGTAAACGCAGGCATAAACATCCTTTACGGAATGCAGCGCGAGCTATGCGGGCAGTTTCTTCAGGAATCGGTCCAATGAGATCGGGATGCAGCGACATCGTTTGTTCTCCTCTTCTCCTACAACTGCATCCCGTCCAAAATGGACGGGA
>CAXTTV010000239.1:0-6605 GCA_964247295.1 uncultured Ktedonobacteraceae bacterium | reverse complement strand
GGGGCTGGGGGCAATCGCTCTGGCCCCGACCCGAACTCAGCCAGAAGCAGAGGTCAAACCCAAACCACAACCTACTCCAACCCCGAAGCCCTCGCCCACCGTGCCACCTACACCTACGGTCGATCCTGCTCAACTTGCGGCGGCGGCAATCAATGGCACGAATACGCGGCCTACCGCTACTGGTTGGGGCGGAACCAATCTGGATCTGATGGTGCGGGGAGCGGACAATGCTCTCTGGTATAGAACATACGATGGCATCTGGCGACCATGGAATTCACTTGGGGCCGCCATCAATTATGATCCAGCCCTTACCTCCTCGGTCCCCGGTAGAATAGATCTTTTTACACGCATGGATGCTGGCCTCCAATACCGCTGGTTTGATGGCACCTGGCATGACTGGATAAAAATGGATGTACTCCTCACCGCAGCTCCAACCGTTACCTCCTCTAATCCAAATCAGATCGACCTTTTTATTCGTGGTGGCGATGGTAGTGTCTGGTACCGCAATTCGATTAATGGAACGTGGCAGGGATGGCAGGGACTAGGAGGTACTTTAACTTCCGCACCCTCGTCCTGCTCCTGGGGCAATGGCCGCCTGGATGTGTTTGGGCGCGGAACTGATAACGCCCTCTGGCATAAGTGGTTTGATGGTGGTGCCTGGCACGACTGGGAGTCCCTTGGAGGCATTATTGTTGATGATCCTTCGGTCTGCACATTAGGGGTCAACCATCTAGATGTCTTTGTACGAGTTGGGGATAATACCATGCAACATCGCGTGTTCAATGGTAGTTGGCAGGGATGGGAGTCTCTCGGCGGCTCCCTGATCTCCAGTCCGGCTGCGGCTGGTTGGAGCGGACAGATCGGGGTCTTCTCGCGTGGCTTTAATAATAGTGTGCAGCTTAAACGCTGGGCCGGCGTCTGGCTGGACTGGCAGATACTATAAAAGCCTCACTCATTCATTTTTGTACCTTGTCTACCTGGACGCCTTGCTCACCAAGAATCTGCTTTAATCGCGCTTCCAGCTCTTCAGAGTAGCGTAACGTATTCTGGTTGGGCGTGAGTAAGACCGACCATTCACCGTTCTTTACAAGAATACCATAGTGATCCCGCCCCTCTTGCTCACTCAGACAACTATAGATACTCTGGACTTTGCGCAGACCCTCTTTAATCGCGTCCGTACTATCATCAGGGATTTGGATGGTGAGCCAGAGGTGCCGCTCTGGCTGCTGTTGTTCTCCTAAATCTTCAGTATAGGTAAAAATTTGGGCAGTGTCGCAGAGCAGTCCCGGCTCGTCTTTACGATACTGCACGTCACCTGAGATCTCTAAAATGGCTCCCTCTTCCCACAGGGCCGGATTCGCTTCATAGACGCGCGGAAATACTGTCAGGTTCACAGATCCATAGAGATCCTCCAGCTTCGCCATGCACATGGGATCTCCCTTTTTCGTGGTGATCCGCCGGATATCAGAGATCTGCCCGACCAGAGTGACTTTGCTGTGATCTATCTCCTCTGAAAGTTGACCAGTGTTGAAGACAATCCCCTTCTTGACGGCCTGATTTTGAAGCCGCTCCAGAGGGTTGTATGAGATGTACAATCCCATCAGCTCCTTTTCCCACTCTAGCATCTCTTGTTGCGAATACATCTTCCCATCGGTCTTCAGAACAAAATCAAAGGCGGTATCGCTCTGCTCTATCTCTTCAAAAAGGCTCAGCACTCCAGTATCCTGGGCTCTGCGCTCATTTTTGCCCCATTGTAGTGCGGCAGTTACTGAATTGAACAGATGCGAGCGATTCCCCCCAATCGAGTCGAAGGCTCCAACTTTGATCAGGGTTTCGATCGCACCTTTGGTGACCAGTTTAGGATCAACGCGGATACAAAAATCGGCCAGCGAGGTGTAGGGACCATGCTCTTTGCGCTCACGGACGATCTCGCCAGCCGGCCCCTCACCAATCCCTTTGATCGCAAGCAGGCCAAAGCGCACTCCCCCATCCTCGACCGCGAAGCCCATCTCGCTACAACAAACATCTGGTCCCAGTATCTTGACACCCATCCGGTGGCACTCAGCGATCGCGCTGGCAACCTTGCGAGCGTCGGCGGCCTCGGTTGTAAGGGTAGCCGCCATAAACTCCGGGGTATAGTTGGCTTTGAGATAGGCCGTCTGGTAAGCCACGATCGCATAACTGGCCGCGTGGGCTTTATTGAACCCATAACCGCCAAAGGGCAACACTAGGGTAAAGAGCTGTTGGGCAACCCCAGGCCGCATCCCATTCTTAATACACCCCTGGATAAAATCTTCTCGATAGTCCTCAACCTCTTTCATGAGCTTTTTACCCAATGCCTTGCGAAATTTGTTTACCTTACCCCACGAAAATCCCGCTAGATTCACGGCTATAAGAAGAACCTGGTCCTGGTAGACGATGACGCCATATGACTCCTCTAACCACTCTTTGAGCCGGGGATCAAGGTATTCAATTTTTTTGCGTCCATGCTTCGCGGCAATAAAATTTGGGATGCTCTCCATCGGACCCGGACGGTACAGGGCAACCATGGCGGTAATGTCTTCGATCCGTGTGGGCACTAGCTGTTTGATATATTCACGCATCTTCGCTCCCTCTAGCTGAAAGATGCCGGTGGTCTCGCCTGAGGCCAGGAGCTCAAAGGATCTCTTATCATCAAACGGGATTTTCTCTAGATCTAATTCGATGCCTCGCGCCTCTTTGATAAAGTCGATGG
Organism: uncultured Ktedonobacteraceae bacterium; assembly: GCA_964247295.1. Lineage (GTDB taxonomy): Bacteria > Chloroflexota > Ktedonobacteria > Ktedonobacterales > Ktedonobacteraceae > CAXTTV01. The sequence goes on along the minus strand of CAXTTV010000239.1, from coordinate 3,871 downwards.
TGTTCTGCAAAATGGTGAGGTTGGAGAGGCCTAAAAAGTCAAATTTGATCAGGCCCAGCTCCTCAAGATGCGCCTGGGCGTACTGCGTCTCTCGACCGGCTGCGGGATCTCGATAATCCTTAGAACGTAACGGGACAAAGTTTTCTAACGACTCATTCCCGATGACGACCCCGGCGGCATGTGTCCCGGTAGAGCGCACGCTTCCCTCTAGCTCTAAAGCTTGATCAAGCACCTCGCGAATCTGGGTGTCGTTCTCATACAGGTCCGCCAGCTCATGCATGCTGTCGAGCGATCTCCGCAGCGTGACGTTGGGGCCGGTGGGGATCAATCGGCTAATGCGATCCCCCAACCCCTGCCGACCCAATACCCGCGCGACATCCCTGACGGAGTTTTTAGCGGCCATGCTATTAAATGTGACCATCTGGGCTACACAATCTGGACCGTACTTTTGCGCGACATAGTTGATCACATCCTCACGCCGGTTATCGGGAAAGTCCATGTCGATATCTGGCATATCTGAGCGCTCGGGATTCAGGAAACGCTCAAACAACAACTGGTAACGTAAAGGATTAACATTGGTAATGCCTAATGTATATGCCAGCAGGCTCCCGGCTGCGGAGCCACGAGCCGCGCAACGAATACCATGATCCCGACACCACGTTACATAATCTGCCACGATCAAGAAATAGGGGACAAAGCCTTTGCGCTCCACAATCGTAAATTCATAGTCCAGTTGCTGCCGCACGGGCTCGCTGATCCCTCCAAAACGCTCCCAGGCTCCCTGTAAGCAGAGATCATACAAATACTCGCTGGCTGTGCGATATTTTTCGGGCACATAGACATTCGGGAGCGCGGCTTTATACTCAAAAGGATCGATCTGACACATCTCCGCGATCCGCACGCTATTGGTCAGGGCTTCCGGCACGCCATCGAAAAGCGATGCCATCTCCTGTGGGCTACGCAGATAATACTCTGTGCTATCAAACTTCAAGCGTTTGGTCTCGCTGCGCTGCTTCCCCGTCTGAACGCAGAGCAGCACATCATGGGCATCAGAGTCAGAGGCATTCACATAATGCAGATCATTGGTCGCCACCAGAGGCACTTTAAGCTCTCGGCTGAGATCGTAGAGCAGATGGTTCAAACGATCCTGAGGCGATGGCGCACCATCTTGAATACCATGGTGCTCTTGAATCTCTAGATAAAAGCTGTCGGGCCCCAGAAGATCCTGATACTGACGGATCACCCGCCGCGCCTCATCGTTCGCACCACGCAACAGCAATTGAGGGATCTCACCAGCCAGACAGGAAGAGGTCGCGATCAGTCCCTCACCGTACTTCTTCAATAGCTCTTTATCGATACGTGGCTTACCAGCGTGAACGCCCTCAGTATTTGCGATCGTCATCAACTTCAGAAGATTGCGATATCCGGTATTATTTTTCGCCAGGAGCAAGAGATGATTATAATCTTCTTTAAAGCGTTTCGAGTGATCATGAATATCTTCAGTTAGATACGCCTCCACACCTAGCACCGGATGGATACCCACAGCCTGACAGGCTTTATAAAACTCCATCGCGCCATAGAGGACCCCATGATCGGTAATTGCAAGGTGCTGCATCCCCAGACCTTTTGCCTGATCTACCAGCTTTGGAATACGGCTAAAACCATCCAGCAAAGAATATTCAGTATGAACATGCAGATGGGCAAAATCAACGGTATCCATGTTTCACACCTTTTACTTATTATAATTCATATAAAAACATTTGTTCTATAGGGAAATATAGTATAACATGATAGTCAGGGCATTCGTCAAGGTTTACCGTCTGAGAAAAGATCAGGTACAGGAGATATTCTGGTGATTGGTCAAATACAAGGGGATCGTCGCGCCGTAAAGCTGGCCCGGCTGGCTGTCTCCACGATCTTTTTTATCAATGGAGTGATTATCGCTACCTGGGCTTCTAGAATTCCCGCGATTCAGGCAAAGCTGGCTTTACCCAACGGCATTCTTGGATTGGCTCTCTTGAGTGCAGCGGTTGGCGCATTGATATCGATGAATCTTTCTGGTTATCTTTCGGCACGTGTGGGAAGTAAGCCGGTCACGATTATCACCTCACTTTGCCTTTGTCTGGCTCTGCCACTGCTGGCGCTGGCGCCAAACCTGCCACTACTGGTGATCAGCCTGTTCATTTATGGGGCCTGCAATAGCTCAATGGATGTGTCGATGAATACACAGGGCGCGGTAGTTGAGCAACAATATGGGAAGACAATTTTTAACTCGTTCCACGCCTGCTTTAGCCTTGGTGGGCTGGCGGGAGCGGGATTAAGTGGCGGGCTGGCGGGAGCGGGACTGGACCCCATCACCAATTTTACCGGTGTCGCGATTGTCTCGGCCATTCTGATCACGATGTGTAGTCGCGCACTTCTGGCGACACCTACTGAGGAGGCGGGGACAACCTTTGCCCGACCAACGCGCGCGCTTCTGGCTTTAGGGCTGATCTCATTCTGTAGCTTGATCAGCGAGGGGGCGATGGTGGATTGGAGCGCGGTTTATCTCACACAGAGTATTCATGTGGGAGCAGGATTGGCGACGGCTGGCTATGCAGCCTTCTCTTTGTTTATGGCCGGCGGACGAGCTGTGGGAGACTTTTTGGAGGGCCGATTAGGCTCACCTATCATGATCCGGTCTGGGGGTCTCATCGCCGCCTGCGGCCTGGTGACCGCCCTGCTTTTCCATTGGGCTCCAGTGGTCATACTGGGAATTGGGCTTGTGGGAGCGGGTCTATCTGTGATCTTCCCGCTGGTTCTGAGCGCAGCCGGGCACGCCAGTAATCAGTCTTCAGGAACGGCGATTGCTTCGGTCGCGACCTGCGGCTACTTTGGATTTCTGGTTGGCCCACCGGTAATTGGTTTTCTCTCACAGGCACTTAATCTGCAAATCGCCCTGAGCTTCGTTGTACTTTTGAACCTGACTGCTGCCTTCCTTGCTCCCGCCACGAATAACCTGAAAAAGTCGAGATTGAATCAAGCTACGATATCTAACGAGACGGAGATTACGGTATAATTTATGGTATGGACACTATTTATTATTACACAACAGGTCTGGGCTATACGCTTGATCAGTTGACAAAGATGCATAACCGTAGTTTCGCGGAATATTTTGTTCCAGTTGAGATGACTACCGAGACAACGGCGGTTTTTAACCGGATTCATCAGGTGGACTTAGCCCTGACGGTCATTATGCACGATCAGGATGGGGAGTATGTGGGGATGTCCCGCACAGGCTTGAGGGGATCTCGGGCGTGGTGCGGCGGCTTTAGCATTGTGCCGGAGCGCCGGGGGCGCGGCGAGGGGAAACTGCTGATAGCTGAGGTGATCCGCATAGTGAAGCAAGCCGGTTGCTCAACCTTTCAATTGGAGGTGCTAACGCAGAACACGTCCGCGATCCGCCTCTACACACGGGCCGGCTTCGCCAACCGCCGCCGCCTGATTAGTATGCAGTTGCCTACGGAGAATCTGATACAGCACCAGTTGGATATTCTGCCGGTCGCGGTCCCACCTGAGTATATTCTCCCTGGTCTTTTGCAGCAGAAACGCCCGTCCTGGGGTCGCGAGATCCCAACGATCCTGGCGACCAGAAGTCAGGCGGTTCTGACCTCGGGCAAACACAGTACCGGAGCTGGCTTGATATTTCAGCGCACACCAAGCAGCACCTATATTCTGGCGACGGTCACCTATCCCGAGACAACAAAGGAAGAGCTCAGCACCCTATTAGAAGCGGCGGCTGGCGGCCAGGGACAGATCGAAGTGACCAATGAACCTGAGGATAGCATCTTTATTGAGTGCTGCAAAGAGCTGGGCTTCCGCAAGTTCATCA
>CAXTTV010000238.1:0-6618 GCA_964247295.1 uncultured Ktedonobacteraceae bacterium | reverse complement strand
CTTTACATCTGTAAAGCTCGTATAAAGAAAAGCTTTTAAGGTGAAGTTATTTTTGTTCTCTAACAAAAGACTTCTGTTTGGTCTTCTGTTCATACTCACGGTGAGTGCTGGAATTGGTGCAAGCTGGTCTCCTGGTGTGGCTCGTGCGAGTGACGCCTGTCCGTACACTGGGCATGTCCATGCCGATCTTTTTCGCTACTATGACGCGGGTTTTAGACCTAGTGCTAGCAACCATTTATTGAGTACGCTCAATACACAGCCATTTCAATGTGATGGTTCACTGGGGTATATTTCAAAAACACAGGAGTCTGGCATAGAGCCCATCTACAATCTCTACAAATTTCATACAGCGACGGTACCGGAGAACGGTGGTTTTCATACCTACAACTGGTATGTCTATCTCTATACGACTTCCCATGATGAAGACCGTTATGCAAGGGCAAACCTTAGCTATCAAGGGAATGATGCTCAACCTCTTGGTTACGCTTTTCCGGGTGATGGCCCTGCTCCTGATCCAAACGTTGCGCATCCCATCTATCGCTTCTATAATTTGGACAGCGATGAGCATTTCTACAGTGAAAATTCTAATGAAGTGAGTGGAGGTTCATGGCAGCCTGAAGGAATTGCCTTTTACCTTTTTAATAGCTGATGTTGGATGGGCTGTGAACGTGGAGGACTGAGATAGATAAAGCAAAAGCCTCCGATGAAACGTGTTTGTAATAACTGCACGTCTCGTCGAAGGCTTTTTCTATTGTCTTCAGGCGTAACGGCGGTCAACGATTGAGCGCTTTGGTTCAACAGGTGCTTCCCATTGCTTTTGCAGTGCAGGCCAATCGCCTTTGCCAACAGGACCGCGCGCTCGTACTATCTGTTGCTCGTCGAGCAAACAATAGTAGGGAGACAGGCCCGTTGGATTATAGACAAGATGAAAGTTTCGCCGATCTGCGGACAACACAGGTAACGTGACTGTGAAGCCGTCTTCTTCGTGTATAGTATTCAGCCAGGTTTGTGTTGGAGTTGGAGAACTGTCGCTGACCAGCACAAAATCAACATTAGCTCGTTGTTTCGCAGAGGCTGCCAGCTTATGAAACATAGGCATATTGGATCGGCAATGTCCACATTTGGGCGAGACAAAGAGAAATACAACGGAGCGTCCAGCATAGTTTTTCAGAGTGAAACTTTGACCATTTAATTGAGTGGCTCTGAACGCAGGAGCAGCCGACCCCAGTTCCAGCTCGGGCTGCTTGAGTTCTGCGCGTATGGCACGCATAGTACTCATCCAGCGAACAAAGGTAAGTGTGAGACCGAGGTTGAGAAGCATAACTCCCCATAGTGCGATTACACTTACAAACAGAAGCGTTTGCATATCCATTCTCTCCTCCTATTCAACAAGAAGCGGCTTACGCAGAGTTTCTACGATATCAGCAAGATTAAGCAGCAACATTACGACTGTGGCAGCCATAATTATTAAAAGTAACGTAGCTGTAAAAGGGAGGGTCCACAGGGAATCGCTCGAAAAAAAGCCCGCCAACAGGCCAGATAGGCAGCATAGAATGAGCCCGCTATTTCTTACAACATCATATGGTGAGACAGTTTTCTGACTACTGCTAAAACAGTTGCAGCTTACTTTCAGATGGCGCGCCAGAGCCAGAGATAACGCACCGGTGAAGAGGGCGAGAAGTATAGCGGCTATAACAAAACCAATAGGAAGCAGAACTCCCCCGATAACCAGTAGAAGTGTGACACTACATTCCCCTATAAGGAATATCCAGGCGGCCAGGGAAACCCAATGGGTGGGGAGCAAATCAAAGCTTTGAAGTGCATCACGGAAGGTATCCATGTTCCGAAATTTTCCCCATGCTGACAAAGCAAATGTAAGAAAAATGGTTGTTCTACAGAAAAGGAGGAGACAGGCGAAAGCGAACATTATTTTCTCCATTCATGAACTTCCCAACGAAGCCCGGTCATGTCGCGCACGGCCCTTGCCCGTCCAGGCGTGTTAGTGCTTACTGAAGTAGAGGGTTTAAATTCGTTAGAAAGAGAGTAGCTTACTTCACGAGCAAGAGAGTGGGTATTAGCAATCACAGCTTGAATAAACTCTTTTTGCTCTAGATCAAGTTCCACTATTTGCTGGAATACTTCCTGAATATTCCACAAAAGTTCTTCCTCACGAGGGGACGGAACATAGACCTGGAGCCCCAGCTTTTGTGCTTCTTTATATGTAATTGCATACTCATGTGAATAATAGCCGTGGATCAATTGGTCCACAATCTGCTGCCGTACATGCTCACTGGACTTGTTTAACTGATAGGTCAGCAGTTCAGATGCAATCTGATGCATAAGTTTTTCAGATCTGTAAAAAGCGCTGAGCGAGGTAGGGAAGATACGCTGCATGAAGAGAGAGAGCAACTGCGCGGAATGCTCTTCCGACTGCACCGCAAACCATTCCTGGCTCATCTGTCGAAAGAGACGTATCTCCTCAGCAGATATTTTGCCTGGAGCTGCCGGGCCGGCGAATCCTTCTGAGCCAATCTGTGGATCGAGAGGACTAAGTTCCGCCAATGGTCCAAGTCCAATCTGGTGGGCGGCCAGACAGAGCAATGTCCCCGCTGATTTCGCTTTTTGGGGTACGAGGATTGTCAAATGCTCGGTATACTCATGTAAGAGCAGTGCCAGCCGGCGGGCCGTGTTAACTGATCCGCCATTTGTAGACAGTACCAGATCAAGTTTTTTCACGCGCCCTTGTTTTTGCAAAAGCTTATATAATACAGGCACTGTTTTGACCTCAATACCACTTCCAAAAAATAGAATCGGGGTATCGCGTTCTGTTTGCAAGTCAGACAGGTGTTCAAGGAGTGTAGTGAACGTCTTTCTGCTCTCCTCCATCATTTTGCTCCTCCTTATTCAAAAAGCAACAATCTCTTCTTTCCGAATACCTTTTTTTCTTGTGGGATCGCCTCTACGTTTACCGCCGGAGAACTTTTGTAGAGATCAGCTTGCATCGTGAACATTTCCGTATAACGTCCATTATGTTTCATCAAATCTTCATGTGATCCCTGTTCAATCAACTTGCCCTGTTCTATAACCAGGATGCGGTCCGCGCGTCGAACAGTCGTGAAGCGATGAGAGATAAAGATGACAGTTTGTAGGTAGTCCTGTTGATTCTCCAGTAATCGCTGAAAAAACTGTTGTTCAGTGTAGATATCCAGCGCAGCGGATGGTTCATCGAGAATCAGAATGGGCGCATTGCGCATTAATGCCCGAGCGAGAGCCGTCAATTGCTTTTGACCGCCTGAAAATTCATGTCCACCGGCCCATGAACGCCCCAATCTCGTTTCATAGCCATCGGTCAATTTACCGATAAGGCGCTCCAGACCGCTTCGTTTTCCTGCTGCTTCGATACGCGCCCGATCCTCAATACATTGGATCTGCCCAACTCCAATGTTTTCAGCGATAGAGAACTGATAGATGATATAGTCCTGAAAAATGATACTCAGATAGCTCCGCAGATCATCGCGATCCAGGTGTTTGATATCGATATTGTCAAAGAGAACCTGCCCCTCTGTTGGTTCATAGAGCCCGGTGATTAACTTTACCAGCGTCGTTTTGCCCGCTCCGTTTTCTCCCACCAGCGCAATAGATTCGCCTGGTTGAAAGACACAACTCATATCGTGGAGAATCCAGCGTTCAGTTCCTGGGTAGCGAAACGAAACGTTTTTAAATTCTATACATGGGTGGGAGGATATTTGTGATTTATACTTCTTTGATTGCGGACGAGGTGCCTCTACTTCTGGTTGTAAGGCGAGAAAGCTAAACAGGTAGTGGACAAACAGATTGTTTTCGTACAATCCGCTCAGCGCGCTAACCAGTCCAAGCGTACAAATGGTTAATTGGAGTATTGATTGAGTATAGAGACTAAAACTGCTGATAGGAATCTGCTGCTGGATTACCTGAAGGGCCGTAAAACCAATCACGAGTGGCTGTACGGCTGCCAGGAGAAGCTCAATCAGGACCGATGAACGCAACTGTCGTGTTGCCAGTTGCTTGTCCTGCTCATACGTTATTTCTAACAAGGAGCGAAACTTTCCCAACAAAAAAGAACGCAATCCAAACAGGCGGATCTCCTTTGCATCACTTTCAGAAGAGAGGAGGGTATTCATATACCGTTTTCTGCGTTCGGTTGCTGCTCGTTGTGCCACCATTTCAACACGGGCTTTGCCAAAGCGCGTCGAGATCCAGAGTTGTGCCAGAGAGGCGAGAGAGATAATTGGCAGTATCCACCACTGCCAGAGCACAATGATACCCGCGAGCGTCACAAAGGTGGTCAAAATCGCGACAAGGCCAGTTAATGACTGGACGATGATCAAAGGTCGAGAAGCAGCATCGCCGATCGCATTGCGCATTTGATTATGAAAGGTTGCATTCTCGAAGGCTTCCAAATCGATTGCAGTAGCTTTCTCAGCGATTAAAAGCTGTACATAGTTTGCGATACGCGTCTGGTACAACTGCTGCACATTTCCTCGTACCAGTGTCAGCACCTGACTAATCAGAGTTACTCCTCCTAATGCTCCTAGAAGAAAAAGCAATTGTCTGATATGATCCGAAAAGTCGTTTGGATGTTTTGTCACATCCACCAGTAGGCCGAGCAGGGCGGCGTTAATAAAAACAGAAGCTGCTGGTAACAAGCCGGTTAAGAGTGTTAACGAGAAGAGGACCAGGAAAAAGGTTGGACTGGCTTTCCAGATGAGCGGAATAATTGACCGTAGAGTTCGTCCATATTGTGCTACCACGTCAAAGAATTTTCGCATATGCATGCTCACTTAACTATTCGCACCGCGTATGAGACATGAAGCGAGTGCTGCCGTCATGCGTAGTTCAGGAACTCGTTTTTCAATAAACATAAATTGACCATTGGCATTATTTTCAATGAAGACATACTCGCCATCTGGTGTAAAGACCAGATCCATGGTACTAAAGTTGAGATGATAACTGCGTGTCAGCGCCAGGCATCGTTCCGCAACTTCAGCAGGAAGGGTCGCTTTGCGATAAGGGATATCAATCTCATAATGACGCCAATCGATGCTCGTCGCTTCATGGTCCTGAGAATGAATTTCAGCGGCAAAGACCTCATCTCCTATTACCGTCACACGGAGCTCAAACTGTTTGGGGATATATTCTTGAAAGAGGCAGGGAGTCAGACGAATAGAATCGAGCATCTCCAGTTCCTGTTTTCCCACCATCGTGGTATATGTGCCTCTTAGTGCAGGAGGAGGCTGATCAGGAAATCTGCTGTGAACTGTTTGAGCTGCCAGGAACGGATCAGAGAGGACCTTAAAGATGATTTTTCGATTACATGCTTCATAAAAGTTTTGAACAGTTTCTGGGGAGGTAGTTACCAGAGTTCGTGGGACAGAAAATCCTATGTGGGATGCGCGTTGTAGTTGTTCCATCTTCCAACTGGCCTGACGAATATATTCAGGGTAGCTTATCCAATAGCAGTCTAAAGACGCCCAAAGACCTCTCAGCGCCTCGTCGATTTCAATACGCGCAAATTCGCGCTCTTGTAGTGAGAGATCGGTTGGAAGGCTGTAGAGACCTGGGCGTCTCCACCAGATAGAGCGGATATCCTCGACATCAATACTGCGACTCCCTATGGATAGCTCAACATTTCCCTGCCATGTGCTATCCTTCAGATCAAAGGTCATACTTGTAGATAATGGGATAAAGTTTGTGTTGAGGCGAATTGCCTCATGTCCCATACTCTTAAGCATCTTGATCATGTCATCAGTGTGAAGATCATCCATTTCGGTGAAAATCAAAATGTGCTTCTTTTTGTTCATGGTAAGCACCTTTCGTACAAAAGGTTTTACGTAAAGGGAAAGAATGCAGGCAAAAGATATATCACCTGCACTCTTGCTCTTTCATACATGAAGGTAATAGTTGGCTTACATTTGTTGTCGCTTCTCTACTCCATTTTTGATGAGGAGGAAAGAAACTCGTTAAGATGCCTGAAATGCTTACACAGCAGACATGACGACGACTCCAAATCCAGTCATTCTAAAAAAAGTCAGAGACTACGCCCCAGAAGGAACGTCACAGACTAATCCGGCGGATACGATGATAGTTGTTTCTTCAGACTCTTGACAGAAATCGGGCCCTCGATTGTAACAGTAAGTGGGAAGGGCGAAACCAATGGTGAAAGTACATTGTCCCTCTTCTATGATTGCTGTCACATCTCCATTTCCGACCCACACCTGCTCGTCGGCATCGTAAGTCATCGCAGTGTTGTTTGTGCCTGCTGTCATTTCTTGTGCAACATTGAAGGCAAAAAGTTTTGAACTCATCCTAAGTCTCCTTTATATTGGTCATCAGAGAACATACCAATTTCTTTCACGTTGACAAAAGTGTACACAACCTGACACTTCCTACTTACTATGTTGAGCTGTTGTAAGAAACGGTTGCAGCCCCAATTGGCTCAAGGGCAATGACACCTCCTGGTTCTCAATGAACCTATGCTAATAATACATTGTGTGATAAAAAAGTCTATATAATCTCCTTATAACTTACACTAAGATTGCACTTTTCCAACCGAAACGATCTAGGCAGAGAGCAAGGCAC
>CAXTTV010000237.1:0-6689 GCA_964247295.1 uncultured Ktedonobacteraceae bacterium | reverse complement strand
TATCTCTTTTGTTAAGGAGGTATAGAGTTCTTCAAAGCTCTTGAGCATTAGCAAACCTCACCACTCACACTATCTAGGCTTCAGAGATTGTTTGTGGGAGCACAATCTACCCAAATTATTTCTTTACGACAAACCGTTTATTATTTGATATAGTACCATAGCAAGGGCAAACAAATCTGCCCCAAATGGGCAACACTTCCGTATTGGAAAATGCAAAGAAGAATGATATGCTATGTCTGCTCTTTTACATTTATGCCATCAATAAACATATCAGGAGAAATAGGTTTTATGCATTGTGTTACCTGCGGCTCGGGATTACCACCTGAGAGCGAACGCTGCCCCAATTGTAAAGCTCCTACGCCTTATAATCATAGCCCTGAACAAAAGGAATTTGGACAGCCGATCTCTTTTCCCTCTCAGACAGAGGGTCAGACGCCTTTGCATGACGCTCAGAAGAGCAATAGCCAGCCTGATCTCCTTCCTACCACAATTGAGCCCCAGGGTGGCCAGCCTGATCTCCCAAAAACAGTCCTGGCACAAGAGAATAGTGCGGATCAGCCCTCTCCACAGGGAGGTTCTTCCTCGCCTCAACACGTCGAGATCACACCGGTCGCGCCGACCTTACCAGGCTCTAACGAGCGGATCATCCCAGCCCCAAATCCACAACAGGGACCATTCATCCCGCCGCCACCAACATATCCTTATAACCCCTCGTCTCCGCAGAATCCAGCCTATCCTCCACCATTTCAGCAATCAGGTGTGCCCCACAACTATCAGCAAAGGGCCCCACTCCCCTATCAACCGGGAGCATATGGAGCGCCACCACCAAACTATTATGGAGTACCACCCAAACAAAAATCAAAATCCTCAGCCGGGAAGATCCTACTTTTTGTCGGGATCGCTTTACTCCTACTTTGTTCCGGTCTTAGTTTGATTGGCTACACCGCTGTGATTCATCCACTTCAAGTACAGGCTGAAGCGACCGCCACCGCTGGCGCTTTCAAGACCCAGCAGGACCAGATAGCGACCGCCACTATAGTGGTTCAGGACAAGGCGACCGGCACCGCTCAAGCCGTCGCGACCACCGGCACGCAAGCTACAGTTACAACCCAACAAGGATTTTATACGCAAGCTACCAAAGGCAATCCCTCAGTCACCGATGCAATGGACCAGAACAGCGATCGCCAATGGAGCGAAGGAACGACTGCGACTGGCGAAAGTTGCACCTTCTCTAATGGCGCGCTCCACGCCAGCGTGCAGACCAAACATATTCAATTTATGTGCGATGCCCACAATACCAATGCCGATAACTTCGCCTATCAGGTCGACATGAGTATCGTGAAGGGAGATGGCGGTGGAGTGCTTTTTCGAGCCGATCCGGCCAACTTCAAAAACTACTTTTTTGAGGTCACGAAAGACGGTCAGTATGCTCTGGTTTCCTACTCCGATCGCAATGGCACGAGCGCGAAACTGCTGGCCGATGGTTCCTCGGATGCTATTAAAAAAGGGCTCAATCAAACAAACACATTGACGGTAATCGCCAAAGGCTCTACCATCTCTCTCTATATCAACAAGCAGTACCTGACAAATATTCAGGATACCACCTATACCACGGGAGAGATCGGTGTGGTTTCCGCCGAAAAGAAAAATGATACCGAGGTTGCCTTTAATAACTTGAAACTTTGGAATTTGGGGGTAAACCAATAGGGGCAAGGCCATACATATTGAGCTCTTTAAGATCTTACTTTCGTTGTACTATTTTTACCGACAATTCGGTCCTGGTATGCGCAATCATGTATAACTATAATAACTGTATGACAGAATTTCTGAAGAGAGCGGGAGAGCAATGAGACGAAAAACAACGATTGTGCAAGTCAGTACAGAAAACGGTACACCTCAAACCGAGATCGCCAGGAAAACAGGGCCCCTGGGAGACCCACACGCTCAAAAAACTGAGCCCATGGCGGTCCCACCGCCGCCGCCAGAATTAAAGCCAGAAGCAGAAACACACCCGGACGAACAGTATCGCCTGGATGATTTCCCAATAGTCTATAAAGCGATACTGGCCGGCCTGGCTGTGATCCTGTTAGTCAGCAGTAGTGCCGCCTTGATACTGGCAACAACGTTACAATATCGGGGGGCCTTGCAGCTTCAATCCAGGATCGACAAACAATCAACAGCCTCAGCCATGGCACAATCACAGGCCACTGTAAATGTGATCAATACCGCTCAGGCCAGGATTATCGCGACCGCGACCACCCAGGCTGGAGTTGTTGTGACGGCTACCGCCAATGCCGCTGAGTCCGAGGCTAATGCCAGCCGGGCTCAGGATGACTACCGGGCAGCAACCAAAGGGACCGCAACGTTCACTGATAACCTTAGCGATGCAACAGGTACCGGTCGTTGGGATCAAGGAACCGCAGATGTGGGGACTGGCTGCGCTTTCTCCCAGGGCAGCTACCAGATTAGTGTCGCGCAACAAGGATATCTCCAGCCCTGCCTGGCACGATCCACCGACTTCCAAAATTTCGCCTACCAGGTTAATATGACGCTTGTCACTGGCAGTCAGGCAGGCCTGATCTTCCGCTCAAATAACGGCAATAACTCTTTTTATTTTTTCCGCGTCGGTACGACTGGTACCTATGCTTTAGATCTCTATAAAAACACTACACAGGCCCAGACACTTGCCAGCGGCTATAACACCAATGTCCCAACAGGAATGAAACAGTCCATTCATCTGGCAGTGCTGGCAAAAGGTGATACCTTTCAACTTTTTGTAAATGAACAATATATTGCCAGCATCACAGACAAAAATCTCTCCAGCGGTATGATCGGGCTGGCCGCTGTAAACAGCAACCTACCAACGCTTGCCACTTTCACAACCGCCCAGGTCTGGAAACTCCCTTGATCCTACAAACGGATCAAGGGAGAACAATTAGCTAGAGATGCCAGATCTTCAGGTTACTATAGGCAACCTCGGTTGTGCCAGCGTCGTTGTAGGATAGCAGGGCGATCTGACCACTAGAGTACGTGCTATCAGTAACTTGAGCGATAAAATTGTGATTCACATAAAGATAGATATGCTGGTTACGCGCGATGATCGTAACCTGATCCGTCTGATCAGAGCCTGGTTTCACATTAGAGGCGAGCCCTACTTTTAGATCTTTCCATTTACCGGGTTCGGGAGAGAACGTTAAGGTATAAAATTTGTCAGTCGAAAGCGTAAACATGTAAAACTGATGTTTTTGAGGATTCGCCCGAAAAATTACCCCACCGGTCTTCCCTTGCAGAACTTTCATATCAACCTGGAGCGCGAAATTAGACTCTGAACTCGCTAAAGCATAACAGGGGCGGTAACTCTGCGCTTTATTGATTGTGATATAGTAAGCACCTTCTTTGAAGGCACAACTACTGTTGGCAGTACCGGGGCCATCCATCCAGCTCATTCCATTTGTCTCCGCCAACGACTCACCATCGCTGGGCTGACCCGATGTAGATTGAAATAAAAGCTGTTGAGGATCAACATTGTTTCCAGTTGAGGTATCGCCACCAGATTGAGTTGTCTCCGTTGCTCGAACATGTGTAAGCACCCTCTGGCCTTCCGATCTCACGACGCTGCTCAGCACAAAAAAAGAACCACCACAGAGCAGGAGTACAACCACGAGGGAACAGATCAACACAATTGCCCAGACTGGGAAACGCGACTTCTGTTTTGGGGGCCGCACGGCGTAGTTAGGATAAATGGGTGGATACCCCATCAACTGCCCTGACTGAGGCAGAGGACCCGGTTGTCCAACCTGATGAGGTAGAGCCGACGGCATTGGAAGCTCTACCGCTGGCCCATAACTGGTGCTTATTTTGTCAGACCAATTATCCGCCGGGTGGGGTTCACTGCTCATCGACTGAGATGGAAAAATTTGCTCGCTTACCGCAGGCTGAACCGGAACGGGATCGGAAGCAGGCTGAAGAACGGCGACTGGCTCGATCCGGGAAGTAGTTGCCGCTGGCTCCACGCTCGAAACAGGCGGAGTGAGATCCTTAGTAGGTTCAATTAAAGGCTGTATCGACCTACAGGTGGGGCAAATAGCACGATCAGATGGCAGCTTCTGACCGCATTTAAAACAAAACATAGATAGAGGTCTCCCTTGATACATAAAAAAATAAAAATAAAAGATCTATAGCGCCTATAAAGACATTCTTAAATTAGTCAATATAAAAGGAAGAATATGACTTTCTGTCTGGCGTCCTTTCTAAATAAATATCCATTATCCCATTCTCAGGAAACTTGCCCAGAAGAAGCTTGAGCATATCCAGCAAGAAGAGATGCTAGAAAGCTTGCTTCTTCAAATCTATGCTCTACGCGATGAGAAGACTATCAAACAACTTTTTACAGATTTGCCTTAGGGCCTTCTTAAAGAACAAGTTCTAGCATACCATGCTATCAGAAATAGTAGAGATAAGGGTGTAGTTCATTTTTTTGCGGAGTCAGTTGGTGAGCAGAGAACCCGTTCACGTGGTGTAGGACGGCCCGTTGAGCGCAGCGATGACGTGCCGCTTCTGGCGCGTCCCGCGCCATGGGGAAAAAGACACTCCAGCCCCTTGCCCTTCTCGAAAGCTCCATGCGTCATGGGGACTCGATCCCGTCGCATCTGACGCTCCGATCCTTGTGGCCCTCACGAGCCAAAGCGGCATGGGGCTCTGCACTCACGCCACAGCCATTCCGTGACCGAGAAACCCTTCATGGTCATTTGAAGAGCCTTTCCTTGTGCTCCAGGTGCGTCTTCTGGGTAGAAAAAGCCTGTTTGGGCACGGGCCCAGCCTTTCGGGCCGCCGCAACGGTCATGTCCCCGTGGCCCTGACGGGCCGAAGCGGCACGTCGTCGCGTTGCTCGACGGGCCGTCCTACGACGGGCACGCAATGATGCTCTACCGTCCACCGCCTGAAGGACCCTTTTTTCTGCCACGGCAAAAAAATGAACTGCACCCTAGAGATAATATAACGATTGACAAAGCCTCAGCTGCCTGCTATTCTGAGAGAAATACAGGCACTATCTACAATCTATGGCGCTGAACGGGAACAGTACCCTTCTTGGAAATCTTCAGAGAGCTGCGGGCCGGTGCGACGCAGAGATCCAAACAGGCGAATTTCCACCCGCGAGCCTGGCGCGTTTAAGCGCTACGGGGCCACCGTTATCGGCAAACAAAGGCCATCCCCTCCAGGGTGGTAAATGAAGGTGGTACCACGTCGGTACGCAATTTTCGCGTCGTCGTCCTGATCAGGATCGATGACGTTTTTTATTGGCGAAAATGGACAAAGGAGCAAGCACAATATGTTAGACCTGCACTTTATCAGGACGAATCCTGAGATGGTCAAGGAGGCCGCTCGCCTCAAAAATAACGATATTGATATCGACACATTACTGGAATTGGATCGGCAGGTCGTTGCCCTTCAAAAACAGGTGGATGATGGCCGCACCCAGCAAAAGCAGATCTCCAAACGCATGCAGCAAGCTGGCAAAGATAAAGAGCAACGAGACAAGATTATCGCCGAGGGCAAGGAGCTCTCGGAATATGTGAAAAGTCTGGAGCCTCGCCTGAACGAGATCACCGAGCAGCGTCATGAGATGCTATTGCTGGTCCCAAATATCCCAGACCCCAGCACGCCAATCGGCAAAAGCGAGGAAGATAACGTTCCGTTTAGATATTGGGGAGAGAAAACAACTTTTGACTTCGAGCCACTGGATCACTATGCTTTGATGCAAAAGCTAGATATGGTTGATATCGAACGGGGCGTCAAAGTCGCGGGAGCTCGCAGCTATATACTGAAAAACGATGGAGTGCGCCTGGAGCTGGCCCTTATTAACTTCGCGATTGAGCAGATCAGCCAGAAAGGCTTCTCGCCCATGATTGTGCCAGCGATGGCACGCGATTTCGCATTTGTCGGCAATGGTCAGTTTCCCAAAGGCAGAGAGCAGGTATATAAAATAGAGAACGATGATACCTATTTGGTTGGCACTGCTGAGGTCTCGGTCACGGGTATGTATAAGGATGAAATTCTGCCCAACAATGAGCTACCATTAAAATTTGTAGCCTTTAGCCCTTGCTTCCGCCGCGAGGCTGGCACCTATGGCAAGGATACTCGCGGTGTCTTCCGCATCCACCAGTTCAATAAGGTTGAGCAGTTTGTGATCTGCAAAAATGATCATGAGGAGTCGCTGCGCTGGTTCGAGCAGTTGTTAAGCAATTCAGAAGAACTGCTTCAAGCGTTGGAAATCCCCTATCGGGTAGTGCATGTCTGCACCGGCGATATGGGCGATGGCAAGGTTGGAATGTACGATGTCGAGAGCTGGCTCCCCAGCGAGGAGCGATACCGCGAGACGCATTCGTGCTCGTACCTGCATGACTGGCAGGCGCGCCGCGTCAACCTTCGCTATCGGGATGAAGAGGGCAAAGTAAAATTTGTTCATACCCTCAACAATACCGCGATTGCCTCACCACGTATCCTGCTTCCCCTGCTGGAAAACCATCAGCAACCGGACGGCAGCATTCGTATCCCTGAGGCCCTGCGCCCCTATATGAGCGGCCAGGAGTATCTGCGTCCCCGCGAGTAAGCCAGCGATAGGAGAGTCGCGCTTGCGAGTCTGTTGGGAAAGTCAGGAAGGGTCTTCTCACACGGTGCCATCGTCCGTA
>CAXTTV010000236.1:0-6754 GCA_964247295.1 uncultured Ktedonobacteraceae bacterium | reverse complement strand
AATCACTAGCTTTCCGCGCCCAAAAAAAATTAATCGTGTTTTCTGGGGGCGGGGGGGGGGGGCCAAGACGGCGATCGCGGAGGGACTGGCTCTGGCTATTGTTGAGGATCGGGTGCCGGAGAGTCTGCGCAATCACCGGGTGGTCTCTCTGGATGTGGGCCTTCTGACGGTCGGAACACGCTTTCGCGGCGATTTTGAAGAACGCTTGAAGGCGATTCTGGCTGAGGTGGCGCGCGCGCGAAATCTGCTGATTGTGATTGATGAGCTTCACACTCTGGTAAATGCGAACCCTGCTGAGGGAACTAGCACCATGGCAAACCTTTTTAAACCCATGCTGGCCCGAGGTGAGTTCCGCTGCATCGGCGCAACAACACTTGAGGATTATCGCACATACATTGAGGCCGATCCCGCGCTGGAACGCCGCTTCCAGCCGGTGCTGGTCTCTGAAACGAACCCGGAAGAGACGCTGGAAATACTTCGTGGCTTGAGTGAGCGCTATGCCCGATATCATCAAGTTGAGATTATGGATGAGGCTCTTCAGGCAGCGGTTCAGCTCTCTGGCCGCTACCTGTCAGATCGCTGCCAGCCAGATAAGGCGATTGATCTGCTGGATGAGGCGGCCTCTCGACTCTGTGTCCAGCGTACCTCAATTCCCCAGACGGTCCGCCTGTTGCGCCATGAGGTTGATGAGCTTCGCGGGCTGAAAGATGAGCTGATTGCCCGAGGTGAATATGCTCAGGCGATGCAGATGCGCACCGCCGAAACGGAGATGCGCAAAGACCTTCGCCTGGCCGAAACCGGCTGGCTTGAAGATCTGGAACAAACACAACCGATCGTCGGCCCACAGCAGATCGCTGAGGTGCTCTCGATGTGGACGGGAATCCCTGTGACTCGCTTATCCAGTGCAGAGGCGACTCGCCTCCTTCAACTGGAAAAAGAATTGCATCAGCGGGTGATTGGTCAGGCTCCCGCGATTAAAAGTATCGCACAGGCGATCCGCCGCTCACGCACTAACCTGCGCGATAGCCAGTGGCCAATCGGCTCATTTATCTTCGTGGGTCCAAGTGGCGTCGGCAAAACAGAGGTCGCCCGCGCTCTGGCTGAGGTCCTCTTCCACAATGAACAGGCAATTCTTCAACTAGATATGTCAGAGTTTATGGAGGAGCATCTGGTTTCCCGACTGGTGGGGGCCCCACCCGGTTATATCGGGTTCGATCAAGGCGGCCAGCTTACTGAGGCAATCCGCCGCCAGCCGTACAGCGTTGTGCTTTTCGATGAGATTGAGAAGGCTCATACCAAAGTCTATGATCTGCTCCTCCAGATTTTGGACGAGGGACAAATTACGGACGCACGGGGTCGCGTTGCCAGTTTCAAGAACGCGGTCATTATTCTGACATCAAACCTGGGAACTTCCGCCTTACAACGCAATGCTTTCAGCTTCACATCTCGTGTACTTCCCGACTATGAGCTGACTGGGATGCAGGAACAGATCTACCGCGAGTTAAAACAACAATTTAAGCCTGAGCTTCTCAATCGTATCGATGATTGCATTGTGTTTCATCCACTGGAACGCCACCACTTACGTCAGATCGCGGCTCTGATGATTGACAAGACCGCTGAGCGTATCCAGCGCCTGGGTATCCAATTGCGCGTCTCTGAAGCCGTTCATGAATTACTAGTGGAGAGGGGATACGATCGTAGTTACGGGGCTCGACCACTGCGACGCACTATCCAGAGTCTTTTGGAGGATCGGCTGGCGGAATATATCTTACAGCAGACGCTGGAGGCCGGTGATATTGTGGAGGCTGATGTTGTAAATGGGGAGATTTACCTGCAAAAACTGGAGTTGGCTCATAGTAACACTACCGTTCCTGATACCGAGTACCTTTTTTCCTGAGCCAGGCCCCCTCAGTAGCTTTTCCCGGCTCCCCGACGATCTGGACACACCTGTTCTTTATTTAACTCACAATCAACATCAGGACTTTTTTGTGGATTCAATCAACATGTTTATGTTGTGAGAGGCTGTCCAGGAAATTTACAGAGGAAACCGCCATGGGGTTACGAATCCATAGCGGTTTCCTCTGTAGAGAGAGGCAATCAATGACGATCTCTCGCGAGAGATTCTAAGGGTGCAGGAAGTAGTAGAGCGGAGCCAATACCAGGGTGATCGTGCTCAGAAGCTTGATGAGCACGTGCAGCGAGGGGCCAGCAGTATCCTTAAAGGGATCGCCGACCGTATCGCCGATAACGCTGGCTTTATGCGCCTCACTTTTCTTGCCCAAGATGATGCCTTCAGGATCGGTGCGGCCCACCACATCACCTTTGACATTGATGCGCAAATTTCCCGCCTCGATATACTTCTTGGCGTTATCCCAGGCACCACCACCGTTGTTGAGGAAGAGCGCCATGACGATACCACCCATCGTGCTCACCATTAGCATACCTGCCGCCGCTTGAGGTCCCAGGACGACTCCTATTAGCACAGGCGTTAGAACCGCTACGGTACCAGGCAAAATCATCGCGCGCAGAGCACCACGGGTGCTGATCTCAACACAGCGGGCATAATCTGGGTCAACCCTGTTCGCAGGATCTTCCGCCATGATATTTGGCATCTCTTTGAACTGACGACGCACCTCCTCGATCATACGTTTGGCCGCTGTACCCACAGCGCGGATCGCCAGCGAGCAGAACAGGAAGATCAGGGCAAGTCCGATCAGGGCCGCAATGAAGATTTCAATATTCGCCAGATCGACGCGATAGACGACCGGATTATGTTTGAAGCCATAGAGTACATTGAGATAGGCACTAAAGAGTAGGAAGGCCGCCAGGGCCGCAGAACCTAATCCATACCCCTTGGTTAGAGCCTTGGTGGTATTGCCAACGCTATCCAAAGCATCGGTTACGTTGCGCACTTCCTCGGGCTGGCCACTCATCTCGCTAATGCCACCAGCATTGTCGGTAATTGGCCCGAAGGTATCCATGGTCAGGATGTAGGCACAGCTCATCAGCATACCAACAGTGGCGACCGCTGTACCAAAGATGCCGCTAACGTTAATGACTCCGCTGCTCTGTAACGCCAGGGGGATCTGGACCTGACTGCCGAAAAAGTAGGAGAGCCCCAATGCGCTACAGATGCAGAGCACGGGCAGAACTACGCACTCCATACCAATACTAACACCTGTGATAATCGTCGTGGCGGGACCGGTCAGCGAGGATTCCGCGATCTCGCGCACCGGTCGCCATGTTCCGGCAGTGTAGTATTGCGTGATAAAGACGAAGGCAATGCTCAGCAGAATGCCGACACAGCCCGCGAGACTATACCAGATCCAGGCCGCAATGCCATAGTTCGCGGTCACGTTGCCCTGCCCTAGTAACAGGTAACTGCCCACAAAAAGGCCAACAGCCGAGACGACGCAAGTGATATAGTAACCAATATTGAGCTGGCCCATCGCAATCTCGCTGGTGTCACGTCCATTGGCCTGCGCTGGCTCGACCACGCCACGGGGACGAATATAGAGGACGCCTAGAGCCGAAGCGATAATACCGAACGCACCCAGCACCAATGGAAAAAGCATCCAACCGATATTACCGGTCGCGGAGTAGAGGGTGGCACCAAGAATCATCGTGCCGATATTCTCGGCTGCCATTGACTCGAAGAGATCCGCACCACGCCCGGCACAGTCACCAACGTTATCACCTACCAGGTCAGCGATGACAGCAGGATTGCGTGGATCATCTTCGGGAATATTGGCCTCAACCTTGCCCACGAGGTCCGCACCCACATCGGCGGCCTTTGTGTAGATGCCACCACCAAGCTGCGCGAAAAGTGCTACGAAACTGGCACCGAAGCCAAAGCCAACGATGAGCGAGGGCGTGACCGCTGGTTGTGTAAGGCCGTTGAAGATTACAAAAAGCAACGAAACGCCCAGCAGCGAGAGCGCTACAACAAGAAAGCCGGAGACAGCTCCACCACGCAATGAGACGACCATCGCCTCTCCCAGACTGCGCTGCGCCGCACTCGCGGTGCGACTATTTGACTTTACAGCTACATACATACCAATGTAGCCAGAGAGACCGGAACAGAATGCTCCCACTAAGAAAGCTACCGCTGTATGCCATGCAAGGCTAATTCTATCGGCCTGCGAACCCTGGCCCAGAAGCGCTAAGACAACCGCAACCACAACCGCCGCCAGAATGGAGAGAAGTGCTATCGTCTGATATTGACGACGCAGAAAGGCCGTCGCGCCCGCAAAAATCGCGTTCGCGATCTTTTGCATCTCTGGTGTACCAGTATCCTTCCGCAATACATACCTGATCAGATAAGCCGCAAAGACCATCGCTAAGAGGCTCACAACAATGGGAACCCAGATATAATTGACCATCAATACAAGTTCCTCCATCAGAAAGTTGGCTCGTTTTGATAAAAAGCACCGCTTTTGGCATCAACTGAGAGGAATGCGGCGCGCATGTCAGGTAAATTGGGGATCTTTGTGAGTCACGGTGTATCACAACATATCTGTATTATTTATCATAAGAGTCCCCATTCGTCAAGTTAACGAAAATCCAGGTTCAGCGATAAGCGAGCCATCTACAATAAATAATTTATACATGACGATGTATATCAAGCTAAAAAGAAAGCAAGATAGAAGAAGATTTTTCGGTCTTCTAACGATATACTATGTCTATGTAAAACGGGTATATGGCAAACAGAAGGAGAACACATCATGGTACAAAACAACTCGTCCTTAGCAGCTAATGAAGCGCGCATCCAAAAAATTACGACACACCTATGGTTCGACAATAATGCTGAAGAGGCTGCAAACTTTTATGTCTCCATCTTCAAAAACTCAAGAATTGTGAGCGTAAGCCATTACGGAAAAACAGGGCCGCGCCCGGAAGGAACCGTTATGCCCGTTGCCTTCCAGCTCGATGGTCAGGAGTTACTGGCGTTCAATGGCGGACCAGTATTTACGTTTTCACCCGCCATCTCGCTCGTTGTGAACTGCGAGACGCAGCAGGAGGTGGATGAAATGTGGGAGAAGCTTTCCACAGGCGGAGCAAAGATAGAATGTGGTTGGGTAACAGATAAATATGGCCTGTCCTGGCAGATCGTCCCTACTATTGTAGAAAAGCTGTTGCTCGATAAGAACCCTGAGAAATCCAACAGAGTGATGGAGGCGATTCTCAAGATGAAAAAACTTGACATAGAGACTCTACAAGAAGCCTACGAGGGGAAGTAGCTTCGTTCAAAGTCTTCTTAATCGCTGATTGATCCATTGTGAGTGGCGTAGTATACTCACTCCATGAAGAAAACGCCGTTATATATTGGTGCGTTGATGATTATTGTGATCGGGGTGATGGCATATAATTATAGCCATCGCCTGACGGGAGCATCCGCCCAGCAGATCAAGACAATCTCCTGGCAACCGGAGCATCTGCGCATTCCAAAATTAAATATTGACGCTGAAGTGATCAATGTTGGCGCGACCTCGACTGGCGCAATGGATATTCCCGTCTCCCAGTCGGCCAATGCCCCCATCTGGAACGAAGTTTTCTGGTATGATCGAGGTGCGGCTCCCGGCCAGTCCGGCAATTCGGTGATGGCCGGCCACGTGAACCGCGTTGGAGGCGGTCGCGCGATCTTCGCTGATTTAGATCAACTACCGCCGGGCTCCGACATTTTTGTCCATACGGTTGAGGGCAAGGATCTCCATTTCACCGTTCAAAAAATGGTGCGCTATCCCACCCATACAACGGATCAGCAGGCGCTTCAAGAGGTCTTTGGCTCCACAACTAAACATCATCTCAATCTAATAACCTGTAGCGGAGCCTGGACCAAAGATGGCTTCGATCAACGTCTGGTGGTTTTTACCAATCAGGTTGACTAGTTCCAGTTGAGTAGATCATCGATGACGGCGCGCGCGATGATCAGCCGCTGTACCTGGCTGGAGCCCTCAACAATTGTGAGCTGACGGGCATCCCGGTAGAAACGCTCGGTCGCCGACTCGTGCATATATCCCAGCCCTCCCATGATTTGGAGCGCTTTATCACAGGAGTCCACGGCGGTCTCTGTGGCAAAGGCTTTCGCCATCGAGAGGAAGTGGGCGTGCTCGCGACCAGCTTTCCCCTGATCTACCAGCAGAGCAGCCTGATAGGTCAGCAGGCGGGAGGCTTCGATCCGCATGGCGACATCGGCAATCATCATCTGGATTGCCTGATGCTGAATAATCGGTTGCCCAAAGGTTTCACGCTGCCGCGCATAGTCTACGGCGTATTGCATCGCGCCCTCTGCGGTCCCTACACCTCTGGCGGCGACACAGGGCCGGACCGAGTTCAAGTTCCACATGATCAGCTTGAAACCTTCGTTCTCCCGCCCTACAATGTTCTGGGCCGGGACTCGCGCGTCCTCAAAGATCAGTTCACAGGTTGGGACGCCATGTACTCCCATCTTTTTGTCAGCCTTACCCACGCGAAATCCCGGCGTATCCCGATCCACGATAAAAGCACTAATACCCCGAGCTCCGGCTTCGGGATTTGTTTTGGCGGCGACCAGGAAAAAGTCGGCGACACTGGCACCAGAGATATAAGCCTTGGTTCCATTGAGAATATATTCATTGCCCTGGCGAACAGCTCTGGTAGAGATATTCGCGGAGTCCGAGCCGGCTCCCCGCTCGGTCAACCCAAAGGCTCCCCGTAGCTCTCCCCGCGCGGTCCCGCCCCAATATTTCTGTTTCTGCTCCTCAGTTACGCCCTT
>CAXTTV010000235.1:0-6800 GCA_964247295.1 uncultured Ktedonobacteraceae bacterium | reverse complement strand
GTCCACACCGCCTGAGAGAGCGCAGATCACCCGGCCATTCCCTACCCGTGTCTGAACCTGCTCCACAGCTTCCTCGATGACCGAGCTAAAGGTCCAGTCAGCGGCGCAGTCGCAGATCTTAAACAGGAAGTTGCGTAGAATCTCCGTTCCTTGAGGGGTGTGTGTCACCTCGGGATGGAATTGCAGGCCCACATAGCCCTTCGGGTGAGCGATCGCCGCCACGGGATTGCTTTCCGTGGTCGCAAGGATTTTAAAGCCGGGCGGTAGCACATCCACGCTATCCCCGTGGCTCATCCAGACCGGCATCCGTAGAGTTGCTCGAGGCTTGCTGGCATCCAGGGCATCCGTCTGGGTTGGTAGCGTATGAATTCCATCAAATATCCGGAAAGCTTGCATATCCGCCAGAGCCTGTTCCGGCACCTCAATCGTGGCTGGTCCGTATTCCCGGCTTCCACTGGCTGGCGCGACATGCCCACCCAGATGTTGAGCCAGCAATTGCATCCCGTAGCAGATCCCCAGAATTGGCAAGCCGCTCTCAATAATCGCGGGATCACAATCGGGCGCATTTTGATCGTAGACGCTGGAAGGGCCGCCGGAAAATATGAAGCCCTGAATATCCAGATGCTCATTTTTGCGAAGCTCCGCCAGCGTTGTCGTCGCTGGAACCAGCTCGCTGTATACCTGACATTCGCGGACGCGCCGGGCGATCAAGCGACTATATTGTGAACCATAATCCAGAATAACAATCGCCTGTCGGCGACCTTGTAAAGACATAGAAATCGTTCTCCAGGAAATGCTCGCACATCAGAAAATGAGTGCGGTCTTTGATTTTATAGAGGAAACCAGGGAGCGAATGCCGCCCCCTGGTTCTCTTGCATGCTTACCCTTGTGCCGGGCCTCCCGACACATAAATAATCTGTCCATTTACGTAGCTGGCCTCATCTGAGCAAAGAAAGCAGATCACATTCGCGACATCACGTGGCTGTCCCACGCGGCGCACCGGAATCGCTTTACTCGCCTGCTCGATCATCTCCTGCGGGTCCAGGCCGACCCGACGAGCGGTCGCGCGGGTCATCTCCGTATCGATATAGCCGGGAGCCACCGCGTTCGCCGTAATCCCAAAGGGGCCTAGCTCGATCGCCAGCGTTCTCGTAAAGCCTTGCAGACCAGCCTTCGCCGTTGAATAATTAACCTGTCCTCTGTTCCCCAACGCTGATGTAGATGAAAGCGAGATGATCCGACCAAACTTCTGTTTCACCATATACTGCTGGGCCGCGCGGCTGCACAAAAAAGCTCCGCGCAAATGCACGCCCATCACCGTCTCCCAATCCTCATCGGACATTTTAAAGAGCAGATTGTCTCGCAGGACGCCCGCGTTATTCACCAGGATATCCAGCCGGCCAAAGCGCTCAACCGCCTGGGCCATAGCCTTCTCGACCGCCTCCCGGCTGCTCACATCGCAGTGAACCACCAGGCTCTCGGTCCCCAGGCGCTCCAGTTCAGCCGAAACCTGCTGACTGCCCTCAGTATCGACATCGGCCAGCACCACGCGCGCGCCCTCCTCCGCCATCCGGAGCGCCGTCGCAGCCCCAATGCCGCGTCCAGCTCCCGTCACAAAGGCCACTCGCTCGTCCAGTCGTCCCATATGTCGCGCTCCTTATCGCTAGCGAACAAAGAAATAGAACAGTATTACCGCAGTGTAACGCCCTGAGTATATCACAACCGTCTGGCATCCTCATATCCTAAATAGTTTCGGAAAGCCCCTCCAGGAGAGCCCTTCAGGTGCGTCATATCATGGTTTATCACCTGTCGTAAAGAGAATGGTCAAGCTGATCTGAATCTATACAGAATGGTACACAATAATGTATACTTGTTCTATATGCTGGTGCCTGAGTTAATGGTATTATGAGACCGCTACCTATCCATTTTTATAAGACACATCTCCGTTGTCACCTCTGAAAGGAGAGACTTTGCCGTTGAGTACGACAAAAATCACCGCGTCGCTCTATCAGCTTCAACAGCTAGATCTTGAGTTAGACCGCTGCCAGGCCGATATCCGCTCCCTGGAACAGTCTTTGAAAGGGAACCTGACCGTCCAGAGATTGCGCCACGAGAACGAAATTGCCCAACAGCAACTGGCCGCCAGTCAGCAGAGCCAGCGCGAAGCTGAATGGACCCTTTCGGAATTAAACCGCCAGGTGCAGCAGCACGAGCAGCGTCTATACAGCGGAATAATCACACATCCGAGAGAGCTTGCCAGTCTTCAGCAAGAGATTCAGCATCTGCGCGCCTCCCAGAACCGGCAGGAAGAACTAGTGTTAGAATTGCTAGACAGCGCGGAGTCTTTAGAGCAGTGCGTCCAGCAGAAATCTCAAGAGCTTCAGAAAGCTGAAAGCCAGTGGGCTCAAGAGAATATGCAGAGTATTGAGAAACAGGCCAGCCTGACCGCGCAACAACGGGAGCTGGAAGTGCAGCGTCTTCAGGCCGTCGAAGCTTTGGATGCCTCCATACTGACCCGTTATACCCAGATGAGACGCACAAAACAGGGTCAGGCCGTTTCTAAAGTAGAGCATAATTCCTGTCAATGGTGTCGCGTGATTCTCACACCCAATGAACTACAACGTGTCCGGCTCCCTGAGATCCAGACCTGTAGCAATTGTGGCCGCATCCTGTATTACGAACGCTAGCTTCCGGTATGCAAATATAAAGGCCTTTCCCACCTTGCGCTTGCTCCAGATCCACGTTCAAATATATGAGGACGAGCATCCTTACAGGAACTGCTTTGCTATTTGGAGTTTTGTTGCACGGATTGGGAAACTATTAATGATACAACAGGGACAAATATTAATATTGCGAACCGATGGAGCCTCTCGTGGCAATCCCGGCCATGCGGCTGCGGGCGTCGTCATTGAAGACGCTACGGGGAGGTTACTCGCTCGGGGTAAAAAATATCTTGGTAAACTCACTAATAATCAGGCAGAATATCAGGCTTTGATCCTAGGCCTTCAATCAGTCGCTAGATATGAACCATCTTTAGTCCGCGTCTATATGGATAGTGAACTGATAGTTAAGCAAATGAATGGTAGTTATCGTGTAAAAAATATGGACATCAAACCCTTGTATGAAGAGGCGAGGCGCCACTGCGAGATACTTTCCTCCATTAGCTTTGACCACGTTGATCGTTCCGAAAATCATCTGGCTGATGCTCTTGCCAATGAGGCTCTTGATGCTCAGCGACAGCCCGCCAGGCGTCGCTAAAATTGGGAAAAACCTCCAGACCCCGGTTATAATGCAGATATGCCACGAAACAGGCCACCTCATACGTATTCTTTGTATAGAGTAGTCTGGTTTCTCGCATGAGGATGGGATTAAGATGTTTGGAACGATATTACAGCAGCAACAGCGGGAGCTTTTACAGAAAGAGCGTCGGATCGCGATGACTCTCCAGGAGTTTCTTTACGGTTCCGAAGAGGCCGATGCTTATAAAGCAACCCTTCAGCAGGTCACGCAGGCGCTGGAAGATCTGTTCCTGCTGGTGATTGTCGGTGAATTTAACGCCGGTAAATCTGCCTGTATTAATGCACTTTTGCACGCCGAGGTTCTGGAAGAGGGGGTCATTCCCACGACGAATCAGGTCACGATGCTGCGCTACGGGGAGGCAAACAAGCAGCAGCAGCGCGAGTTGGGCCTGCTGGAGATTACTTATCCTGCGGATTTTCTGCATGACATTAGTATTGTCGATACTCCAGGGGTCAACGCTGTGTTGCGCGAGCATGAGCGCCTGACCGAGGATTTTGTGCCCCGGAGCGATCTGATTCTTTTTATCACCTCGGTTGACCGTCCGTTCACCGAAAGTGAGCGCGCCTTTCTCCAGAGAATCCGCAACTGGGGCAAAAAAGTGGTGATCATTCTTAATAAAATTGATCTCCTGACTTCGCCTGAGGCCCTGCCAAAGGTAATTGAGTTTGTGCGCGAAAATTGTCGGAGCTTGCTTGGCTTTCAACCGGAGATCTTCCCTGTCTCGGCCATTCAGGCGCAGCAGGCGCAGCAAGCGGCTGGGAAAGACGCGATCCGGCTCTGGGAGTCCAGCCGCTTCCACAAGCTGGAGGAGTATCTTTTCGAGACCCTGGATGAGGATGAGCGTGTGCGTCTGAAGCTTCAAAGCCCTTTGGGGGTCATGGAGCACGTGTTATCCGAGACCCGGCAGGCGATGGAGCAGCGAGCCGCGCTACTGGTTGAGGATGCGCGGACTGTCACCTCAATCGATGAGCAGCTTAAGCTTTTTCGGGAAGATATGGAGCGCAACTTCGCGTATCGCCTGGGAGAGATCGAGAATATCATTCTGGGGATGCGTAATCGCGGCGATCACTTTTTTGATGATACCATCCGGCTGGCGCGCATTGTGGATCTGGTTCAAAGTAACCGTGTCCGTGAAGAGTTTGAGCAGGAGGTCATCGCTGATAGCGCCACTCGGATCGACACCGCCGTTCAGGAACTGATCGACTGGATCGTAGAGCAGGAGCACCGCCTCTGGCAGGATATCATGGAGTACCTGGATCGCCGTCGACAGGTTAGCGCCAGTCGCCAGGACCAGATGATCGGCACGATCGGTCGACAGTTCGACTATAATCGTCGCTCCCTGCTTCAAACGGTCGCTCGAACCGCGAGCAATGTCGTGCAATCCTACGATCGACAGGCCGAAGCGACCGCCCTTTCATCGGATCTTCGAGGAGCCGTTACCCAGACTGTCCTGGCCGGAGCCAGCGGCATCGGTCTGGGAGCGGTTATTGTCGCGATTGCCGGGACTGCTGCCGCCGATGTCACAGGCATCTTTATGGGGCTGGTTGTTGTGGGCCTCGGGCTCTACATTATTCCATCGAAGCGTCGCAAGGCCAAGGATGATTTTAACGAGAAGATGGATGATCTACGCAATCGCATGCGTTCCTCGATGCAGGAGCAGTTTCGCAAAGAGATTAATAATGCCCTGCTACGGGTTCAAGATGCTCTGGCTCCCTATACTCGCTTTGTCCGCTCAGAGCAGGAGAAAACCGCGCAGATGCGTCAGAGCCTCGTTAATCTAGATCAGCAGGTATTAGAGATCCATAACGCCATTAATTCTATGAGCCCAAAGGCCTCGGTTGCGCGGGCGCTAAAATCTCCCGCTCGTGGAGAGATCGCCTCAATCAAGGGGGCCTCGCCAAATGAGTAGTTTGACGTTATTAGGCACTGGAACCTGTCAGCAAGAGGAGCAGCGCCGGGCCTCTAGCGTCCTGCTTCAATTTGACAACCATCCAATTCTCTTCGACTGTGGACACGGCGTATTTCAGCGGCTATTAGAGGCCGGGATCGAGCATCACAAGCTAGAGCACATAATCATCTCGCACTTTCACCCGGACCACATCTCAGATCTGGTCCCCCTCTTGCAGGCCGGAGCCTGGTCGCAACGCAATCCTCGGCGAAGGGACCTACATCTTTACGGCCCACAGGGGCTGGAAGCCTTGATCAGTGGCCTCTTTGATCTCTATGGCCGTGAGAGTTTTGTAAATCAGTATTATCAGATCCTTACCCATGAGCTAAAGGAAGGGGAGTTTAGGATCTCCGGGCGAAGCTTCGAGTCTCGAAGCCTGCCCCCTGCCGGGAACCGAGGGTTACGCTTCGCCTATCGCGAGAAAATCTACGCGATCACCGGCGACTCCTATCTGCACCAGCAGGAGCGGAAGCTTTTAGAAGGCGTGGATTTGGGTATCATCGACGCCGGCCATATCGAGGACGAAGAGATAATTGAACTTGCCATCGCCAGCCAGGCGGGAACCCTGGTCTGCTCACACCTCTACCGCGATCTCAATGGGGAACAATTGCAGCAACGGGCCGAGGCCGGGGGATATCGCGGGAAGATTATCATCGGTCGTGATCTGATGAGTTTTCCTCTTTAGGACGCTTTACAAAAAAGGAGCGGGCGG
Source organism: uncultured Ktedonobacteraceae bacterium (assembly GCA_964247295.1). Classification (GTDB taxonomy): domain Bacteria; phylum Chloroflexota; class Ktedonobacteria; order Ktedonobacterales; family Ktedonobacteraceae; genus CAXTTV01. The sequence continues at coordinate 840 of CAXTTV010000235.1, read as the reverse complement.
TGCCTGAACCTCTTAGAGGCTCGACTGGCAGCGCCCGCCGGCCTATTACTTCTTAAAGTAATAATCAATCTCCTTAAACAGGGGATAGGTTACCAGCGTCAGCCCGAGTAAGGACCAGTTTGACGTAGTAACAGCCAGCACACACAGCGTAATCACAATCAAACCTGTTACACAAATGATTAAACGACGAGTTTTCTCAATGTCGGATAGCACCTGCTTTTGGACAGGTAAGGAGTTCTGTAAAGAAGGAATAGGAGGAAAGGAATTGGCCTCCACCTCTTTCACGACCGCCTCCTCCAGTGACTTTGAGATCTCAAGCATAATCTCCTCCTCCGTATAGGAGAGGGGTGCACCACCAGTTGTGGCCTCCAAGGGTGCATTATCGCGTTGCACCGAGCGATCATAGAACCACACAGCCAGTCTCCTTTATGAGCCCTCCAGGCCCGATACATCAAAACCCACTCCAACCTCCGAAAAAGCTATACTTTAATGCTTTTTCCGCCACCTACATAAACTAGCTACATGGCCTACTAAGTATTTCTATTATAATCTATTTAGGGCTTCTTGTCATCAATAATCCGTTAATATTTGTAACATTTTCATGTATAGATTTAAATCCATATATGTAATTATATCGATTTAAATAGAACCTGTAGGAGAGCTGCTCACGACCCTGTTGGGAAATTCGGAGAAAGATCGAAGAAGGTCCGTGGACGGTGCACCGTCCACCGCCTGAAGGAGCCTTTTTTCCTGCCGCTGCAAAAAATGGACTGCACCCCAGCATTCCAGGGCTTTTTGGTAGTCCCGAAAAGTGAAAAAAGAACCATTTCTTGCTAAAAT
>CAXTTV010000234.1:3426-6849 GCA_964247295.1 uncultured Ktedonobacteraceae bacterium | reverse complement strand
CACCTGGAGCACAAGGAAAGGCTCTTCAAATGACCATGAAGGGTTTCTCGGTCACAGAATGGCTGCGGCGTGAGCGCAGCGCCCCATGCCGCTTTGGCTCGTGAGGGTTCCAAGGATCGGAGCGTCGGATGCGACGGGCCCACCGTTTGCGGAGTTCGTCCTTCCATTTCCTAACAGAGACGCCATCATATACCCTTAGGTGGTCGGTAGGTCTCGCCGCTGGAAGATGACCAGCCCAGCGATCCCAAACAGCAGGCCCAATCCAATCAGCATCCACGGGTGCCACCAGGTCAGGTCGTGCTTTAACAGGGTGTCCAACCCATTCGCGTAATAGAATGGGGTGATTTTGCGCATCCAGTTCAGGTTCTCGGCAACCCCGCCAAAGGTGTTCAGCAGATAAGCCAGGATGAGGACGCCCACTCCGGTCCAGCCGGCTGCTTTGCTGCTATTAAGGCTGGCCCCACAGAGCATTCCAAAGCCCAGGGCAATCGCCATAAAACTAGTCTGACTCCATTGTGTGAGCCAAAGCCACTGCCAATCTACATTGGCATCTTTGACCAGAAATGTGGAAAGCCAGACTCCCAATATAGTGACCAGGCTGATCAGGATGATGCCCAGCACAGCGGCCAGGCCAAACTCTATATAGTATCTTCCTCGACTGATCGGGCGGGAGAGTGCCAGATCCAGGGTGCCGTCTTCGATGGTAGCGGGGATCGCCGCGCCGCCAATATAGGCGAGAATGCCGCCAAATAGCAGCCCATAGATCGAGCTATAGGTCTCGATGCCGAGAAATCCTACAAAGCCAGGAACGTGTTTTACACTTGTTCCCAGGATGCCCGTCAGGGCGCTGGTAGAAAGATAGGCATCCAGACTTATCCCTTTCAGACCTGGATAGATGAAGCCTACAAACAATGGAATGATGAGCGCGTAAAAGCTGCCTCCTCCAAGCGGAGCGGCGGCGTTTTTTAAGGCTTGTATGGTGAGAGTCAGACCTCGAAAGCGTTTGCGAGTTGCTGGTAGACTGCGCCCGGCTACGACTGTACTTGCCATAGTATTAATCCCCTTTTCGCGCGATGCACTCTACTTAACGGGCTTCGCTTAATGCTGGCTCTGGCTGATCATCATAAAATTTCAGGAAGACTTCTTCTAATGGAGCCTCTTCGGCGTGCAAGCGCACAACTTCGTACTGGCTCAAGGCCTTGATTAAAGGATCTATACTGCCGGCCAGGCTCAGGTGATACTGGTTTCTGGTCTCGCTCACATTAGAGACACCAGGAATATGCTCTAGAGCCGCACGCTCAACCTGCTGCCCAAATTCAATGGTGATCCGCTCCCCTGCCTTCTCACGCAGGCGCTCAACCTGCTCGACCGCGACCAGTTCTCCATGCCGGATGATCGCGACCCGCTTGCAGACCCGCTCGACATCGCTCATAATATGCGAGCTCATAAACACGGTTTTGCCCCGCGCCTGCTCTTCCAACAGAAATTCATTAAAGGCCCGTTGCGAGAGTGGATCGAGCCCAGAGGTGGGTTCATCCAGTAGCAGCACCTGAGGATCACACATAAAGGCCAGGACAATGCCGATCTTCTGCCGCATCCCCTTTGAATACTGCTTTAGGGGGCGTTTGAGCTCTACATCGAAACGCTTGACCAGTTCATCTAATCGGATCGGCTCTCGCCCTTGCAACCGCGAAAAGTGGTTGATTAGTCCCTTGCCGGTCATTTTGCCTGGGAGGCGTACATCGCCAGGCAGATAGCCGATCAGCTCATGCATTCGTATCGTCTCTCGCTGGGTATCCAACCCCATGATTTTAATACTGCCGGAGCTGGGGCGGATTACGTCCAGCATACAGCGGATGGCTGTGCTTTTGCCCGCGCCATTCGGGCCAAGAAAACCAAAGATCTCCCCCTGCTCCACCCGCATCGAGACATCCTTAAGCGCCTGGAAGTTGCCATACGCTTTAGAGAGATGCTCAATCTCAATCGCAGGCATGTGTGTACTCATAAACCATACTCCTTTGTCGCCCATTCCTCTAATTGGGTAGCTCGTAGTGCGAACAATTGTTGAAACTGGGCGTTGGCCGCCTCGCGTCGTTCAACTGGGATGGGTTCGGTCGGTTCCAGCGTCCTTTTGATATTCTCGGCCAGCATCTCCCCGGCCTCCTCCGGGGTGTAGCGATACTGGTCTGGCAAAAGCGGATCGATTAAAAGATAGCCCATCACGATCGCGCTCAACATATAGGTCTGGGTTTTCAGATCCTGGTCGGTGCGGAGCAATCCAGCATCCCGTAAAAATTGAAGATACTCATCGCTAAAAAGCATCTTCTGTTGAAGCATGGCATCGCCCATCGGGATATGAAGAAGGTCTCCCAGCATATCAGTATCTTTGAGCAGCGTTGCCTTAATTAAAGGACTGTGTTCCATTGCGATCAGGGCATGCTTCATCATCGCGTGGAGCATGACGCCCTCGGGATCATCTTGGAGGCGTGCGAGCATTTCGGCCAGCACCTTTTTTTGCTCACGCAATAGCATCATCAAGAAAAGATCTTCTCGCGTCTTCCAATGGATGTAGATCGTTCCTTTGGCGACTCCAGCCTGCCGCGCAATATCATCGATCGTCGTTTTCTGATAGCCCCAACGGAGCGTGAGTTCCGCCGCCGCTGCCAAAATACGATCCGCGCGCTCCCTCCGTTTGTCCTTTTCTTGCGTGGCGTCCTTGCGATCACCCCTTCTTTGAGCCAACCACTGCTCCTTTGTGACTGTATGACTAAAAAAACATAATTGGTCATATGGTTCTCTGAAATAGAGTATAGTCGCGGAAAGTTTGAAAGTCAAGGTATGTTAACGAAGATGTGTCGTACAATGGGGGTGAGAGAAACGTAAGAGGCTTATAGACAAATAGATGTTTTGCCTTTTAGGGGCAGAGGCTGTTAGCAAACAGTCAAGGGAAGGAAAACATGTCGCAGCAAAGCGAACAGTCGCAGCATACACATACAAACCGCTTGATCTCTGAGACCAGTCCTTATCTTTTGCAACATGCTCATAATCCAGTTGATTGGTATCCCTGGGGAGAAGAGGCGCTGACAAAGGCTAAGGAGGAAGATAAGCCAATCCTTTTAAGTGTAGGATACTCAGCCTGCCACTGGTGTCATGTAATGGAGCGCGAGTCCTTTGAGAATGACGCGATAGCCGGGTTGATGAACGAGCGTTTTGTCAGCATCAAAGTGGACCGCGAGGAGCGACCAGACATTGACTCACTATATATGCGAGCGGTCCAGGCGATCACTCGACAGGGTGGCTGGCCAATGACCGTTTTCCTTTTGCCTGATGGCCGCCCCTTTTACGGCGGGACCTATTTTCCACCGGAAGATCGTCAATATGGTTCTCAGGTGATGATGGGATTTCCACGTCTGCTACTTACGC
>CAXTTV010000234.1:0-3416 GCA_964247295.1 uncultured Ktedonobacteraceae bacterium | reverse complement strand
ATAACACGCAGCGGCAGGAGATTGAGGAGCAGGCCCAGCAGATCTCCGATTTTTTGAATGATCGCAGCACTACTGCCCTGATTGCACCTGAAGAGCTCTGGTTGTCCGAGCGTCATTCGCTGGACGTATTCAACAAAATCAGCGAGGAGTTGGGATCTGACTATGATCCCGTCCACGGTGGTTTTGGCAGAGCGCCCAAGTTTCCTCATGCGATGGCCTTAGATCTGCTCTTGCGCATCTATCTGCATCGGCAGAAAGGGGAACTTCAGGGGAAGCCGAAGCGTCCTGAGTTGGAAATTGTCGAGAATACCCTGCGAAAAATGGCGTATGGTGGTATCCATGACCGTCTGGGAGGTGGCTTCCATCGCTACTCCACCGATGCCGAGTGGCTGGCTCCCCACTTTGAGAAAATGTTGTATGATAACGCCCTGCTCAGTCGGGTTTACCTGCATACCTATCTGGTAACGGGTGAGCTGCTCTACCGAAAGATCGCCGAAGGCACTTTGGATTATGTGCGGAGGGAGATGCTCTCACCTGAAGGGGGTTTTTATTCTACCCAAGATGCCGATAGCGAGGGGGTAGAGGGTAAGTTCTTTCTCTGGACGCCTGAAGAGATCCAGGCCATCTTAGCGCCAGATCACGCGAAGCTTTTTATGGAATTCTATGATGTCACCTCTAAGGGAAATTTTGAGGGTAAAAGTATTCTACGCGTCGTCAAAGATCCTGAGCTATTGGCGCGGCAGCATGGGATGAGCGTTGACGATCTGCAAGATATCCTGGCCCAGAGTCGTCAGAAGGTATTTGAGGTGCGCGAACAAAGGGTAAAGCCGGGCCGCGATGAGAAAATCTTGCTGGCCTGGAATGGAATGATGCTCAAAAGCTTTGCCGAGGCTGCGCGTCATCTGCAACGAGCGGACTATCTAGAGATCGCTACTCGCAACGCCGAGTTTCTCCTAAACACTATGGTCAGCAATGGGCGGCATCTGCGCACCTATAAAGATGGCCGGGCGCATCTCAACGGTTATCTTGAGGACTACGCCTGCTTTGCTGATGGGCTACTGGCACTGTATGAGGCCAGTCTGGATCTTCGCTGGTTTGTGCATGCCCGAGCCATAATGAATGAAGTGATCGAATTGTTCTCCGACGACGAGCATGGAGGCTTTTTTGATACCGGCAAAGATCATGAGCAGTTAGTTGCCCGCCCCAAAGAGATTACCGATAACGCCACGCCCTCAGGAAATAGCGTCGCTGTTCAGGTCCTGCTACGCCTATCTTCCTACACTGGAGATCCAACGTACAGGCAGAAGGCCGAGGGATATCTGGAGTCGCTTGGAGATCTCCCACAGCAGCAGCCAAATTTCTTTGCCGAGGCCCTGAGCGCCTATGACTATGCCATCTCCCCCGTCAAAGAGATCGCCATCGTCGGAGATCCCAAAGCGCCTGATACCCAAACAATGCTAGCCTCAATCAACCTGCGTTATCTTCCCAATAGCGTCCTGGCCTGTGCCGCGCCTGATGATGCCAGCGTCAGTGAAGTTATCCCATTGTTAGCTGATCGTCCCATGCAGCAGGGAAAGGCTACCGTCTACGTCTGCCAGGACTTTGCCTGTCAGGCTCCGGCTACACAGCCGCAAGAGCTAGAGAGCCTGCTGTAACCGTTCATAGAGCGTCGTTCGCCATCAAAGTTGATGGCGATAGAGGCTTCCCGACTCCGCCAGCCTTTCGAGCGCTCGATCGTCTAGAGATGGCCGCCGCGAGTCGGGCGTTTTTTTGTAGAACGTGCTTACTTATAGATAGTAGCTGCTCTTATGGTACTGGTTGTATGAGGTCAAAGCAGTTATCAACTATTCTAAACTACCCATTATCTTATACAAGTACAGGGTACAGATTTTTTTGGATAGATTGTAAGCATCATTTTTAGGAATATATGGGATTTTTGCTTGACAGAGAGCGTTATTTCGATTAGTCTAAACACTGGAACCATTGGTATAAAAAGCTACTATAGTTATTAGCTCTGGTAGACACTGGAATACTCATTTTTAAGGTACCCCGTTTCCCCAATCCTTACATGTAATCGAATTACATGAAAAATCTATACAAATAAAAGCGTCTTTCCCAACGCTTCATTGTATAATCCCATATCGACCGGAACACGCATATCCCTTCTGTACAAGTCTGAACGAAGAGCATAAGGAAAAAGAGTGATGATGGGTATGGAGATGAAAGAAACTTCTTCGGATTTAAGTCTGGCTGTATTGGTTGAGCGTTGTAAGTGTGAGATCAGCAGATTCAGACAGGGTATGGACAGTAATGACCAATATTGTTTAGAGCTATTTCACAGGGCCATCTCGCGGCAGGATCAGCAGGCCTGGGCTGTGCTGGTGGACCATTTTCGGAAAGATGTATTGCACTGGATGCATCGGCATCCGAGGAGAGAGATCGCCTGTCGCTTTGATAGCGAAGAAAACTATGTGAATATGGCCTTTGAGCGGTTCTGGCAGGCGACCACGCGCAACCAGAACATTCAGTTTACCTCTTTAGCAGCGGCTCTGCGCTATCTTCAAACCAGTTTGAATGGCGCGGTACTTGACAATCTGCGCGCATATTCTCGACCAAAGGAGACGCCTTTGCCGGAATATGACAGCTTTCACAATGAGCCTCTCGCGGAGGAATATAAAGATGGCTATGAATTGTGGATGGTAATCCAGGGAATGTTCCCGAACGCCCGTGAACAGAGGCTGGCCTTTTTACTATTCCATTGTGGGTTGAAGCCTCGGGAAGTGGTACAGTATTGTGTTGAAGAGTTCAGAGACGTACGTGAAGTTTACCGCTTAAGGCGGAACATTTTCGAGAGACTCCAGCGAAACAGGGAGCACATCCGTTGGCAACTGAGCAGCAGCGTATAAGAGGACTGTAAAAAGTGCAACCAGCAGCGTTTATACAGAAACGTCATTATTTACAAATCTCAATCCATATCACGCTCGTAGATATTCTTTATTAGATAGGCAAGGAAGAATACATGGATTGTACGCATCTATCGCCAGGAGGTGAGGAGGCGCTGCTGAGTTATGCCCTGGACGGCAAAAAGCTATCGCCCGAAGAGAAGAATCATCTAGAAAGTTGCTCTTTGTGCCAGCAAAAAGTTCACCATTATCAGCGGACCGCAGATATCCTGGTTCACCACCTCTACCGGTATCAGTGTCCGGATGCTGATGATTTGAGCCTATACAGCGCTGATCTATTCTCAGGTGTCAAAAAACGGTACGTTGAATTGCATATAGCCAAGTGTCCTTTGTGCGCGGAAGAGGTAGAGCTTTCCCGCGCTTTTTTTGATGAGATTGAGGCAGACGTACTACCTCACCGCCCCCTGATCCTGTAGGCAATTAGTAGAATCTATATGTGTAGCTTTACTAAAT
>CAXTTV010000233.1:0-7001 GCA_964247295.1 uncultured Ktedonobacteraceae bacterium | reverse complement strand
CCCTCCCCATGCGGGTTCCGTTGGTTGGGGGTCCAGTGCCCCCCCCCGCATCGCTACACGTGACCTGACCACCACCTTCGACTATCCTTCTCTGCACAGGAAACGCTTTCCCTTTTCCCGACAATAGAGACATAAGCGTCTTTCCTATATCTGACTTCAAACCACCCAGAAGTACTATTTTGCAAATTCCTCGGTTTTTTGTAGTCGAGCTCACTCCTTCTGCCATAAATAATTGGTGAGCCTGTCGGGCCTGTATCAGAAGCCTTTTGAGTTGACATAATAAACAAAAATTCTTCTATCCAAAAAAAAACAAAGTTAAAGTGTCTGACGCTCAATTTTAGATATGCCGTATCTGCATGCACCAAGATGCCCGTCATGCTCCTCTTGAAGAAAATCGAAATGCATTATTTCGTTGCATGTTAGCCTATTCCAAACAACGAAAATGGTAAGATTACCCGAGCTCGTATAGGGAAGTTCCCATTTTTGATGAAGACAAGGAGCAGGGTAGTGAATTTAGAACAACACATCAGTGAAAACAGCGAACAGTATTTACAGAATGTCGCCAAGGAAATGCGCAAAACGGCAGAGCACAAAAGTTGGAAGCGCTTCATCACCAAAGGTAACATTGTGATGCTGACTGGTATCCTTTGTGCCATTATGGCCTTGAGCATGAATGCGTATAGTATATTTGCGAAAGCCGATGAGGTCGCCTGGGTTGTTGGAGGTCAGAATACCACTCAACAGGATGGAAATACCGACAATGGGCAGAGTAAGGCGGATCAGAGCCAGCAAGCCGTCTCGCAGCAATCGAGTGGTAATGGATCGGTTGGTGACGGGAACACCTATCCCTATCCGCAGTGTACATGGTGGGCCAGTGAGCGCTACCACCAATTAACAGGCGTCTATGTTCCATGGAGGGGGGATGCCTGGATGTGGGTAGATGGCGCGCAAAGCTCTGGTTGGTCGGTGGCCAGTCAACCTAAAGTGGGGGATATAGTGGTTTTACAACGGGGTGTGCAGGGCGTGAACGCCACCTATGGTCATGTGGGGATTGTTGAGGGAGTTAACGATGATGGTTCTATTGAGATGAGCTCAATGAATTGGGGGGCTGATCCCACACAGGTCGCGCATACAACCATTACCCCTGGCGGTGGAGTTTCTTTCTTGCATCGCTAGAGGTGCTATTGAACGGTCAACATATTGTACTGAAGTGATTACCGGCGCGGAATGTAGCCATGGTAATTTTCTGGCTACATTCCGCGTTTTTGTACATATATTGACAGATCGCAAGTTGATCAGTACACTATAAGTAACAATTCAATAACCCTGACATCGAGCAGGAGGAGTAGATACCAATATCCGTCAGAGAGGGAAGATCAGAAAGGGCTGCGAGTCTTCCTCGGAGTAGGTAGTATCGAAAGTCGCCTGTGAGTCGGAAGTCGAGGGCTCTTCTATGAGCCGGAGGCTCCTACGGGGTGCGCCCGTTACCGCGTGTAAGAGGATCAAACCTCTCTTCTTGAGGTTGATCGAAACAAGGTGGTACCACGAGCCGTGACCCTTCTCGTCCTTGAGCGAGAAAGGGTTTTTTGTTTTTGTGTAAAGGATTAGGGAGAGGGGATAGACATGATCGAGCAGGACAGGCCGCATGGAGCCGCGAGCGCGGCAGATCTGCCAAAGGCCTATGATCCCCAGGCGGTGGAGGCGAAATGGTACCGCTATTGGGAAGACAGTGGCTTTTTTAAGCCCACGGGTGGCAAAACTGGGAAGACATTTGTAATTAGCATGCCGCCCCCAAATGTGACGGGCGCGCTCCACCTAGGCCATGCGATTACCGCGACTACCGAGGATATCATGATCCGTTATCATCGGATGATTGGTGATGATACGCTCTGGCTCCCCGGAGAGGACCACGCAGGGATCGCTACACAGACGGTGGTCGAGCGGCTGATCGCGAAAGAGGGAACAGATAGACATAAGCTTGGACGCGAGGCTTTCCTTGAGCGCGTCTGGCAGTGGGTGCATCAATACAAGCACCGGATTCAAGATCAGCATCGCCGCTTGGGGGCCTCCTGCGATTGGAGCCGGGAGCGCTTTACCCTGGACGAGGGCCTTTCAAAAGCTGTGCGTGAGACCTTTGTGCGCCTTTACGAAGAAGGGCTGATCTATCGAGGGGAGCGTTTAATTAACTGGTGCCCTCGCTGTATGAGCGCGATCTCGGATCTTGAGGTGAACCACGTCGAGACGCCGGGCACATTAACCTACGTGCGCTACCCATTGAAGCCCATGGAAGGCATGGAGTCGGAGCAGACCGAGTACATTAGTGTGGCGACGACACGGCCTGAGACGATTCTAGGTGATACGGCTGTGGCAGTGAACCCCAACGATCCTCGCTATAAAAGTATTATAGGCCGGTTGGCTGTGCTGCCCGTGATTGGTCGAGAGATCCCAATCATCGCGGATGCAGCCGTGGAAAGTGAGTTTGGAACGGGCGCGGTCAAAGTCACGCCCGCGCACGATCCCGTGGATTTTGAGATTGGCGAGCGCCACCACCTGCCGCGTGTACAGGTGATTGGTTATGATGCGAAGATGACCGATGAGGCCGGCCCTTATGCTGGATTGGATCGCTACGAGGCGCGAAAGCGTCTGGTGGTGGATCTGCAAGAGCTGGGCAACGTGGTGAAGATTGAAGAGTACACAGTGCCGCTGGGTCACTGCGATCGCTGTAATACCGTGATCGAGCCATTGATCTCTAAGCAGTGGTTTGTGAAGATGACACCGCTGGCGACCCCGGCGATTGGCGCTTTAAAGTCGGGCCATTTGAGAATCGTGCCGGAGCGTTTTGGCAAAACCTACCTGGACTGGTTGGAAAACATCCACGATTGGTGTATCTCGCGTCAGCTCTGGTGGGGGCATCGCATCCCGGTCTGGTACTGCGATGAGTGCAGTGAGATGATCGTGAGCCGGACCGATGTCGAAACCTGCCCCAATTGTGAGGGTAGCCAGCCTCGGCAGGACGAAGATGTGCTGGATACCTGGTTTAGCTCCTGGCTCTGGCCCTTCAGCACATTGGGCTGGCCCGAGGCGACCGAGGATCTGAAGCGCTTCTATCCAACCTCTGTGTTGGAGACCGGTTACGATATCATCTTTTTCTGGGTGTCGCGCATGGTGATGGCTGGCACACATTTTCTGGGTCAGCTCCCATTCAACACCATCTACCTGCATGGTCTGGTGCGGGACGCCAAAGGCGAAAAGATGAGCAAGTCCAAAAGCAATGTGGTTGATCCGTTAGAGATTATGGACCAGTACGGGACTGATGCCCTGCGCTTCACTCTGGCGACCAGTAGCACACCCGGCAATGATAGCAAACTAGTGCCAGAGAGGATCATCGGGAACCGCAACTTCGCCAACAAGATCTGGAACGCCTCGCGCTTTGTGTTAATGGCGACGAGCGAGATCGCTGGTGGAGTGCCGGCCCTGGCTGATCTTCAGCCGCAGACCCTGGCGGATCGCTGGATACTCAGCCGCTTGAGCAACCTCACAACTAACGTTCATCATCTCATCAGTGACTTCCAGTTGGGCGAGGCCGGTCGGCAGATCAACGACTTTTTCTGGTCGGATTACTGTGATTGGTATGTTGAGATCGCCAAAGTGCAGATGCAGGGGAGCGAAGATCGTCGGATTGCAACCGCTGGTATTCTGAGATCTGTATTAGACCAGAGCCTGAGATTGCTGCATCCCTTTATGCCTTTTGTGACCGAAGAGGTCTGGCAGCACCTGTACCGCTTTAGTGAAGTGGAAGGGAGTCGCTGGCCCGCGCCAGCATTAATTGTGGTGGAATATCCTCAGCCTCAACCACCGCAAATTGATCTCAAAGCGGAGCAGCAATTTGATCTGGTCAAGCAGACAATCACCCTGATCCGCGATGCTCGAAACCAGATGAACGTGGAGCCGGCGCGGCGGGTGCCCGCGATCATTGTAATGGGAGATCACCTGGCAATGCTAAGCGAGCAGACGCCCTTAATCGAGTTCCTGGCGAGGACCGAGAAACCGGAGCTGCACCAGCGATTAGCTCAAAAGCCTGAAAAGGCTATGAGTCTGCTAGCTGGTCCAATCGAGATCTACCTGCCGCTGGCAGGGATGCTCGATATTGGTAAAGAGCTAGAAAGGCTGGACAAAGAGACTGGTCAGGCAAGACAGGAGATTGAGCGGCTGCAAGGAAAACTGGGGAACCAGAACTTTGTGAGCCGGGCCAAACCTGAAGTGGTTGAGAAGGAGCGCGAGAAGCTCGCGGCCCAGGAAGAGAGGCTCAGCAAGTTGCGGGCCCGCCGAAGCGAATTAGCCCAATAGCAAGATCCTGCCTTCAGGTGCGGCTGGCAAAAATCCTCATTCTGACTTACGTCGGAGTGAGGGTTCTTTCTTGTCCCACCAGCCCCACAAGCTGTTCCCCTACTATTCTGCGTGCCCCTAGAACTTCTTTATTACTCTGGTAGGGTAGGAGCTGGGGCCTCAGAAGGTGCCTCATCACGATCCACTACGGCGACCGAATGTTTTCTTCCTTTGCCTAATGTCCCCCCAATTGCGCCGAAGATCGCCCCCTCGACCACACCCAAGAGGATTGCTAACAAAGCTCCAAGCAATGTATACAGAATAATCTGATTGTTAGTATATTGAACAACAATATGGGCTTTATTTGCCGCTAGCTGGTTCGTGGCCCGAATCGTATCTACATTGAACATCGTTCTTATCAGCGTATATAGGCCATTCGCCAGCCCCCATATCGCTCCAGTCCAGACTCCTGCCCAGGTTCCTGTTCTCGTGCTTCCCGTGATTCGAGCGGCGAAAAAGCCGGTCAATATGTAAAAAACAAAAGGTAAAGACAGCAGAACATATGCGAGAACCGTCCTAAATCCACCAAGATCCACAAAATCATTGGTCGCAACTAAAATAAGCCAGATAATAGCCAGACTAATACCAAAAATCAGTCCCTGCCTCAGAGCTACATTATCTGTAGTCGGAACGGATTGCGCGGGTTGCATGAAAAAACTCCTTTGATCCTGACCGTGAAAAAGTATCGCTTGCCTCTTGGGCAATCGCGAAAATCAAGCTATGCAGGTTATAGCATACAGCGTATCGGCACTGTCAAGACGTGAAGTTTATCTAATGTACAGGATGACAACCGAGAAAATCAGCAGAACCGCGAAGAGCAGAGCCGCTAGAATATTCAGTATTTGTCGCCAGTTACGAGTTCGATTTTCCATAAAGAGCTTACCTTACCCTTTCTCAATAGTAAAAAGATCTTCTCAACGATCTAAAAAGTATCATCAGCTTCGATGAAAAAAGTCAGGCTCTAATCGGTAAGAATCTTTTATTGTTATTTGTCTATTCTTAAGAGACGCATCAATCTATCCAGACCTTGCGTAAAATGTTCTTTGTGGAACTCCTATTTAGAATATCGAGATACTTACGAAATTGTGACATCTCTTTCTCAATATATACCCAAAAAAGGCTATACAGAAGACCTATGAATAGGTATACTGTCTCTTTACTCACAAAAAAATGGGAGAGGGCCACCCCCTCCCAAAGATGAAAAACACCTTTTATACTACGGTGAAGATCACCCTCTATTCTCCATAGATATTTTTATCGATGAAATGAACAAGACCAGGGTAGTAAAAACTCCGATGATAAATCTCAACAATGTAGGGAGAGCCTGTTGGATAAACAGAGGAGGCAAAAAAGAATAGTGTACCCCTGTTGAGCTCATCGCAAAGTCGAAAAGGGAGAGATAGCCGGCCCATGTTGTATCGATGCCTGTGACAACTACAGCTATACCATGCGTTTTATTGCGGGCATGGCCAATAGTTATCCCAAGGTATGCAAAAACAGCTCCAACAGCAATATAGTAAATGACCACTGGAGAAATCTGCGAGGCTGAACTACTGCTCACTAATTTAGATATCCCCTCCCACAGTGCCAGAAGAGCTTGTATTCCTAAAAGAACTTGAGCAGTTTTAAGAATGCGATGATGGCGATTAGTCTTAATCATATGATGTTTTCTTCCTTGAGTATGGTACAGGGCATAGAGCAGTATGCTTTAAGCAAAGTATATAGAGGGAAGAGCAGTTGTGGATGGGTCATCTGACCCATATTTTTAGCATACGTAGATATCTATTAATAGTGTTGACTTTTAAGTGAAGTTTATTTAATATATATTATGCAATAACTCTTTACAGTTAAAGGGTTTATGTTTTACATGATGTTGTGTTGGTAGGAGGGTATAGACGTGCCGAGACGGTTTTGTGCATTATTTTTTTTGCCTCTAATCCTACTATTGGTGCTGATGAGCACACTTAGCAGTGCCGCGAGCTTATCAGCTTTTGGTCAATCCTCTACATATCGTCCATTAGCTGGGAGTCATGCTCTCTGGCCGCGTTATAGTCACCAGATCGGGCATCATCTTAACCAGGATCAATTGTTGATTGGTCTGATGTTAAAAACCTCGCACCCAGAGCAGCAGCAGCAACTGGTAAAAGATCTCTATAATGCTCAGGGTGGGCGCTATCAGCAGTGGCTGTCAAGCAATGAATTTCGTACAAAGTTCGCGCCTGCGACTGGTGACATTCAAGCTGCTCGCAGCTTTCTCATGCAATCTGGCTTGAAAGTTCAACCTTCTTCTGATGCAACATTGCTACTTGCCACTGGTAGTACGGAGAAAGTGGAGCGAGCATTTCACACCACGATTAACGACTCTCGTTTGAGTACCGGAGAGGTTTACTATGGGAACGATAGCGATATAGAGCTCCCAGAGAAGCTTATTGGTGCAACGCTTGGTGTCTTTGGCCTCAGCAATTTGAACCCTTTGCGCTCCCATGCCCAGATCCCCGATGCCACAAAGAAGCCTCCATATGGTGGCGGGCCTTTGGGGAGCGGTTTAACTCCCTCACAGGTTGCCGGTATCTACGGGGCTACGCCGGTCTATCGGCAGTTTAAAAATAGGGGAC
>CAXTTV010000232.1:0-7008 GCA_964247295.1 uncultured Ktedonobacteraceae bacterium | reverse complement strand
ATATTTCTCTAGCGATAGCTACTCCTATATGTGGCCGCGCGATGGAGCGCTGGTGGCGAATGCCTTGAGCCATGCTGGATACTCTGAGACGACTCGTAACTTCTATGATTTTTGTAGCGCGGTTCGGACGCACGAGGGGTATCTGCTACACAAATATAATCCCGATCGTTCCTGGGGGAGTAGCTGGCACCCCTGGATTAACAAAGAGGGGATCGCGCAACTGCCGATCCAGGAAGATGAGACAGCCCTGGTGATCTACAGCCTCTGGCAACACTATCTTTGTTTCCACGAAGTGGAGTTTGTGGCCGCGCATTTTCGGGAACTGGTGGTGCCGGCGGCTGAATTTATGGTGCGCTATCGTGAGCCACATACACGATTGCCGGGAGCTTCATATGATCTTTGGGAGGAGCGGCACGGCATTTTAAGCTACACCACTTCGGCTGTCTACGCGGGGCTGGATGCGGCGGCGCATTTCTCGACCCTTTTTGGAGAGCACGATCTGGCGACAAAGTATCAGGAGGCGGCTCAAGAGATTAAAGCTGCGGCCCTGTTGCACCTCTGGGATGAGGAGCATGGTCGGTTCGCGCGAATGTTGACGGTTGATCTTGATGGCGAGATCCAGAAGGACCTTACGGTGGATAGTAGCCTCTGTGGCCTTTTCCAATTTGGAATGTTCCCGGCCTCTGATCCGCGTATTCAGAGCACGATGCAGCAGATGGAGCATACACTCTGGGTGTGTTCAGCCGCCGGAGGACTAGCTCGCTATGAAAACGATTATTATTATCAGAGCACCAACGACACCAGTCTGGCTCAGGGAAATCCATGGTTTATCTGTACGCTCTGGCTGGCCCAGTACCGGATCGCCAGCGCGACAACCCTTGATGAGTTACGTACGGCTCTGCCTCTATTGGAGTGGGCCAGAGATCATGCATTGGCGAGCGGCGTGATGGCGGAACAGGTGAGCCCTTTTACAAGTGCGCCGTTGAGCGTCTCCCCACTGACCTGGAGCCATGCCGAGTATGTGCTCACAACACGCTGGTATCTAGGAAAACACCAGCGGCTCAACCACCCCGCCTGATTTTTACAACTTAATAAGGGATTGGGAGGGCTTGATGCCCTTCTTTCCCTGGCTGGACCAGATGCGAGACAAAGATTTCAATCGCGAACGGGCTCTCATATAACGGACTGCGCTGCTCATCCAGAAAAAAGATGTGCAGCCGTTCTCGTCGACCGCTGGAGACTTTTGAGAATGGCTTCATTGGAATGATAACCTCGGCTGCATATCCCTCGCTGGGCAACTGGACAGCCGCTTGTTGTACAACATACGTGTAGCTCTGGTGGAAGGCGGTACGCACCTCAATATTGATCCATTGATCTCTTGTGAGCGTACTCAGCCCCCCGGTCTCACCCTTTTTCGCGGGGACGGGCTCGTCTCTGCCCATAACCTGTATCCGGATCGCGTAGCCCTGATTTGGGAGAATGCGTAGCGGTGTCTCAATCATCGCGGCGGCCTTCATGCCATGCTGTTGCTCTCCCAACAGGAGACTCTGAAGCATCTGAAGAAATGTTTTTCGTCCCTCGCCGACGCTTTCTTTACGAATTCTCCCTTTCTGAAGCACAGGGAGCCATTGGGAAATCTGCTTCTGAAGCCTTTGCCCCAAAGGCATACGACTTTTCTTGTTGCTCTCGGGAAGAGGAATGAGAGCTCTGGAGGTAGACTCGGGCTCTTTTCTATCCGGTAATTTCTGTGTTGAAATTTTGGTGATCGGGTCATCAGGTGGGTTCTCTGTTGAGACTTTCCTCTGAGAGTCTGACGCTGGCTGCTCCCCACTGGTTTTCTCTTCAACCCGCGCGGTTCGCAGATCTAGTTGTGAGAGCGGCTTCATGCGGACGGTGACGCTATTCATATCGTAGTCATCGTCCAGCAGGAGGGTAGCATCTCCTTTGCTCTCGGAGGTTGTAATTGTCACGGCATGTTTCTCAGAGGGCATGCGAAGAATCGTCAGGGCCTCCAGAAATTCCTCGGTATTTTGGAAGCGTTTCGTCGTTTCCAGAGCGAGGGCGCGCATCACAATCTCTTCAAGCACGATACTGATGGAAGGATTGTACTCTCGCGGCGTTTTCATTTTGTTGTGCAGACGCTGGGGCGCTGGATCGGGCGGAACGCCAGTCAGCAACAGGTAAAGGATCGCCCCCAGGCTATAGATATCTGAGATAGTGCGGGTCTTCCCTGTGAGGGTCTCAGGCGCGCTAAAAGGCGTAGTGATCACTGCCTCTGAGGTCTGGGGGAGGAGATGCTGGATACCGGGTGGTAGCCAGGAGGCAATCAAAGCCGGTTGCCCCATGTAGTCATTACCTTGAATAATGACCGTCGAGGGGTCCAGCTCGCCGATCAGGAAGCGATTTTGATGGAGTATTCCCACCGCCTGGCAGAGCTGCTCGATCCAATCCAGTGTCGTCTGAATATCTGGTAGGCCGAGGCCACTTTGTAACAGATCTTGTAGGCTCTGAAGTTGATCTGGATTATTGGAGGCTGCTCGGGTATTTCCGTTCTGCTTATTGTCGGTGGGCTCGTCCTTTTTACCTTTTTTTAGTGTATCGGCGCGTTTCTCATTAATCGGCCAGCCGGCGATCACAAAAAGATGGTTTTGGGCGTAGCGCAGATCGATAACAGGTAGCACGGAAGAGATATGTTGGCGACGGAGCAGATCATACTCGGCCTGTGCCGCCTGAATAATTGTCTCGCGTGGACCGGGTTCCAGACTGCTCACATCCAGATCGCGAATCGCGATAGTACGATGTTGTTGATTATCGATTGCGAGAAACAGGCTGATATAGGGACGGCGGCGGATGAGCGACGTGATGCGGTAGCGAGTATTAATGTCATGAGTATCGGGAAGCAGTGTTGGGGCACTGGTTTTCTCATTGGTTGCGACCCGCTCGCCGCAGGCACTGCAAAAAGTAGCTTCTGGCGGTAACTCGCGGTGGCAACGAGCACAAAAGCGCTGTTCGGCAGAACTCTCTTTTGGTGTTGACTTAGACACGCTCATAAGTCTGGCAGGGTCCACACGAACTGGCCGTGGGAGGATTGCCGTCTCCTTTTCAAGGTATATTCCCGTGCGGGGTTGTAACTGGATGCATTATAGCATAGCGTTACGCCGCGCGTAACCCGGTTTTTTTCCTGTATCGTCGTTGGTTTCCCGAACGTGAAAGCTGTGTATTGAATGTCTCAGGCTTGTCACCGATTGACCCGTTTGATAGAATCAGATCGGTATGGAATGGTCTGATCTCGTAGACTCCTGATATTATATAGGTAGGTGTGCGTCTTTGCGACACGTTATGGCCCAGAGAAGCACCAATGCTCTTGTCTGCGATCTTAATTCTCTACATATCCGATACGTCCCGGAGGTGTATTTCTGATGGATTTAGCCACCCTCATTTTCTGGATTTTCGCGCTTCTCCTGGTGGGTTCGGCTCTGCTGGTGGTCTCTTTGCGCAATATTGTCCACAGCGCGCTCTGGCTGGTGGCTTTTTTCGCTGGTGCCGCTGGCATTTATCTGCTGCTAAACGCGGAGTTTATCGCAGTGGTGCAGATTCTCATTTATGCTGGCGCGGTCACCATTCTGATCCTCTTCGCGGTTATGTTGACGCGAACGGGTGATCAGGTGCGCGTCAGTAATCCGACCAATCGGCAATGGGGTATAGGAGTTTTGATCTCTGCCCTGATTGGACTGGGATTGATCTATGTCTCGACGGCGAGCCCTCGCATGATAAGCGAGACGACGGTTGGAGGCAATGAGCTTCCAACCAATATTAATAACGTTGTTCGTATCGGTCAACTGTTATACAGCCCGACAACGTATAGCTATGTGCTACCTTTTGAGATCGCGTCTGTCGTGCTGCTGGTGGCGATTGTGGGCGCGATTGTGATTGGTCGAGAGGACTAGCTTGTATGGATTTTTTCTTGCATTTAAGCTTAAATCATTTCTTGATTCTTGGTGCAATTTTGTTCTGCATCGGTCTTTACGGCGCGCTTGCCAAGCACAATGCTATTGCTGTGCTGATGGGCATTGAGATTATGCTGAACGCCGTAAATGTGACAATGGTGGGCTTTTCGTTTTATAACTCCGTCAAGCCTTTTTCTACGTATCTGACGGGTCAGATTTTCGCTATTTTCATTATTACTGTGGCGGCGGCTGAGGCGGCTGTTGCTCTTGCGATGATCATTTCGATTTATCGCAAACGCAGTACTGTGGATGTTGGCGAGATTAATATGATGAAGTGGTGATTCAGATGGCATTGTATCAAAATTCCTGGACAATTCTGCTGGCCCCCCTCTTCTCGTTCGCGGTGATTATTTTCGGCACGCGTGTCCTTGACCTGTTGGGTCGGCCAAAGGTGACAACGGGCGAGAATGAGCATATAGTTCATGGCGCATCAAATGTTGAGGACCCCGATCATGGGGTGCACCAGGGCCATGACGATCATGCGCTTGACGACGATGAAGATCCTCAAGTGCCTGCTATCTCTATCTGGGCCAAGGCTAGTGGCTGGGTCGGTATCTTGATTATTGGACTGGCCTGTCTGTACTCCTGGGTGCTTCTGTTTAGCTCGTTCAATACTCCTCTTCCCACGGGTGGTCTGACAGTTCTGTCTTATAACTGGGCCACTTTTGGACCCAATACCGTCGACTACACGATCAATTTCCACCTGGACCAGTTGGCGATTACGATGCTGGTGGTGGTGACGACGATTTCTCTCCTGGTGCATTTCTACTCCCAGGGATATATGGAGAATTCCGCCGGTTATGCGCGCTTCTATTCCTATCTTTCCATCTTCACCTTCTCGATGCTGGTGATTGTGTTCGCGCAAAGCTTCCTGGTAATCTTCATCGGCTGGGAGCTGGTCGGTCTGAGCTCGTATCTGCTGATCGGGTTCTGGATCAATAAACGTGCCAAGCCAGAGGAGGATCGACCAGCGCCGGCTTCCGCTGCTCTTCAGGCGTTTGTGATGAACCGTATCGGTGATGTCGGTTTCATTATCGGTATTATGATCCTGTTCGCGAATACGGGGACTTTTGATTTCGCGAAGATTACGGCGACCGCCGGTCAGATGGATAAGACGCTCCTGACGGTGGCGATGATGTTTGTGTTCTGTGGCGCGATGGGTAAATCCGCTCAGTTTCCTCTTCATGTCTGGCTCCCAAACGCGATGGAGGGCCCGACGCCGGTGAGCGCGCTGATCCATGCCGCGACGATGGTTGCCGCCGGTGTGTATATGATCGCTCGTACCTTCCCGATCTACATTCAGGCGGGTCCTCAGGCGCTGGAGCTCGTGGCTTCGATTGGAGCCTTTACGGCTGCGTTCGCGGCGACGATTGCCCTGGTGCAGACGGACTTTAAACGGGTGCTGGCGTTCTCGACGATCAGTCAGTTGGGATATATGTTTGTGGGTCTGGGGGTGTCCGGCGAAGAGTACGGCGTTGGACCCGGCATGTTCCATCTGTTTACCCATGCCTTTTTTAAGGCCCTGCTCTTCCTGGGTGCTGGTAGTGTGCTCCATGCCCTGCATCATGCAACCCATAAAGAAGTGCAGGATATGCGCCTGATGGGTGGTCTCTCTAAGTATATGCCGATCACGGCGGGCACATGGTTGATCGCGGTGCTGGCGATCTCGGGCTTCCCGTTCTTATCTGGCTTCTACAGTAAAGACACGATTATCGGGCTGGCGTTTGATCACGGCCATTATGTGATCTGGTTTTTGACGCTGTTGACTGCTGGTCTAACGGCGTTCTATATGTTCCGCGCCTATATTCTGGCCTTTGGTGGGAAGGGTGCTGGTTTCGGCGGCCTCTGGGGTGGTGAACGGAGCATTTATCGCGGGGCTGGAACTCCACATGAGTCGCCGCTGACGATGACGATCCCACTGATGATTCTGGCGGTTCCTTCGGTGGTTGCGGGTTACTGGTTTGGTTTTTTTCGGTATCTGAACCCCAAAGCTCCGCTGATCGAGTTTAGTGAGGTGATTACAAACCCGATGACCTGGGCTGGTGTCGCGGTCTCATTGATTGGTCTGAGTGTGGCGTATGCGATCTATGCGCGTATAGAGATCGCCAAGATCCATGCTTTTGTCGAGGGGAATGCTGCTCTCAGCTTCCTGCATCGTCTGCTTCTGCGCAAATACTACATTGATGATCTGTACAATCTAATTGTCCGCTACATGGCGCTGGGGATTGCCCACGTTGAGCAGGCCTTTGATACCTATATTGTGGATGGTCTGGTTAATGGTGTGGCCCGTCTGGTGACCGGTCTGGGACGTGACCTGCGGTACGCTGAGACTGGCCGGGTACAGTCCTATATGTACGGTTTCTTTGGTGGTATTGTAGTGCTTATCGGCGTTGTTGTGGTGCTGATCACGTTCGCAGGAGTAAGATAAGGGATAAGACTGTGATTTTAGGAAGTGTTCTTACCTGGATAATCCTGCTGCCGGTGATTGGTGGTGTGGCTGTCTGGCTTCTGCCAAAGAATCTTGCGCGTTGGGCCGCGCTACTCTTTGCTGCAGCTACGTTCGCGCTCACAATGGGCGTCTTTTTCCAGATCGCGGCCAATGGCTATCACTTTGGCGATCTGGCGCATCCGGCGGCTTCTGTAACCGCTCCCTGGATTGACTTCCAGGCCGGTTCTGTACGTTTTAAGATTGAATATAACCTGGGTATTGATGGGCTGAGCCTGCCGATGGTGGTGCTCAATGCTCTCCTTACGATGCTGGCGGTGATCGGCGGTTGGGAAAAGGTTCGGGTCAAAGAGTATCTGGCCCTACTGCTGCTGCTTGAGGCTGGGGTGATGGGCGTCTTTATGGCGTTGGATCTGCTGCTGTTCTTCCTGTTCTGGGAGGTTGAGCTGGCCCCGATGTTCTTGCTGATCGGTATCTGGGGCAGTGAGACGCCAAAGCATGGGATGCCGGGCCGCATCTATTCCGCCTCGAAGTTCCTGCTATAAACGTTCTTCG
>CAXTTV010000231.1:0-7045 GCA_964247295.1 uncultured Ktedonobacteraceae bacterium | reverse complement strand
GTATAGGGGCTGATGGTTGCCCCCAGCATCGCGACCACCGCGCTCACACTCCCAAAGGAGAGATCCAGGCTCGGAACAACAGTCGCCTTTAATACCTGGAGCCAATTTGCCCCCGAGAAGATTGCTGTGACAATATATGCCAGAAAGGCCAGACTCATAATAAGAAAGATTTTCTTTAACGACTCAAAATTGCGAAACACCGTGAGATACCAGAGCACGAGCGCGACGGGCACGACAAACCAGATCCAGGGAATATGCGTGACTAGCTCCAGGCCACTACCAACGGCGACAAGATCGGCGGCGATCAACGAGACATTAGCAACAATCAAAACCAGGGAGGCCAATATCGCTACCCAGCGCCCATAATACTTTTTGAGGATATCGGCCAGGCCCATCTGTGTTATCCGCCCGATCCTGGCACTACTATACTGAACCGTATGAAAAAGAGGAGTCGCTAAGAGGATTACCCAGAGATGCCCATACCCATTGGTGGCACCATCAATGGAATAGGTCGCGACCGCCGAGGAGTCGTTTCCAGCCATGCCAGCCAGCAGACCAGGGCCCAAGAAACGCAGAAGCTGAGCTGGACGCTTCAAAGAGATACCATCGTCACCCTCAAGAATCCCTTCAGCAGCCTTCTCATCCGCTGTCGCAGGCAGTTTTTGCTGACTCCTGGACTCAAGTCTATGTTCGGACTCCATCTGACGCAGTCCCGAGGTTGTAGGAATACTACGCCCAACATCTTCCAGTAGATCCGAACTGCCCTGGGAATCCACCTCATGAGCGAGAACCTGCTCCTGGGAGCGGTCGAGCTCAGCACTCTGGGCATCGATAACCACTTTACCTGGCTCGACTTCTTGCACCCGATCAACCGGGACATCCAACGTTTTCTTGAAGAACATGCCTTTTTCGACAATAAGCTCTTCAATATTTCCGCTGGCATCTCTGACAACCTCTTTCACCTTTGGCTTCGTGAGATCGTCCTCCCCCAGATCACCCACCTTATCCGACACCACTTCCATATCCAACGTGATCTTCTCCAACAACTCTTTCCGAGGCTGCTCATTTCTCTGCTTCTCAAGCATATATCATCTCCATGCCTTCCCAATCCAACCATTGTTGATGCCATCACTATTTCCGGGTAGCGAGCACACTTGTTGATCAGGTTTTATTATTTACACTTCAAGAATGCTCAAAAGGTAACATAAATTCGTCTTTATTATGGTATTGTAAACTCTAGCACATATAGGACGTGCTCATGTTATGATAAAGAAAATGAAGTAAGGAAGAAGATAACCAGTTCTCCCAATATCTTCTATGGAGAAGAAGTAATGGTAAGCTTACCAGAGGGACATTAATAAAAGAAGGTATAACACACTATGACAAGCGAAACATACAATAATCCTAATTTTAGAGGGTATCAGGAACGTAAGAAGAGAGGTCGGGGAGGATTGGCAGTCGGCTGCTTTATCACCTTACTCCTACTCGTTGCCATTGCGGTAGGAGCCTGGATTCTTGTACTACGTCCAATGATTCATCAGCAGGTGCAAGATAAGGTTGATCAATCCATGACGCAGGCCATTAATCAGATCCCTACAGCCGCCCAACAGTTGCCCGAAGGGCCCATAGAGGTTCAGGAACGCCTGTTAAACAATCTGCTCGTCCTGAGTTCCTCACCCTCCAGTACAATCCAGAAACCTGTCATCCAGGTAAAGCAAGATGGTGTTCGGCTGGCCTTTCAAGTATACAGCTACGACAACGCTGTAACATTTACCCCTCAAGCGAATAAAGGACAGCTTACGGCAACCAATGTAAGGGTCGAAGGGCCGATGCAACTGGTAATGTCTCCTGAGGAGATACAACAGACACTGGATAAACACTTTACGGAGGCCCAGAACCGCATTAAGCACCCGATCCAGGCCGTCTTTTTAAAGGATCAGGCAATCCAGCTTCAACTTGGAGCTCCTCAAAACGCTTAATAGATCCTGAGAGTATCAGCCAGAGTCTCTCCTGGCCTGTAACCACAGGTCAGGAGGCCCGTCGCAGGCTTCTCATTCCCCGAACAGCAATCGGCAGGATCAGCAGAAGCGCGATATTAAGTGGCGGCATCCCCCGAGAGTTTTGCGCGGGCACCTTTCCCGCCGCCGGGATGCTGGTATATACGGCGGAAACATTTTTCAGAAAGCCACTGTTGTCCTGACCCAGCGGCCAGTACACGAGAGCCGCTCTTCCTACAATATTGCCTTCGGGCACAAAACCCCAGTCTCGTGAGTCCGAACTCCCATTCCGATTATCCCCTAGCACAAAAAGACTGTTCGGTGGGATCAGTTTATTAGAAAATGAGGCAAAAGGGTTTCCTTGGCGCGCCGGGTCTACGTAGGTTTCGTTCAGAGTCGCCCCATTCACGGAAACTACCGTCCCATTTACGCTGATCCGGTCGCCTGGAAGACCAACCACACGCTTCACATAATCTACCCCCGGCTGAGGAGGAGCGTGAAAAATAATCACATCCCCACGAGCCGGCTTATGCAACATATAGGTCCACTTGTCTACCAGGATCAATTCCTTATTGTGAAGGGTGGGTTCCATACTCATGCCATCGACAAAGTAATTTTGTACCGCGAACCGGATGATCAGGAACATTACCAACGTCAGAACCAGGGTCTCCACGATCTCGCGGACCAGGCGGAAATGCTTCTCAAAATCTAACTCGGCATTCATTCATTATTCCTTCTCTTTGTTCCCCATACGACAACCGGCAGAATATATAGGAGCGCGATATCCACAGGAGGCTGCTCTTGAGAATTGCGCGCAGGACTAGTTCCCGCCGAAGGAATGCTGTTGTATACAGAAGAGACATCTTTTACGAGGCCGTCGTTGTCCTGCCCTAAAGGCCAGAAAACGACGACACCACGCCCGACAATATTGCCGTCAGGGACAAATCCCCAGTTCCGCGAGTCTGAGCTTCCGTTCCGGTTATCTCCCAGCACAAAGTAATGACTGGCCGGAACCACACTATCGTTGAACGCAGATGCGGGATAAGGATTCCCCTGACGTTCAGGATCTACATAGGTTTCATTTAAGACAACACCATTGACCGAGACTACCGTACCGTCCACCTTGATATGATCGCCCGGCAAGCCTACAATCCGCTTCACATAATCTACCCCCGGCTGAGGAGGAGCATGAAAAATAAGCACATCCCCACGAGCCGGCTTATGCAACATATAGGTCCACTTGTCTACCAGGATCAATTCCTTGTTATGGAGCGTAGGTTCCATACTCATGCCGTCAACCAAGTAGTTTTGTATCGCGAACCGGATGATCAGGAACACGACTAATGTCAGAACCAGGGTCTCTACAATCTCGCGGACCAGCCGAAATCTCTTCTCGAAATTATACTCTGGGTTCATACAACTTCCTTGTGTCTTTATCACCGCTCAGGCACTATATGGTTCGATAACCCCATAAACAGAATGTACCAGATACCCGGCCTAGAAGCAAGTTCAACTATCTCTACTATATCTACGCGGAAATCCTTTTCTGTTAAAAATGCGTCGCCCTGATAGGAAATATCGACTACTGTTAGCGTGTTCTTTATATTAAAGGCAAAGAGGCTATTCTCTTGCCCTTTCCCCTTTCAACAGAGTACAATACACTTAAAATCGAACGTTTGTTTTATAGCCTCAGAGAGCGGACGCCTCTCATATGATACGCAATTTCAAAAAGAGTTTTTCGGCAGGCCTTCTCCGCTCGCTCGCCTGCCCATTTTTTGATCGGGTGGTTTGGTTGTATGCCCCAAGATAAAATTATTGTACGCGGTGCTCGTGAGCACAATCTAAAAAATATTGATGTCACTATCCCACGTGATCAACTGGTAGTGATTACTGGCCTCTCGGGCTCTGGTAAGAGTAGTCTGGCCTTTGATACCATTTTTGCCGAAGGTCAGCGACGCTACGTTGAAAGCCTCTCGGCCTACGCGCGCCAGTTCCTGGACCGCATGGAGAAGCCGGATGTCGATCATATCGATGGCCTCTCACCCGCTATCTCTATCGATCAGAAGGGGGCCACAAATAATCCCCGCTCAACAGTTGGCACGGTGACTGAAATTTATGACTATATGCGCCTGCTCTACGCCCGCACCGGTCATCAGCATTGCCCGAACTGTGGCCGTGAAGTCAGCCTGCAGACGGTGCAACAGATCGCCGATGCTGTGCTTAACCTACCAGAAGGTTCACGCATTATGCTGCTTGCTCCTCTGGTTCAGGGACGTAAAGGTGAATATAAGAATGTGTTTGAGGAGATGCGGCGGGCCGGCTATGTCCGTATTCGTGTCGATGGACAGATCCTTGACTTGAGCGATGAGTTCGATCTGGATAAACAAAAGAAACATACGATTGAGGTTGTTGTAGACCGTCTGATTATTCGTAAGAAGGCACAGGAGCTTTCTCAGGATACTTCTTCTCAGTTGCTGAAAGTCGCGGAGCGGCCCGGCACTTACGAGACCTCTTCTGATGACGCGCCCCCAACCTCTTCTGATGTGGATTTCGCCTTTCGTCAGCGCCTGACGGACTCTTTAGAGACGACGCTCAAACTTGGTGGAGGGGTGGTACTGGTCTCGGTTATCGGCGGCGATGAGATTTTTTTCTCTGAAAAGGCTGCCTGCGTCTACTGCGGGATTAGCCTGCCTGAGATCGCACCCCGCACATTTAGCTTTAATAGCCCTCACGGCGCTTGCCCGGTCTGTACAGGCCTGGGATCACAGTTGGAGCTTGACCCGGAGCTGATCGTTACAAATCCAGAGCTTTCACTGGCTCAGGGTGCGCTGGCCCCCTGGACTAAGGTGATTAATGGTAGCCAGTGGTATGCCTCAATGATTGAGGCGATGGGTCAGAAATTCGGGTTCAATCTGAATACTCCCTGGCGCGATCTTTCAGATCAGCAGCGAGAGGTTCTGCTCTACGGGACACCCGAGCCTCTGGAGATTGTCTACACCCCCCAACATGGGCGTAGGCGCACCTATACGGTTAATTTCGAGGGCATTATCCCAAATCTGGATAAACGTTATAAGCAGACTGAGAGTGAGAGCGTTCGCGAGGATCTGCAACAGTTTATGTCCTCAAAGATCTGCCCGGCCTGTCATGGAGCCCGTCTCAAGCCAGAGGCTCTGGCGGTGACGGTTGGTGGTCGCAATATCACTCAGGTTTCACGCCTTTCCATTACGCTGGCCCGCCGCTTCTTTGAGGAATTGGAGGATCTTTCGCTGCCTCTACCTGATATCCGAAACGAGGTTGAGCCTGTCTCCACAAGTAAGAAGAAGAATAGCAAGCTCAGGGTTGCGAATGATCCTCTGACGCCGATCAATCCCAGCGGCCCCCTGGTAACAACTCATCTGACGGAGCGAGAAGGGACGATCGCGCGACAGGTTCTAAAAGAGATTCGGGACCGTCTGCAATTCCTGCTGGACGTTGGATTGAATTATCTGACGTTGGAACGCGCGGCGGCCAGCCTCTCTGGCGGAGAGGCCCAGCGTATCCGTCTGGCAACCCAGATCGGTTCCGGCCTGATGGGGGTGCTCTATATTCTGGATGAGCCGAGCATCGGCCTGCATCAGCGTGATAACGATCGTCTGATCAAGACGTTGGAACGGTTGCGCAATCTTGGCAATACCCTGCTGGTGGTTGAGCATGATGAGGATACGATGCGCGCCGCAGATCATATCATTGATATCGGGCCGGGCGCGGGCGAGCACGGGGGCAAAGTAGTGGCCGAGGGGAACTTCGAGCAGATCTGTGCCAATCCCAACTCACTGACCGGTGAGTATCTTTCTGGCCGTAAAAAGGTGGAGATCCCGCTTCAGCGACGTGAAGGGAACGGAAACTTCCTGACGATCAAGGGCGCAACAGAGAATAATCTCAAGGATGTCACGGTTGAAATCCCCCTGGGTAAGTTTGTGGCGATAACTGGCGTCTCGGGATCAGGCAAAAGTACGTTGATTACCGATATCCTTTATCGCAAGCTTGCTCAGACCTTCCACCGGGCCCATACAAAGCCCGGTCATTATCAAGAGATCAATGGAATGCAGGCCCTGGACAAGGTGATTGATATCGACCAGTCGCCGATCGGGCGCACGCCGCGCTCCAATCCCGCGACCTATACCAATGCCTTTACGGTGATCCGCGAGCTGTTCGCGCAGGTTCCTGAGTCACGGCTGCGGGGCTATCAGGCTGGCCGCTTCTCCTTTAATGTAAAGGGCGGACGCTGCGAGGCCTGTAAAGGCGAGGGCATTGTAAAAATTGAGATGAACTTCCTGCCGGATGTCTACGTTCCCTGTGAAATTTGTAAAGGCAAGCGCTACAATCGCGAGGCCCTGGAGATCCACTACAAAGGCAAGAATATCTCTGAGGTGCTGGATATGACGATTGAAGAGGCCATCGGCTTCTTTGAGAATGTTCCCAGCGTCTACAATAAGTTTAAGACGCTCTACGATGTTGGTCTTGGTTATATGCGGCTGGGGCAGCCCGCGACTACACTTTCGGGTGGTGAAGCCCAGCGCGTCAAGCTAGCGACGGAGCTCTCAAAACGCGCGACTGGACGCACAGTTTACATTCTAGATGAGCCGACTACCGGGCTGCACTTCGCCGATGTGGAGCGATTGCTCCAGGTGCTGCAACGGCTGGTTGATGCTGGCAACTCAATTATTGTAATTGAGCATAATCTGGATGTGATTAAGAGTGCCGACTGGCTGATCGACATGGGGCCCGAGGGTGGAGATGCCGGTGGTCAGGTGATCGCTCAAGGTACACCCGAGCAGGTAGCGGAAATGTCCCAATCCTACACGGGACATTTCCTGAAACGAGCACTTACCGAGGCGAATGTTCCGGCGTCGATGGCGTATTAGGTAGAATGGGTGGGGGCGCGTTGGATTCGATCAATGCCTCCTGCCCATTTTTATTGGAAAAATGATCTTCCTTAACATCGTTAAAGGTACCCGGTGTGGGTGTAGACAGAATGGAGATACCGCGCTGACGCTGCCGATAGTCAA
>CAXTTV010000230.1:0-7066 GCA_964247295.1 uncultured Ktedonobacteraceae bacterium | reverse complement strand
ACCAACACCCTGACCAGCAGCGGCCTGGGCCATTGGTACCCAATAGTTAGCGGCCAGGATGGAAATACTAAAGGCCAATATACAGATTAAAGATATACGACTTCGTACATCCCTATACATCTTCACACACATGATGACCTCCAAAAAGAGACAGTTGGTTCACTACTCTGACAATATCTTAAAAACAAGTTTCATCCTTCTCCTAAAAAAAGATCGGGATTGAAAACGAATACATCGAATGTGGTAATACCTCACCAATACGTGTACGTAAACTTTATGAAAGAAACAAGAGGGCTGATAGCAGGAGAAGTATATGTGCCTAAATATACCATGAGGCCTGAGATTTTCAAGGCCTTCTTCACAAGTTTTCCTGATTCTTATAAGCAAAACCCAAAATGAAAGGCAAGGAGACTCTACATTTGCGATCCATGTCTTACATAAGACATTAAAAAATCCAGATAGCAAGTATGGTTTTTAATTAAAAACCATACTTGCTATCTTTTAGAATTCATGAAAATCGTGTAAAAAATGTGTGATTTTTAAAGAAGTGGTAGTGAATTAGCAGCAAAGAATTTCTATTTAATCTCTTTCAACACTACATACGTAGAGAGGGTTTGAAAGAAAAAATTCTCCACATATTCATCTCCATAAGTACTGGTATAAAACAGCTATGTAAAAAAGAGATGGTATGAAAGTGACAGTGATTTGGGATGTAACTCATCTATTACCAGTACTACATCCTGTGCTAAATGGTAGCCTTCAAATGATGGAATGGGAGAAATTTCTCCTGTTCCATCATTTATTCATACACTTTTGTTTGTCGAGGAAGATGACGCTAATGTGGGTGTTGCCGACAGACGTAGGGAGTAGGATAGCGGATCAAAATGTTGGGTTCGCTGACGAAACACAAAGGTAAAACCCGGCCAAATGGTAGTGTTACAGCCTCGGGTATCCAGATACCAGCTTGAGCAACCTGAGGTCCAGACGGTTCCTTGCATCCGTTTCTGCACTTCTTCATTATAAGAGCGGAGCCGCTCAGGCAATACATCGACGGCTTGAATATTCTGTGCCTGCATGTATCGCAGGCTCTCAAGGATGTAGGTGATTTGTGATTCAATCATGTAAACCATGGAATTATGTCCCAGGCCGGTATTTGGACCGATTAATAGGAACATGTTGGGAAAGCCACTAACAGTCGTTCCCAAATAGGCCTGTGGGCTCCCCGCCCATATATCAGATAAGCTCTGTCCATCTCGTCCATAGATATGTCGGGGAACATGGGTATCGGTCACCTGGAAACCTGTTGCGCAGACAATTGCGTCAATCGACTGCTCTTCTCCATCTACAGTGACGATACTCCGTGACCGGATCTCACGAATACGCTTGTCAGTTACCTTTACATTAGATTTGCTGATGGCGGGATAAAAATCGTCGGAAACCAGGACGCGCTTACAGCCCATGGCATAATGTGGTGTCAGCTTTTTCCGCAGAATCTCATCTGGAACCTGCTTCGTCAGGTGCTTCTGAGCCTGTTTCATCCCAGCGTCCATGATTTTTAATCTATAGACCATGCCAAGAACAGTAATCTCGCGCATCCAGTAGAGACTCTGCCGCTTTAAATACAGGGCCAGTGGGAAAAAGCGGTATAGCTTTTTCTGCCACTCGGGGATCGGGTGGTCCGCCCTTGGAAGTATCCACGCTGGGGTCCTTTGAAAGACCAGGAGCTTATCTACAATCGGCTGAATCTGGGGAACAAACTGGATCGCGGATGCCCCGGTCCCAATCACCGCGACCCGCTTCCCCGTCAGGTCCACCTGATCGTTCCATCGCGCGGAATGGAAAAGATCGCCCTCGAAACTTTTGATCCCTGAAATATCGGGTAAAGCTGGCTCGCTTAAAGGTCCCTGCCCCAAAACCAAAACCTTCGCGAGAATCGTACCGCGTGAGGTCTTAATCTCCCAGACTTCCTCCTGATCCAACCATCGTGCATTAAGCATCTCACAGCTCCATAGAATGTTGGAGGCAATCTCAAAGCGCCGGACACAATCACGGAGATATTGTTGGATCTCTTCCTGGCCCGAATAGGCATGGCTCCAATCTGGATTGGGGGCAAAGGAGAAGGAATACAAATGCGAGGGAATATCACAGGCACAGCCAGGATAGGTATTGTCACGCCATGTCCCACCAACGTCAGGTGCCTTCTCCATTATCAGGAAGTCGGTATAGCCACTCTTTTTCAGGCGGATAGCCATACCCAATCCAGAGAAGCCGGTCCCGAGAATCGCGACATGCGTTCGTCTGGTCGAGGCATCCTCTGAACCCAATTTTCGTTTTTCCGCAGTCGTAAGACCGCCATCAACAGTCTTGATCTGGTTCATAAAAAAACGGTGTGGAGACCCATCCGCCTTCAGGCGATGGGAGGAAACACCGCCTCTCCTTTCTGATACTGATAGCCATCCATTCGTTGAAGCAGGATACAGAACCGATGGTTGATCCCCTGGACCACCCCCTCTTTTGTGCTGATATTGAAGGACCCGGAGCTGCGAACAGCGACCCGTCCTATATACGTCCCCTGTTTCTTTCCGCTGGTGACGACCGCCTTCACCAGGTCCCTTGAAAGGGACAGGGTTCCTGAAGGCATATCCTCCTAAAAACACCTGGACAGGGGAGTAGGTTTTGAGAAGATTATATCAGCTAACAAGGCTTCCTGCCTATTTTTGTTCGCTCCGAACATCTTTTTGAACCACTGTTAGATAAGCGACAAAGCCGATAATCAGAATAGTGAGGATCAGGCTGACCGCCCCTGTTCCCAATCCCAGTCCACTCGCGGTCACCGGCTTTCCGATCCAGTCCGCGAATGAGGCTCCCAGTGGTCGGGTCAGGATATAAGCAAACCAGAAGGCAAGGATTTTGCTCAAACCCGCTGCCCGCGAGATCAGAATTGGGATCACCATCAGTACGGTAAAGATGATGCCTGAGGCCATATAGCCCAGCCCCATAGTGGTTGCGGCCATATCGCCGGCGGCTGTCCCCAAAGCGAATGTGGTAATCACTGTGGCCCAGTAGAATAGTTCGCGCCGCCGCGTATAGATGCTGTGGATTGAGAGGGTTTTCTCACTAAGATACCAGATGGTGAAGATAGCGGCCAATGCTACAAGAAAAAAGGTCGTTGAGAGAAGATATGGAACACCAAGTCCAACATGTATCACATCCGCCGCCATAGTTCCAAAAATCGCGACCATGGAGACCGCCAGCCAGTAGATCCAGGGGATGTAACGGCGGGCGAAAAATTGCAGCACCAGGGCCGCGACCAGCCCCAGTCCCCCAAGCCCAACCGCAATCATCGGTTCCATATGCGTCACAAGATAGTCTGATGTGGTCTCGCCCATGGCAGTGGTCAATAGTTTAATGATCCAGAAGTAGATGGTTACTTCCGGAACTTTTCTCATAAATTCTTGTGCGATAGTGGATGCCGAACGAGGTTTGTCTACATCAAGATTGACGTTCTGTTGATATGGAAATATGGGATTACTCATTTATTGTCTCCTTTATTATATATGGCTATCATAAATAGAGTATCTCTTACTCATTATGAGAAACTAGCATAGTTCTCCATACAACACTATTTTACCCTCTTTAGTACCATGAGATTTCATAGTCTTCTCATCATTCATCCCCTTAATCAGCAAGCAGAAACCCCATTGAAGATCTCCCTTTTAAGTTTTCGCAAGAATAGCCGACAAGGAGAAGGGATGAAAGGCTATTCACTACGATAGGGAACTGCGATGCAATTTTTAAAGAAAACGTTAGATATTATTCCTCAGCTCTTGTTTCTACTACCATGCGTTTTTATCGTACTCTGGATAATGCTGGTGCTGGCCGGGATCTTGACAATCTTTATCTCACGGTAAATCTATAAAGTTCTGATATTTCTCCCCTGCTTCTATGGCAACTCCTAGATGGTTCTCTTCTGGTGCCAGTGGGCAGACCCATCTCGCATTGTAGGCACAGGATGGATTATAAGCATAGTTAAAATCCAAAAGCAGACGCCGGCGATGCTCCATGACAAGGATTGGAGTGCTGCCTTTAATTGTATCGAAAAGATACCGTCCACCACCATAGCTCTGATTGGGTGCGGTCGCGTCCTTAAAAGGGAGGAATAGACCTCCACCGTAAATATCCAGCCAGTAGAGGGTCAGGGTTTGCGGCTTTTGATAAAAAGTGAATTGGAGTTGTCCAATGGAGATCATGCTCATCTGCTCATTGGCGTTCATGGTGATGCTCTGCCGCTTCGGCTCACTATCCGTGTCGATCTCGGCGGTGAAACGCATCGCCTGATTATAAGGGAAATAGGGCAGGCTCTGAAAACTTTTTTTCTGCTCAAGATCAAAGGCGGATTGTGGGTGCTCCGCGAACAGACGATCTCGTCCATCACGGAAACGTAGCCAGACCTCAGCCGGGTTCCCATTACTCAGCAACGCCCGATCTCGCTCGTGATAAAGCGCGGCGACTCTCTGCCGATAATCATAGAGCTCAAGGTACTCTGACATACATTCTCCTTTTTCGCACATAAATGTGCGATCCTACTGCTGAATCCAGGCTTTGATTTCTTCGGTATGCTCCCCCAGGAGTGGAGGCCCGGATGTGATCTCTGCTGGCGTCAGGCTGTAGGTGACGGCGGGCCCAACCAGGCTAATCTCTCCCAGGGTAGAGTGGTTCGCGGTCTGTACCTGCCCTGAGGCGATTACCTGAGGGTCGGCGAAAACCTGATCCATACGATTGACTGGGGCAACGGCGACCCCGGCCCTCGCGAGGCGCGGCTCCCAATCCGCGACTGTCCCGGTCTGGAGCACTCCTTCGATCAGACCAACCAGTTCCTGACGATGCTTCACACGATCGGCATTGGTGAGGAAACGCGCAGCCAATCCCCACTCGGGGTGTCCAAGCTCTCGCGATAACCTTTGAAATAGTTTATCGTTGGCAGCCCCTATGACAATATATCCATCGGCAGCCCGAAACGCCTGATACGGCACGATTGAGCCATGGGCGCTTCCTTGAGGTTCCGGCACCTCTCTAGCAATCAGATAGCTACTGGCAGCGTTGATCAGAGCTGCCAGTTCGGCGCTCAATAAAGAAATATCCAGCCGCTGGCCTCGCCCACTACGCTCTCGATAGAATAGGGCAGCTTGAATGCTGTTACAGGCATACAGGCCGGTGATCACGTCCGTTAGGGCCACGCCCGTCTTTACGGGAGCACCGCTCGCGGTCCCGGTGATCCCCATGAGGCCACCCATTGCTGAAACAATCACATCGTAGCCAGCGCGATCCTTATAGGGCCCGGATCGCCCATACCCGGTGATCGAGCAGTAGATCAGGCCAGGATGCCGCTCCCGCCAATCCTCGTAGCCCAATCCAAAACGTTCCATAATTCCAGGCCGAAAATTCTCGATCACCACATCGGCGCTTCGCACTAGCTTGTGAGCGATCTCACGATCCTCCGCGTTCTGAAGGTCCAGGCAGACGCTTTTTTTGTTGCGGTTCAGGCTCAGGAAATAGGTACTCTCTCCTCCGGTAAACGGTGGCCCCCACGAGCGTGTATCATCACCTTTTTCCGGCTGCTCTACTTTAATAATCTCCGCTCCCAGATCACCCAGCAGCATGGTACAATATGGCCCTGCCACCACCCGTGTGAAATCAATAACTCGAATGCCAGTGAGCGCTCCCATGCATCAAATATCCTTCCTGTGTCACAAAATCTCTATCAATCTGCTTTTAGAATGTAGCCCAATTATAGCATCTCTACAGTCTTCTATCCTTCTGTTTAGCTTTTTTATGAAACGGTTTATTCTAACAGGGCGTATTGAGAAGGAAAGCCACAGCACAAAAAAGCCTTTTTGACGATGAAATACCTGCTTTTGTGCTCTTATGCGATCAACAGATACGCGAAAAGGAGTTTTTTATGGAGTTACGACCATTTGGCAAGACAGATATGCGGGTCAGCCCTATTGGGTTCGGAGGCTCTGAGATCGGTCAGGGGATGACAGAGCCCGAGATCGCGACTCTCCTGAATACTATTCTGGATGCCGGTATTAATGTAATTGATACTGCTGAAGATTACGGAAATAGCGAGGAGATGATTGGGCGCGCAGCGACAAACCGTCGCAATGACTTCTACTTATTTACAAAATGCGGCCATAATTCGGGAGACGAGCTACCCAATTATCCTGATTGGGATCTGCGTCTGATTGAGGCGAGCGTGGAGCGCAGCCTGCGCCGACTCCACACCGACCATATCGATCTGCTTCAACTCCACGACTGCCCTCTAGAGATTCTGGAGCGCGGGCAGATTTTTAACCTGCTCGAAAAACTGAAGCGAGAGGGTAAAACGCGTTACATCGGTTATAGTGGAGATAATGAGGCCGCTCGCTTCGCGATCCGCACCTATAACTTTGACGCGGTTCAGCTCTCCATCAATATCGCGGATCAGCAGAACATTGATTTTACCCTACCGATGGCGCAGGAGCGCAACCTGGGTGTGATCGCGAAACGCTCCATCGCGGAGGCCGCCTGGCTTTATGGTACCCCGGAGAAAAGCGCGTACAACTACCGCTATTGGGATCGACTTCAGACCCTGAAATATGATTTCTTAGGAGCTGGCGATGCGACATCGCTGAGCACCGCTCTCCAATTTACGCTGACGGTTCCGGGGGTTGCCACGGCCCTGGTCGGGAGCTCAGTGAGCCAGCATATGCAAAATCTGGTACGGGTCATCAATTCCGAGCCCACACTTTCTGATGATAATTATCAGAGGATTAGAGCATTGTGGGAAGAGCGCGCGGACCAGCACTGGCTGGCCCTGGACTAGTCATTCATTCTATAAGGAGTCCCCTGCGGAGAGCTTCTCCACAGGGGATATCATTCCAAATGACTACGGAATTAAAATCCGCTTAATAAATCCATCTGAACAATAGTAGTTTTCAAAGAAGAGAAGTCAACTAAAAGGTCCTCCAAACAGTCAGGCCATTCCTGCAAAGCATCATCAGTTAAACCACGACGTATAAGCTTT
>CAXTTV010000229.1:0-7111 GCA_964247295.1 uncultured Ktedonobacteraceae bacterium | reverse complement strand
CGTTAGTAACGATCCCCAATTGTAGCACTGCTCACCTGTTCACCGAGTAACTGACTGGCAATTGCACTGAAGGTGTATGGATCTCCACTACACCAGATTCGCATCTCTCCCTTAGAATGTCTGGAAAGCTCAGGATGCAGCATTCCCTCGGAGGTCAGAATCGTGCGCGTTCGTCTGGCAATCGCGGACCCGCTATCAATAACTTTTACCTGCGCGCCCATCACCTGTTCGATGATTGGGCGGAGCGCTGGAAAGTGGGTACATCCAAGCACCAATACATCGATATCATCCCGAATCAGAGGGGTCAGAGCGGCTCGTACAACGGCCTCAGTTTCTGAGCCAGTGAGTTTCCCTTGCTCGACCAAGGTTACCAGTCCAGGGCAGCCCTCGGCATACACATTAATGCCACTGGCGAACTCCTCTATAAGCCCTCTCAGATACGCTGCTTTAGCAGCCTGGTTGGTCGCGGCGATCCCGATCCGCCCGCTGGAGGTGAGTCTAGTCGCGGGTTTCACCGCTGGAACAACCCCAACAAATGGAAGTGCAGGGAACGTTGCGCGTAAATGGCTCAGGGCAGCCTGAGATGCCGTGTTGCAGGCGATCACAATAAGCTTTACTCCTTGTTCAATTAAGAACCGACAGGCGCTTGTGGTAAGCTCTATAATTTTGGCATCTGAACGGACCCCATAAGGGCAGTTCGCGGTATCGCCAAAGTAGATAAAGGACTCGAAGGGCAGCTCCTGGCGCAGATGGGCCAGAATAGTCAGGCCCCCCGCACCCGAGTCAAAGACGCCGATTGGTGCCTCTGCTCTGAGCTGTGATTGCTCTGTAAGCGAAGATGTAGCCGGATTGTATCCAGCAATGCTCTGTAGTTGACGTTTATTCATAAATTGACATTACTCGACTCGTCGAAATTCTCTTTGTTCACCGAAAACCTGACGCATGGCGTCACTTATTTCTCCCAGTGTAGCATAGGCTTCAACCGCTTCAATAATCAGCGGCATCAGGTTAGCCGTACCGCTAGCGCCTTGCTGGAGTGCCTGAAGGCGCTGTTGAACCAGGGGATTATCGCGTCGCTTGCGTAGATCGACCAATCGAGCGACCTGCCGGCGTCCTACCTCAGGATCAACCCGCATTAGGGATGCTGGTTCCTCATTCTCAATTGAGAAGCGATTGACGCCAACGACGACTGCCTTTTCTTCCTCCAACTGGCATTGATACTCATATGCAGCCTGCTCAATCTCCGCCTGCATATAGCCGTTTTGGATAGCCCGAACGCTCCCTCCCAGATCGTCAATCTGTTGAATATACTGCCAGGCGCGCTCCTCGATCTGGTTAGTTAGATACTCGATATAGTATGAGCCGGCCAGGGGATCAACGGCATCAGCAATCCCGGTCTCGTAAGCCAGGATCTGCTGAGTGCGCAGAGCGACGCGTACTGAGTCCTCAGTTGGTAGAGACAGGGCCTCATCACGGGAGTTTGTGTGTAAAGACTGGGTGCCGCCCAACACAGCCGCCAGGGCCTGATAGGCTGTGCGCACAATATTATTATCCGGCTGCTGAGCTGTGAGGGTTGAGCCCGCCGTCTGGGTATGGAAGCGAAGCATCTGGGAGCGCGGATCTTGGGCGGAGAAGCGCTCGCGCATAATTTTGGCCCACATCCGGCGAGCCGCCCGGAATTTAGCGATCTCTTCGAAAAGATTGTTATGACTGTTAAAGAAAAACGAGAGTTGGCCCGCGAAGGTATCGACATTTAGTCCAGCATCCAGCGCAGCCTGTACATAGGTAATCGCATTGGAGAGTGTAAAGGCTACCTCTTGAACGGCAGTTGAGCCGGCCTCACGAATATGGTAGCCACTGATACTAATTGTGTTCCAGCGAGGAAGCTGCTCTGAGCAGAAACGAAAGATATCGGTGATAATCCGCATCGAGTGCTCGGGGGGATAGATATAGGTGCCACGAGCAATATACTCTTTCAGGATATCATTCTGAATGGTTCCCGAAAGCTTGCTAATATCGGCCCCTTGCTTTTTGGCGACTGCGATATAGAGCGATAGCAGAATGCTGCCGGTAGCGTTGATCGTCATCGACGTGCTGATCTTTTCCAGAGGCAGACCATGCAGGAGGGTCTCCATATCTTCCAGGCTGGAGATCGAGACGCCGACCTTACCGACCTCACCTTCGGAAAGCGAATGATCCGCGTCGTAGCCCATCTGTGTAGGCAGATCAAAGGCGACTGAGAGCCCGGTTGTACCTTGTGAAAGTAGATAGTGGTAGCGTTTGTTGGATTCCTCGGCACTGGCGAAGCCAGCGTACTGGCGCATCGTCCAGAAGCGGCTACGATACATTGTAGGTTGTACACCGCGTGTGAAAGGATACTCGCCGGGGTAGCCCAGTTTTTGTTGTGGGGAGAAATCCCCAAGCTTCTTTTCGTTTACCAGATCGGGAACCGGTATCCCAGAACTTGTCTCGAATGCTGTTTGCCGTTGTTTGCCTCTGGCTTTGGCCTTTTTAAGCGTAGACTCATTCCACTCTTCCAACGAATGGCTTTGCTGTTGCTCCATAAAAGATCCCTCGTTATTCTCCCGTCACAATTAATAGGATCTGACCCTGATTGACCGTCTGGCCCTTCTGAACCTTGATCTCTTTAATCGTCCCATTAATGGGCGAGCCCAGATCGTTCTCCATCTTCATCGCCTCCAGGACCGCGACTGTCTGGCCTCGGGAGACGGAGGAGCCGGTCTCAAATGGTAGATCCAACACCAGACCGGGCATTGGAGCGCGCAATTGAGCGTCAGCGCGATTCTGTGATCCCCGTACCGAGGCTGAAAGTGTACGATCGCGCTCATCCTCTACGTAAACCTCAAATGAGCGACCACCAAACTGGATCTCATAGGTCTGGCCAGAGGTACCGGGATCTTGATCGAGGGGGCGGGCGAAAACCTCGTAAGATCTGTTATTGATAAGGAGCGTGTAGCGGCCACCTACGTTGCCTGAGATTTTCCCGTCTGCCGCCAGAGCGGAGATCCGCCGCCAGTCGATGGTGTAGGACTGGTCCTCTAGCGTTACTTCCCGTTGGGCTGTATGTTCACCCGCGTCAATGCGGTAGCTTTTATCATCAATGGTGGAAATATAAGGCATAGCCTGTAAACCTTCTAGATCTTTTTCAGCACTACAAGGCGGATAAAAGCAGTTTATCTGCTAGTTGGGATCATTATAGCATAGGAGAACGCTGGGGAGTCGCAAGTGACTCTGCTGGGAAAAGAAAGGAACGGTGTTTTCTCACCTCGCCATCGCCCGTAGATCGGGTCGCGTGCGAACCCGTGGCAAAGGGCATCGCTCCCCTTACCACCGCCACACACGTGGGCGGGTCTCCGCTTCCCTGGATGGTTTCGCTTGCGACGAAGGGTGGTACATCCCCTCTCCACAGGTCCACACGTGACCCGACCTACCCCATTCGACTATCCTTCTCTGCACAGGAAGCACGTTCCCTTTTCCCAACAGCGTGGCAAAGCCACCCCTTCACCAGAAAATTG
This sequence comes from uncultured Ktedonobacteraceae bacterium, assembly GCA_964247295.1. Taxonomy (GTDB): domain Bacteria; phylum Chloroflexota; class Ktedonobacteria; order Ktedonobacterales; family Ktedonobacteraceae; genus CAXTTV01. The sequence continues at coordinate 3,575 of CAXTTV010000229.1, read as the reverse complement.
AGAATAAATCAAGAGAATAGCCAGAAATTCTAACACTTCTCTAACACTTCTCCTACGCGGTTCTAACACTCTATATGCGACAATGGGTGTAGTAGATGGGAGCAGTCAAAAAGATGGTGTTCGGAGTTAGCTCCGGGTTACAGGCTTACATATAAAGAGGATCTCGCGCATTGAACGAAGAGCCCAAGAAATCTGTCCTACAGAAGCAGGAGGCGTTAGAAGACCCGGCCCCGCGCTGTGCTACCTGCGAAATTGAAATCCTCTGGGAGCCAACCATCTATCAGGGGTGGTCTTACTGTTGCCGTGGTTGCGCGGAGGGTGGTCCCTGTACCTGTGACTACTCACAATATCCCTCGATCAACATTTCGGGTGTTATCCACTATCTGTCGGGCGAGAAGCCAGAGGCGTAGTGAGAGAGGCCTGAAGCGGTTTGATATTTTTTTAGTGAAGGAAAAGGAGAGCATCATGGCTAATATTCGTCCTGTTGGCGATCGGGTTGTCGTAAAGCCTGCCGCCAAAGAAGAGGTTACTAAGAGTGGTATCGTGCTGCCTGACACAGCGAAAGAGAAGCCCCAGGAGGGGACTGTGATCGCTGTTGGTAGCGGTCGATTGCTAGACAACGGAGAGCGTGCCGTTCTGGATGTACATGAGGGTGATCGTGTGCTGTTCGCCAAATATGGTGGTACTGAGTTCAAGCTGGATGGCGAAGAGTATCTGGTTTTAAAAGAGAATGACATTCTCGCTATTGTTGGTTAGTTGAAAGGGAAGGATGATAGATGGCTAAACAGCTTGTTTTTGATGAGGACGCTCGTCGCGCGCTGAAACGTGGAATCGATGTCCTGGCCGGGGCCGTAAAAACCACACTGGGACCCAAAGGCCGCAACGTTGCTATCGACAAAAAGTTCGGTGCACCTTCCGTCACTCATGATGGTGTGACCGTCGCCAAAGAGATCCAACTGGAGAACCCCTTTGAGAATATGGGCGCTCAGTTGTTGAAAGAGGCCGCGACCAAAACCAACGATGTCGCCGGTGATGGTACTACCACCGCCACCGTTCTGGCCCAGGCCATTGTCAATGAGGGCCTAAAGAACCTGGCTGCCGGCGCGAACCCCATGCAGTTGAAGCATGGTATTGATCGTGGTACCGAGGCTGTTGTGAACTATCTGCGCACCCTCTCAATCCCGGTTGAGGGCAAAAAAGAGATCGCCCAGATCGCGACCATCTCAGCCGCCGATGAGAATATCGGTAATCTGCTCGCGGATGTCATGGATCGCGTCGGTAAAGATGGTGTAATCACCGTTGAGGAGTCTCGCGGTATTAACTTTGAGACCGACTATGTTGAGGGTATGCAGATCGACAAAGGCTACATCTCTCCTTACTTTGTGACCAACACAGAGAAGATGGACGCCACGATCGAGAATCCTTACATCCTGATCACCGATCGCAAGATCAGCGCCGTTCAAGATATTCTGCCGGTGCTGGAGAAGATCACGCAGCAGGGCCGTCGTGAGGTGGTAATCATCGCTGAGGATGTTGATGGAGAGGCATTGGCGACCCTGGTTGTCAATAAGCTGCGCGGTATCCTCAACGTTCTGGCCGTAAAGGCCCCCGGCTTTGGCGATCGCCGCAAAGAGATGCTGCGTGATATCGCAACCCTGACTGGTGGAGAAGTGATCAGCGAAGAGATGGGTCGTCGCCTGGACAGCGCCACTCTGGCAGATCTTGGTACCGCTCGCTCGGTCGTTGCGCATAAGGACGACACAACCATCATCGAGGGTCGTGGTGAGGCCGAGGACATCCAGGGCCGCATCCGCCAGATCAAAGCCCAGATCGAGGAGACCACCAGCGATTACGATCGTGAGAAGCTTCAGGAGCGTCTGGCGAAGCTTTCTGGCGGTGTAGCTCTGATCAAAGTTGGAGCTGGTACCGAGGTTGAGCTAAAGTATCGCAAGACCCGTGTCGAGGATGCGCTTTCGGCGACCCGCGCCGGAGTGGAAGAGGGGATTGTCCCCGGTGGTGGTGTGGCTCTATTGAACGCCACCAAAGCTCTGGACAATCTGAATCTTGAGGGTGATGCCGCGACCGGGGTGACGATTCTGCGCCGCGCTCTGGAAGAGCCCCTGCGTCAGTTGGCTATCAACGGCGGTAAAGATGGTTCAGTAATTGTCGAGGGTGTTCGTCGCGCTCAGCGCGAGCAGAACTCCGAGCACGTCGGATATGATGTCCTGGCCGATGACTACAAAGATCTGGTCACCGCCGGTATCATTGATCCTGCCAAGGTGACTCGTTCGGCTCTTCAGAACGCCACAAGCATCGCCGCGATGATTCTAACGACCGAGGCGCTGGTGACCGATCTTCCTGAGAAGGAGAAGGCCGCCGCTCCCGCGATGCCTGAATACTAAACCGCTTGGTAAAAAAGGACCGGGGGCTGTCGAAAGATGGTCCCCGGTCTTTGCTGCGTTTAAACAAATTGAAAGGACGCGAGCATGGGATCGATATATTTTTGTACAGCTTCCTGATAGCGGTTCTCTGGTGCGAAGTAGACGATATCATAATAAAGATGAGCATGCTGAACCGCGATAGTTGTGAAGTGGAAGGTTGTCTGCGCCCCATTCTGATCGGTCACCTGGAACATCGCATCTTTTTGATCCCAATCTGCTCCCCCAACTTTATGGGGGGTGGACGAGGAGCTTAATGCCTGGTGGCCGCCATAGGCGCTATCAATCTCGCTGAGATTGGCATTGTTCACCTCACTCGTACTTTTTACCTGGGTAGAATGTGCCTGTGAGTGCTGTTCGACAATCAAAATGATTCCTTTGGCCTGCTGGGGGTGGTACTGGATAAACGTACTGGACGTTGCATGTTGAGGCGATTCTTCTGTCCAGATATTAGGATATTTGATTGCGTAACCAATGGTGTTGGTATGTGATTGCTGAAATGAGGTTGGTGTTGGAAGGGTGTCATTCCCCGCAGAAGCGGTTGGTGTCTTTGAAACCTGATCTAGTGGTTTTATTGTCTGGCTGACTGTAGCGCGAGGTTGGACGGTATCAAAGCGACCATTCGCAGCCAGTACGCTCAACGTCAGGCCAACCCCAAGCAGAGGTGTCAGAACCAGAAGTGCTATCAGACCGGTAACCGCCCCAGGAGAGCGAGAGGGCCTTTTCTCGGATCTCTGGTGCTCGATAGGAGCATTGAGTAAGGCATCTTGAAACGGCGATGCCTCACGTATCGTTTGCGTTTGAGTTTTCGGCCAGGGAGGAGTATTCGCTGGCAGGTATGAGAAGGAGGACAAAGATCGAACCTGCTGAAGCGCTGCTCCACAATGTGGGCAGGATTGAGCGTTATCCTCAAGTGGTTGTTGACATTTGGAACATTGCATGCGCAACTTCTCCCGTTTGTGACTATCTGCTTTCGATTTCAGCAATCGGCAATAGATGTGACCAACATTATGAAACTGTGTCTTCTCTGTAGATATACCATACAGAGATACATCTGAAAATAATTAGAAATAAGCAGTTGTACAAATCTACTGTCAGCTTGAAACGATGACTCTTTACGCTTGCGATTATAAATAC
>CAXTTV010000228.1:0-7190 GCA_964247295.1 uncultured Ktedonobacteraceae bacterium | reverse complement strand
GTGACTCCATACACTTCATAAGACAATACATATAAATAAAATAACAATCACATCCTTTAATATACTCTATGATAGCATAGAAAAGGAGGTGATTATTTTTATGTAAATTTGTGCGATTGGAGAAGATTTGTGGTTTATCTACCACGTAAGCAGGCGAAACGTCATGCTCTGACGTGTACCACGGCGCAGAGAAGATGTTTCTAGAGGACTCTGTTGGGAAATGGAAGGAACGGGCTTCACAAGCGGTGGCCGAATGAGGTAGATTGGGTCGCGTGCGGACCCGTGGCAAAGGGACGCCCCACCTGCACCCCCTTGCCCAACCATCCTCAGGCTCCTCAGACTGGCTCTGTGAGATTACAGGAATGGAAGCCTGTACGGCTGTCCTGACCGTCATCTGATCCTCATTCTCCATTCCCTGTTCTCTTGAAACGCCTGAGTGCAATGAAACTCATGGAAGGAGATTCCCGTTTCCACGGGTCCACACGTGACCCCGCTCTACCGGCGATGGCGAGGGAGGGAAAATCCCCCTCCTTTTGAATATCCCAACAGAGTCGCAAGCGATTACCCTACACTGCCTGATTGCTCATGAGGGCCATTTGTGGTCTGTCCGCCCTGATACGCAAGCGACTGGCTCCGCTCAAACCTCTTCTTAGATCTACCCCAGAGGAATAAAATGAGTGCAAGCAAACCCATGCCAATTAGATCGAAGACGCCTTCACCTGCTCCATTTGGCCCTGTGAGCAAAAGGTTTCCTCCAATAGAGCTTGCGAACAATACAGCCTCTTTGGGGGCGGTCGTCTGTTCCGCGAGCAGAGTCGGCCACAGGTCAAGTGCGAAATGAATGCCAATTGGCAGCCAGAGGCTCCCCGATACCAGGTAGGCCTGGGCCATGACTGCCCCACACACAAACAGGCTCGCAAGAATCATCCACCAGGGATAGTCGGAACCGGGATTGAGCAGGTGGACCAGGGTAAAGATTAAGGAGCTAAAAACGACTGCGCTTGCGATTCCCCAACGGGTTTTCAGGGTCTGGAGAATCGCCGGGGGCATTTTTACGAGTCTGGGCGTAATTGAGCAAGTTCCATTAGCTATTGAGCCTAAAGATTAGATGAGATGGTCCCTTTCCTCTATGCGTAAGAGTATGCGGGATAATCTTAAGAAAGGATTATGGTCGGGCCTCCTACTGGCTGTGCCAGTTGGTCTCTCCATTGGAGTGCTTTCAGATGGCCTATCGGGTGTTATTGGAGGCCTGATTATAGCGGAAATGGTGGTGATCGGTGTTTTCAGTCTTGGTCGTCTGGCCGGAGGACTCTCACAAAAAGCGATCCCAGAGCAAATCCGAGTCAAGCCGGATCAGGGTATCCGATCCTCTCTTTCTAATAGCATTTGGATGGGTGTTCTTAGCGCATTCGTGACGTGGCCCTTCTGGATATTGATCTGGGGGATCTTCCCCTGGCTAATCAACACCCTTGCTCTTAAGCTCGGTTATCATTTCTCTGGAATTGTTTATGATAATCTACCCCACGTCATACAAGATGCGGTATTGTTAGGTCCGATTCCTACTTTCGCGGTCGCGGTGGCCTGGAGGAGCGGGGCAACGGTAGTATTTCAACATCTCTTTTTGCGGCTTTTGCTCTGGCGTGAGAGAACTATACCCAGAGACTATACACATTTTCTAGATAAAGCTAGCGAGCATATGTTCCTGCATAAGGTCGGAGGCGGCTATATTTTCGTTCGCCGCCTCCTGCTTGAATACTTTGCAGATCTAGATCCTGACAAGACTAAGCTTTGATGGCGGCAAACAGGGCCCGGTCCAGGTTCAGGTAAAGACAGGTGGCCTGGAAACCAGCGGCGCGGCGCTGCCAGGAGAGGTGGCCTGGAAGCTGATTGGCGAGCCAGAATCGACGAGCATTCTCCGATCCCTGTAGTTCTCAATCTTGTATATTGATGAAAGCATTGATTTGCTATTCTTTCATTCAAGGCCAATGATTGTTTCTATGGCGTTGGCAGCCAAACTATAACTATTGATCGCACCCGTCGAGATGCGCTTCGCCGCCTGCGGCTGTACCAATAGTTGTCCGGCTACCACGATAAATGGGATCCGGGGGGGTCATTGCGAATGGGTGGCCGCTCTTCCTTGCTTTGGGCAAAATTGTCACGACTCTGGATACTCTGTCCAATAGTTCGTAGGAGATCTCGTCGCGATCCACCATGATCGGCAATTCCAAGGAGAATTGCGAGCAGGCTATGGCTGCGTATTCCGAAGTTTCTATGTATGGTCTCGTTAATGCTCTCCTCTTTACCAAGAGCTACCTTCACTGTTAAATCGGCAAGGTTGACACCACTTAAAGTTGCGTTCATAGGCTCAACCAGGCGTGGATTGCATTCAATGTATGTGGGAAAGCCGGTTGCTTCATTAAAAAGATAATCCAGCGCTAATGGCCCATGCCACTTTAAGGATTCCCCTAAAACCTTCAGGTGCTCCCTGACTAAGGGATGATCTACACTCATGCGGGCGGCGTGTCCACCTCCTACGCTTGTCCCACGCGTCTGGGTGCAATGCACGGCCAGTAGAGTACCATGCGTAAAGACCGCCTGAGTCTGACAAAGTACGCCAGAAACTTCTTCCTGTAGAATTATTTCGTGTTCCCCATTGAGTAAACCCTGCTTTTCTAACAAGGATACCACTCGATCTCGCTCTGCTCTATCAGCAATGCGCCAGACGCCCTGCCCTGCGGTGCTGTAATCTGTTTTCAAATAATAGGGAAAATGGTCTGAGGCCTCCACTTCCGCACTTGAGCGGACAATGCGAGTCGGTGGCTGTGGCAAGTTAATCCTTGGCATCAAATGCGCGAACCCGACCTTACCCTGCACCTGTAAAAAAGCGGTAAAAGGTGCGAGTGCGATATTAATATGATCGGGAAGCTGATCCTGCGCTTTCGCAAAAAGGAAGGCTTGCTCATGCACTGGGAGCAACACATCGTAGCGTTCCTGCTTCAAGCGTTGAAGCAGGAATGTAAGATATCCAAGAGGGTCTTTCCCGACTGGCGGACAACGATAGTAGTGGCGAACAAAACGCGAAAAGCGGCCAATGCAAAGCGGATTAGGATCACAGATATCAAGGATGTACCCTTCCATCCCAAGGGATGTGATTGTCTGCCGCGCTGAGAGGCTTGATCCTTCTGAGAGTAAAACGTGTATCCCTTTCATAAGATTACAGCTCCCTTTTCCAGGCATAGTTGCTTTTTGAGATTATCTTTTTCCAGGTTTCTTTCCCGGCTTTTTCTTTTGAGGTTTTTGAGTCACTTTTCTTTTCTTGAGCCATGTAGAACCCTTCTCGAACCAATAAGGGATGGTAAGCATTGGGCCCAAAATCACAACAGCTACTGGTGCCAGGAAAGTTGTCCAGGCTGGCAACCCAATAGCATTATTCACGGTGACGGAACCCTCTGCGCTTTGTGTTAACTTATCGGGAAAAGAGATAAAGTAACTGAAGTTTCCCTGACTTTTTGGTTTGAGAACCCAAACAACCTTTGTTTTTTGATGAGCAATAATTGTCGCATTCTGGGTATGATCAGGCGGATCAGTATCGAAATCGGTGACGGCCAGCCGCACGCGGGTTGTACAACTGAGGTTCTGCCCTTGAAGGGTTACGGTTAAAATTTTGGACTCTTGATCGTTCATAATGCCTGCTAATGATTGGGTGAAGGTAAAATTACACCCTGTATTTTGAGTTTGGGAAGCACTCTTAAGCGTGGAAAAATTGATAATTACGCAGAGGAAAACGATCGAGACAAAAAAGATACCCGATCCTACCCAGAAAAGCTTTTTTTGCCATGACATCTTACGCGTGGATGATGCATCGTCCATAATAATCTCCACATGTAGTTACTACGGCATAGTTATGCACGGTCGGGCTACACTTTGATGGCAGCGAACAGGCTCGATCCAGGTTCAGGTAGAGGCAGGTGAATTGGAAACCAACAGCGCGCAACGCCGAGGGGGCCGACAACAGTCAGCAAGATGTCTGTCATTTCCTGACGGGTGGGATTGCCTATATGCGAGGTCCGATCCCAGTTAGAGGCGAATTTCGGATTATCCCATTGATCAATCATTAGAGGTACGCTCCTTATGGTTGTAAAGAAGAAGAGGTTCGTTCTTTAGATCATACAACATGGATTCAGGGAAAAGAGGGCTCACAATCTCCTAAAGCAAGGTTATGAGCCCTTTCACTCACATCGGTTGATCTCTGGCGATAAGGTTGGCGACAATTTTTCCTGAGAGGGTGACGAGCGGAACGCCTCCCCCCGGATGGGTGCTCCCTCCGACAAAGTAGAGGTTGCGAACTATCGATGAACGGTTTCCCGGCCTGACAAATGGGGCCATCCGCTGATTTGAGGAAAGTCCATAGATGGAACCACGATTAGAGCCGTACTTCTGATAAAAATCCTTGGGAGTCAGCAGGGCTTCGCAGACAATATGACTCTCCAGATCCTTCAGGCCAGCCTGCGGATGCTCTACTAGCTGCCGAATAATCCAATCCCGATAGCGCGGGGCCTCCTGCTCCCAATCCACCTGATCTGTTAAATACGGGGCGTTGACGAGGATAAATAAATTTTCACACCCCTCTGGTGCCTGAGTGGGATCACATTTACTGCTCATGCAAATATAGATGGTGGGATTTCGTTGAGGCTGATGATGTTCAAAAAGATCCTCAAATTCCGCTCGATAGTCATCTGAGAAAAAGATGTTATGGTGCTCCAACTGTGGATATTTACGATCTACCCCCAGCAGGATCACAAAGCCGGAGCACGATGGCTCTAATCGTTCCAGCCGGTGAAGATTGCGGGAAGGGATTACCGCTGGGGAGAGCAGTTCGGCATGCGTGGTGACGACATCGCTATTGGCAATCACCAGATCTGAGCGCAGCACACGCCCATCCTCCAATACAACTCCCCTGGCCTCTCCATGCTCAACCAGAATGCGCGCGACAGCACAGTTGGTCTCAATCTCGACTCCCAGCTCATGGGCCAGCCGGGCATACGCCTGGGCCAGAGTATAAATCCCGCCTCGCAGATACCAGCCGCCCGAGGCCAGCTCGACATAGGGGATAATACTGTAGACGGCCCCTACCTGATAAGGCGAGGAACCATTATAGGTGGCATAGCGATCAAAAAGCTGCCGCAGATGGGGATCGTGAAAAAAGGTTTGTAACGAGCGATCCAGGGTCTGGGGTGAAAGCGCGGCCATTACGGCCTGCCAACGCTCTACCAGATCGGCTGGCTCCCCTTTAAGATCAGAGGGGATCTGCGAGCCTGGATGCCCCTGAGCAATATAGCGGGCAAAGGTTGCCATGACATCTAATGGGCTTCCCAGGCTGTTGTAAAGAAAGGGATCGGCGGCGGCCCGATAAATTCTCCCAGCCTGCTCTAGAAATGCCGCGAAGCCCTCGCCATCCTCAGGGTTCAGGCGCGCGAACTCATTTCGCAAGCGCTGATGATCCCACCAGGCATTCAACACTACCCCATCCCGGTACACATAGCGACAGGTGGGATCAAGCGGAACCAGATCGAGATAATCCTCTAGCCGGCGGCTAGCTGCGGTGAAAAGATCCCGAAATATATAGGGCATAGTAATCAAGGAGGGGCCGGTATCAAACTGGAAGCCCTGCATCGAAAGCTGATTCAGTTTCCCCCCAACCTGAGGTTGTTGCTCAAAGATCCTCACCTGTCTACCCTGCAAGGCCAGGTGGATCGCCGCCGAGAGGCCACCGATCCCGGCCCCAATCACAAAACACTGTTTATTCACACTCGTCCCTTTAACCTGTAATATTATAATTGATGTGCTGCTGAAAACCATATACCTGAACAAGGCAGTATCTACATCTGAACTATAGACGATAGGGAAGGAAGAGTATAGTCATGATTCCCGCACGAAAGTTCGCGCTCGGCCACCGCCTTGTCCAGTTGTTGATAGATAGCTCGTTTCGTAAGTATTTTGATCATATCTATTTTTACGCTCAGACGCAACTCACAGAGGAGCAGCGACGCCTGCCCCTGATTATCTGCGCTAACCACTCAACCTGGTGGGATGGCTATGTGGCGCTGCTGCTAGAGCGCCAGCTTCGGTATAGCGCCTATCTTATGATGGAGGAAGCTCAGCTTCGTCGCTATTCCTTTTTCACCTGGGCCGGCTGCTTCTCAGTGGATCGCCAGAATGTCCGTTCGGCGCTACAATCTCTACAATACGCGAGTAAAATTCTGAAAGAGCGTCCGCGCCGCTTTGTCTGGCTTTTCCCGCAGGGAGAGATTGAACCAAACGATCGGCGACCACTGACCTTCTTTAACGGGGCGGCCTATCTGGCCCGCGCGGTCAGCCCGGCAATCGTGCTGCCGATCGCGATCCGCATCGAGTTCCAGATGGAGCAACGTCCCTCACTGTTTATCCGTCAGGGAGAGCCACTGGAAATTAGTACGGAAGAGGCCCACAGCCCCCAATTTCTCAAGAACTGCACCCATCAACTTGAGCACCTTGTGACCGACCAACTGGATCAACTAAAAACAGAGTTCATCAACCAGGAAACAGGAAAATACGTATCATTAATGCGAGGGCGAACCTCGACCAACAAGATTTTTGACCGCGCCCTGCTACGATCGGATAAAGGGCAGAAGAAAAGATAGAGGAAATCCTGATGCTGCTGGCCTGTATATTGATCCCTTTTTTATTTTTGTTGATTATGCTCTGCGTCAATCTAATAAGCTTTCCAAAACTCCAGAATTTTGTTCGGCCAGTGCCAGATCCAGCGGACCTACCGCTCCTGTCCGTTCTAGTGCCGGCGCGCGATGAGGCTCAAAATATCGAGGCTTGCGTCCGTTCGCTTGTCGCTCAAGATTATGAACCTCTAGAGGTGCTGGTCCTGGATGATCATAGTAGCGATGCTACTGCGGAGATTGTCAAAAGGATTATCATGGAGCTTCCGCCTCTCTATACGGGTCGACTACGACTGATCCAAGGCAAAAAGCTACCAGAGGGCTGGGGCGGGAAAAACTTTGCCTGCTACCAACTGGCTCAGGAAGCCAGAGGAGAATACCTGTACTTTACCGATGCGGACACGATCCACGAGCCGGAGGCAACAAGAGCAGTTATCACTAGTATGAAGCGCAGTGGAGCCGGCTACCTGACCTTGTTAC
>CAXTTV010000227.1:0-7292 GCA_964247295.1 uncultured Ktedonobacteraceae bacterium | reverse complement strand
TAGCGAGCTAGTTTGAAGGGTTCGCCAACGGTATCAAAATTCGGGATGACTCATGCTTGTAATACATTGATAACGACGGTCGTTTTACCGTTTACAATGGGGCGGACTCGGAGACGACGTACCGCTTGATGTTGGGAGGTGTGGTGACTACTGAGGAGAGATACGCTCCAAATTCCTGAAAGTGGCGGGCCTGGAAGTGGCGCATCAGAGCTTCCTGGTTCTCCCACTCTTCAAAGATGAAGAAGGTGTTGCGATCCTCGGGCCGGACATAAAAGCGATAGCTGATACATCCCTGTTCAGCCTCGGTGGCCTGAGACATTTTCTGAGCCCGCTGAGCAGCCTCTTCCCATTTCTCGGGTTTGACGGTAGCGGTTCCTGCGATTACAATCATTTTTTTCTCTTTCTTGTGTTTTCACTATTCGTCGCTTAAGGTGACGCCGGGCATTCCGGTGACAAAATTGGCCCCATAAACCTGGGCCGGGGTATGAAATCCCGTCTGGATGTTTCCTTTGAGGACCTGATCCACAACGGCCAGGGCGGTAATGACGGTAAAGTCATAGGCTTCGGGACCGATCAGCCGTGAGATGGCCTTCTGGCCGCTGTGGTCTGTGACTTCTCCCCACAGCAGAGTCCGTCCCTGCGCCCTCTCTTGTTCAGATGGTCCAGCCGGCTGCCTCTGCGCCTGCCGCTTTAGCAGGTCCTGAACAGGGGCTGAACCCAGAACTCCTCCCAACGGCCCACTAACGGCCATCAGTCCACGCAATGCGCCTGGAAAGACGGTGTAGGTCTTGATGGTGGGAATCCCGGTGCTATAGTAGGCGGTAAAGAGATCTCCCCGCCAGGGATTGGTGGCGGCTTTGAATGTTCCCTGTTCGAAGGTGATGGTGCGTGTTTCAGATCCGGCCCGTGCGGGGATCAGGTTCCCATCTTGACGCACTACCCCTTTGTGTGGCAGGTCCTTCATCAGGTTGACAAGCGTTCCAGCGGAGACTCCACCCATGGCGTGAAAGGCCAGTGAGAGCGTATCCGCCGATGGTAGGCGTTGCTTCAGGTGCAGAGCCAGACAATCCGATGGCACAACGCCGAAGCCGACACCAGGCAGGAGCATAACATTGGCGGCTCTGGCCTCTGCATCTCTCGCAGCCATATCTTGGAACTCGGGCACCTCGCCCGCGAGATCCAGATAGTGCGCACCCGTTGCAATGCACCCTTCTGCCAGCCTGCGGGCTGTGAAGGTAAATGGCCCGGCACTGTTAAGGACGGCCTGTACATCCGCCAATCCTTCCTTTACATCGGCGATCTTATCCAGACCAAAGACCCGGTAATCCAGGCCAAGTTCACCTGCTAATTTGCGAAGAGGAAGCTCTGTACGACCGGCCAGAATCGGACGGAGACCCTGCTTGACAGCGGCGCGCACAATCAGTTCACCGGTATAACCGGTTGCGCCATACATAAGAAATGTAGAAGCCATATTACTTCATCCCCAACAATTTCATCTCATGATGCAGCGTCTCGGCCAACCCTTCTTCCAGGGAACGCGGATGATAATCCAGCTCACGTACGGCTTTGGCGTTGCTTCCAATATAGGTGACGCCAGCGCTGACTCGCAGATACTCGGAACTATAGGATTCAGGGACCGAGATCCCCTTCTCAACCACTCCCATAACAGCCGAGGCCCCTTTTAAGAGATCAGGGGAGACAACTTTGGGCATGGGAATTCCGGTAATGTCACTGGCAATCTTCATGGCGTCTACAAACGTATGGGTGGGACCGGCGATAATATAGTCCTCGCCAGCTTTCCCTTTCTCCATCGCGAGAATGTGGCCCCGCGCAATGTCTGCGATGTGCGCCCAGGAATAGGCGGTTTTCGCGGGAATCACTGGCAACTTTCGTTGCAGGTACTGGATAAATGTGGTGCGCGCACTGCTGGTATCGCCCGGCCCATAAATCAGGCCCGGCTGGACAATGACCAGCGGCAGACCAGCTTTGATCATGGGATCGGCTACCTCGTAGTGAGCAACCCATTTGGTACGATCATACTCGCTCAAGAAGGGACCACTATAATGATAGCTTTCGTCAACGAGCTTGCCATGAGTATCCGAGTTGACGGCCAGGGTGCTGGTATAAACGCCCTTAGCAATCCCCAAATCACGCATTAGCTCTAGAACGTTGCGCGTCCCCTGAATATTAATCTTTTCGCCTTCGCTTTTATCTTTAACGCCAACTTTGTACCAGCCGGCGATATGAAATACACCGTCTACTCCTTGCATCGGTGCACGCATGCTCTCTTTATCAGTGACATCCCCTTGATGAAGGGTGATACCCAGCTTGCCAAGCTCTTGAGCCTTCGCGGGATTGCGCACGACCGCGATAACCTCATGCCCTCCCCCGACAAGTTGACGCACTACATTGCCACCCACGAAGCCGGTGGCTCCGGTTACAAAGTATTTCATCCTATATCATACTCCTGTAGATTTTGTTTAATATGCTCTAAGCCATACAACAACGCCTGTACAGCTAGAATAAATTCTTGGGTAAAATGCAGTTTAAAGACTTCTAGTTGCGGCTCCTGTAGCGCCTGCTGAACTACAGGAGCCGGGTCAGAAAGGTGCCAGAGTCCGATCACCAGGGCGTGACATTGCAAGAGCAAATGAGCCCCCTGTCCTATCTTTAGAAACGGCAGACACTGCTCTAACAATACCCCTGTCTCCTCGAAATGCCCCCGCAACATGTGTTTAAACTGCACTGCCGTTGGCAGATCAATATTCTGCTCTAACAGAGTGTGCAGAATCGCCAGAAGTCGAACCAGAGCCGGCTGCGCTTCTAATTCTTCCGCAAATAGTTGCACGATCTGCGATATTGTACATCCACTTCGGAGCTCTATTAGCCGAGCATCAACTCTGGCAAACCAGATCTCAAGCTGCTGCTCTACAAGTGCCAAAAAAAGCCCTTCTTTGGTTTTAAAGTACAGAAAGATCGTTCCCTTCGCCAGACCAAGTGCGTTCGCCACATCTACAATCGTTAATGCCTCATATGTCGTGGTCTGAAAAAGTGTCCACGTTGTATCCAGGATCGCTTGCCTGCGCTCCTCTTTCTGCTCATCACGCATCGCTCGTCGCACATTCCGCGTACCCATCCGATCTCTATCCCTTTCCATACCACTTCAAATGACCGCAAGTCAATTATAATTGACCTATGGTCATTTGTCAAGGCTGGAACCATTTCGATCGTTTTCTTTACTCTATCAAATTGCTCGTTAAAGTGCTTGACTCTCAAGTTACTGGAGACTGTATCCTGTTCTATGTAAGTGATTGCCAACGATAACAGGAGTTGAGGCAATCTACTATCACAAAAAAGGAGGTGTTTGATTGTTCGCGATTGGAGATTTCTCGAAGCTGAGCAAAGTCCCGATTACGGCGCTCCGCTACTATGACGAAAAGGGTTTGCTCCGACCCCTCTCTGTTGATCCCGAGAGCGGCTATCGCTACTATTCGGCGGAGCAGATCCCACGCCTTCATCGGCTTCTGGCCCTGAAGGACCTGGGGTTCTCATTGGACCAGATTATGCGAGTTCTGGATGAGGGTCTCTCTGCCGAACAGCTTCGAGGGATGTTTCGACTAAAACAGGCTGAGGTTCAGCAACGCGTGCTTCTGGAACAGGATCGTCTACTACAGATTGAGGAACGTTTGAAAAGGATTGAGCAGGAGGAGACTATGACTACATACGAAGTCAGGATCAAACAGGTGGTGCCCCAACTGGTGGCCTCTATTCGCGATATTGTCCCGACCTATAATCAGGTTGGCATGATCATGGGGGAGCTCTATACGTATCTGAGCCAATTTAAGGCCGGTGGCCTGGGGCTCGCGATCTGGCACGATGAGGGCTACAAGACCACAGACGTCGATGCTGAGGCAATCTCGTACCTTAAATCACCGGTCCCGGCGACTGATCGGGTGAAGGTCTATGAGCTTCCCGGCGCGACGATGGCCTGCGTGGTGCATCATGGCTCCTATGCCACTTTGAACCAAGCCTACGATGTTTTCCCTAAATGGTTGGAAACCAATGGGTACCGCATCATAGGCCCGACACGTGAGCTCTATCTCTCAAATTCTGAGCCGGTTCGTCAGGATGATGAAAGTTATGTTACAGAGATCCAGTTTCCAATCGCGAAGATCTAGACGAGCTCAGGCTTTGGGTGTGAGAATGGCGTAATAGCCACCCCAATAACGCTGAAAATTCGCGTGCGACATCTGAGTATAGTTCATGGAGGAGGAGTCGGCAAGCTTCACCATGGAGTCGTCTCCTCCTCTCAAAACCAGGAAATGACCGCCGGGAAAATGTGGATTGCGCCCTGGTGGAAAATTCACGATCACCGGTTTCCCCCCATTCGCAACGTTGACGATGCGATCCAGGTTCTTATCATGGCCCCAATCGGCGTCAAAGCCTAGTTGATCAGCGGTCCGAGCAATGCCGACATCCTCCAATAACCCCTGGTCTGGAGTGATCTCGTGCAAGCCACTTTCAACTTTCAGCACATCTGCGACCCGATAGTTGTGTCCATAAGAGTTCATAACCATTGTCATCGATGCAGCCGAGCAGGTAGAAACGGCCCAGGTAGAGTATTGAACCTCGGTCTCATACTGATTGCGATCCAATTGACTGAGCCGCTGAAGGCTGGCTGCGGCTGTCCCACTATTTGAGGCTTTGTTCATACTGGCAACTGCCGCGTCCAGAGGGGATGGCATAATTCCTATCAGTCCATGAGATGAGGCGAACTGGTTCAAACAGGCCAGACCACTGATAATCACCACTGCGAGCAGAACCACGATCCCTTTCCAGGAATATGCGAGATTGTTCATGCCGAGAGCAACCTGATAGCCAGATCGTTTTCTCCTGCTTCGAGAGACTGGCCTCGGCGCTGTTCCAGGTGAAGCGGATCGTCGCGCTTTCGCGATCGGCTTCAGCTTTACGGTTGCTGGAGCCGGGGTCGGGCGAGCCAGGCGCTGTGTTGCTTTCCCTCTGATGGGCTGCGGCGCAAGGCTTCTCTGGCCTTTTCTTTCTGATCTATTTGAGATCTGTGCAGGTGGTGCCTGACGGCCCGGTGAAAGCAGAAGGCCAATCACGGTTATCGCGATCGCCGCCATTAAAAGCATAATCACGAATGCATTCATACGGTACCCCCTACAAAGAATTTCAGGTTTCCCTGGCAGCAAAAAAAGCTTATATATATCAAAACGATTAAGCCCTACTCTTTATTCCACGTTTTTCAACCGAAATAGTATCATCTACAACTAAAAAAGGCTATTTTTTATAATGTTGAGAGACTTTTCTAAGATTTCTGAAAATCTCCTGAGAATACCTTAAGATTTTCTAAGAAGGTCCGAATAGATATTATGAGATATATAAATCTAGCCTGATAATGTCAATGACGGAAAATAGAAAGGGAATACTACATATGTGGGCTTCAAATTTGAAAATCGCGGGGATCTCTGAGCTTACTGGAAGAATCGACGCCTACCGATCCACACAGGTGGAGAATATGTTTCATCTTATCCCGGCGAATGTCCATGCCGTTGTAGATCTTAGTGGAGTGAGCTTTGTCGACTCTATGGGGTGGAGTTCATTAATTCGAGGAATTAATGTGTGCGGGAGGAAGGCTAGCCAGGTGTACCTTTGCGGTCTGGGCTATCCGATGCGGGTTATCTGCGATCTGATTAACGATGATAAACGTTGCCAGATCTACGATTCGGTTCCCGAAGCTATGGACGCGATCCTCCGAAATTTTCGTGAGGCTTCCCTCGCGCATGCCCGACCAGCGGCGTTCACTATTAACCAGCTTAGCGCTGCCTGTATCTAACACGTGTATGATTTATCATCTAAGGAGGTGTTATATTTTATCTTTGTTTGCTTTCTGTTGGCCCCATGCAAGGAAACCGACACTAAATAGAATAATCACAAGGGCGAGCAGCTCGTTGGGCGTTACGTGCTCTCCTAAAAGCCAGGCACCCAATCCAACAGCGACAACCGGGTTTACATAGGCGTAGCTTGTCGCGAGGGTGGGATGAACATGAGAGAGAAGATACATGTAAGTGCTATATACAATGAGTGATCCAAATACGATCAGGAAAGCCAGAGCACTCAAAGAAGATGGAGTAATTGGAAATACTATTCGTTCCCCTAATACTATACTTGCCAGTAGAAGCAATGCTCCCCCGATGAGCATCTCCGCCGCGCTCCCCATCAGGCCCGAGGGCAAAGAGAGGTGACGGCTCCATACTGATCCACCGGCCCAGCTTATCGCTGACAAAAGTAAAATCAGGATACCAGCCGGATTAGTATGGATGCCGACTTCAAAACTGAGTATCCCGACTCCGACAAAACCGAGAACGATGCCTCCCCACTCAATGAATCGAGGCCATCTTCCCCATATCCCGGCGAACAGGGCCGTCCAGAGCGGCACCGTCGAAATGACAAGAGCCGCGATCCCCGAAGAAACGTACTGCTCCGCGACAGAGACGCCTCCCGTACCAACACCCATTAACAGTGCCGCAACAATACCTGACTTGAACCATTGTGATCTTGAGGGGGAGGCTACACCACGCCCCCTGAGAAAAAGGTAGAGGATTACACCAGCAATGAAGAAGCGGATGCCTGTAAGCATCAATGGTGGAAAACTTCTTAACGCGAAGCGAATGCCAAGGTAAGTTGATCCCCAGATAAGATATACCGCAAGCAAGGAAACGGCGACCGCCAGAGTGGTACCAGAGATACGGTATCCTTTTCTTGCTGGTATGTGAAGAGAGAAAAGTTGCTTTTTCATAAGAAAATGATACAATCCCCTGTGGAGTTTTGGAATGAGAAATTCAAAAGGATTTGGCGGTTTAAGGTTGAAATTCAAAAGAAAAGGATGATAAAGCTTTGAAAAAACAGGTAGATATCGACGATATTGAGTGGAAACTACTTCAAGAACTACAAAATGACGGACGGGTCTCATTAAGCGAGTTAGGACGGCGAATTGGGCTGTCGCAGCCAGCCGTTGCTGAGAGGGTACGGAAATTAGAGGAAGCGGAGATCATTAAAGGCTATGCGGCCAAGATCGATGCGGAAAAGGTTGGGTTGCCAATCACGGCCTTTATTCGTCTGACGCTCACAGGAGAGGCCTATCGACAACTTGATACAGTCGTAACCTCAATACCTGAGATCGTAGAGTGCCACCGCGTCACTGGAAGCGATTGTTTTATTATGAAGGTGTTTGCTTCTTCGGTGAAACAATTGGAAGCAGTGATTAATAC
>CAXTTV010000226.1:0-7337 GCA_964247295.1 uncultured Ktedonobacteraceae bacterium | reverse complement strand
CTCCGCGCTATAATGCTCAATCACCCTCAGGCCGTGGGTGCGCATCCTTCGATCCCGCTGGTGCTGCCCATTCTCTTGATGATCGTCTATAATTAACAGGCCCCAATGGCCCTCGCGACAAATTAAAAATCCATTCCCCGAAATCTCGTACCGCACCCCTCCCAGGTCGATCTGCCCACCGGTTACAAAAAGCAGATCCGTCCCCTCCAGAACACGAAGGATCTCGCGTTCCCCCTCAGATCTCAAACTGTGATCCTCTGCGGTCACCTCAACGTCCTCAACCGATGTATCCATCAAAGGTGCACTCGATTGAGTGTTTCTTATAGTCGAATTATAAGAGGATATCGCATCTGTCGGGGCCTGACGCATCTGAGCTTGAGAATTCGCTGTGTTTTGAACCTGTGGATCTGTTATAATTATGGCTTGCTTCTTCGCGGTTGCGAGGATGATGCTTGTGCGTTTTCCCGTGAGCAGGACGCCCCAGAAGAAGACGATCCAGCCGATCGCCATGATCAGCCAGAACAGGCTTTGCAGGCCGAGCACCCGTGCGAGGGTGCCAGCCGCGCCATTGAGGATCGCCCCCGCCAGAATATAGATGTTGGCTTTCAGCAGATTGATGGTGGTAAAGTTGCCGGTGCTGACCTGTTTTCTATAGAGCTTATAACCGGAGTAGATCGCGACCCCGGCCACACCGAGGACGCCTAATGTATTCAAGGTGGCGATAAAGACTGTTGCCAGAGGGGAGTGCAGAATACCGGTTCCGGGCGTGCCGGCGATCAGTCCCAGTTGATGCATGTCGATGGGGGCCGCGCAAATAAAGGCGATTGCCAGGAAGCTGAGGAGGTAGAGGAGGGTCAGGCAGCTTTTGACGATCCTCTGGCTACTCACCAGGGCCAGACTGCCCAACCCAAGCCACGCCGGCATCAGGGCCCCACCCAGAATATAGTAGAAGCGGAAGAGAATGACGCCCGCGTGAGTTATAGGGCCAGCCGCGAGCATCGCCAGATAGGCCGCCGTCGCGATAAAGGCCATGATCAGCCCGACCGACCAGTAAAGTTGGTGGGGCCGACGCTTCTGAAGGTATTGGCGCAACACCACGCCCGCGAACAGCCCGATCACAATTAAATTGATCACGGGCGGAATAATAAAAATCGGGTTACTCATCTCTCATCCCTGTGCAGCAAGCGTACATATATTAACAAAAAGCATCTTTACCAGAGCATAATCCAGCCGCGCCCATTCGTCAAACAAATAGTGATGCTGGGATCAAGCCTTTGAGAAAAGCAGGCGATGAACGTCTCGATGAAACACGGTCCCACATCCCGAATGAATGGCCCTCCACGCCAGATGCGGCACGTCTTCGCGATGCTCGACGGGCTGTCCTACGCCGCGTCTACGGGCCCTTTTCTGCCCGATGCGCAACGGGCCGTCCTACGCCACGTCCATGGGCCTTCTTTGATCTTTCTCCGAATTTCCCAACAGAGTCGCACGCGACCCGATCTACGGACGATGGCGAGGGTGGCGGGAATTTCCCAACAGAGTCGCTTGCTTACGGAGATGGTTCGCCTCCCATGGTGCTACGAAGATGATCAGCATGGGAAGTGGAGCGCCCCACCCATGTGTGTAGCGATGGTGACAGGATCAAATCCACTTCCCACGAGTCTACACGTGACCCGACCTACCTCATTCGAGTTCCCTTCTCTGTAGAGAAACCTCTTTTCTTTTTCCCAGCCGAGTCTTCTGGAAACAGTTTTCATAGGCTGTGGTGTTCGATAGAGCATGATGTTTCGTACACTTTGCCGTCTCCGCTTCCCGTTCCCTTTCGTCTCTGCCGTGAAAGACTCAGCCTCTTCCCGCGAATGGAAAAGCCCCGTTGCGGCTTGCTTCTTATCTTGACAAGTCTATTCAGAAATCTTATAATACGGTTGTAAATCCGAGTTACCAAGTAAGAATTAAGCAGTAAAGCAGATGGCTTTCTGGCACATAGATTACGATCAGAGAAGCCAGCACAGGAGATCGCAATGAGTACTGCATTTGAGAACCAGCAGACGTATGAGGCTGGTTTCCATGTAAAAGAGAATTATGCCTTTAAGTCCGAGAAGGGATTGGATAGAGCCATCGTCGAGAAGATCTCCGAGATGAAAGGCGAGCCCCAGTGGATGCGCGATTTCCGCCTCAAAAGCCTTGCGCTTTTTGAGAAGCGACCAATGCCAACCTGGGGAGCTGATCTGTCGGGCATCGATTTCAACGATATCTATTATTATATTAAGCCGGTTCAGGAGCAGGGCCGCACCTGGGAAGATGTTCCCGCTGAGATCAAGGAGACGTTTGACCGCCTGGGTATTCCTGAGGCCGAGCGCAAATATCTCGCCGGTGTGACGGCTCAGTACGAGAGCGAGGCTGTTTATCATAAGGTTCGTGAGGATCTTGAGAAGCTGGGTGTGATCTTTACGGATATGGATACGGCCCTTCGCCAGTATCCCGATCTGATTAAAGAATACTTTGGTACGGTGATCCCGCCTTCCGATAATAAGTTCGCTTCATTGAATAGCGCGGTCTGGAGCGGTGGTAGCTTCGTGTATGTACCGGCGGGTGTCCGGGTGGAGATCCCTCTTCAGGCTTACTTCCGCATCAATGCCCAGAATATGGGACAGTTTGAGCGCACCTTGATTATCGCGGAGCCGAACTCCTATATTCACTACGTTGAGGGCTGTACCGCCCCTACCTATGCCTCTGATAGCCTGCATAGCGCGGTCGTCGAGATCGTTATTAAAGAGGGCGCTCGCGTCCGCTACACGACGATCCAGAACTGGTCGAAGAATGTGTACAATCTGGTGACCAAGCGCGCGGCTGCCTATCGTAACGCGACGATGGAGTGGGTTGATGGGAACCTGGGTTCCAAGGTGACCATGAAGTATCCGGCGGTCCTGCTGATGGAGCCAGGCGCGCGTGGCGATATCCTTTCGGTGGCCTTCGCCAACGATGGTATGCACCAGGATGCGGGCGCGAAGGTGACCCATCTGGCCCCTCATACGACCTCGCAGATCCTCTCGAAGTCGGTCTCGAAAGGGACGGGGCGTGCCTCATATCGTGGTCTGGTTCGCATCAATAAGGGTGCCCACCACACTAAGTCAAGCGTCCGATGCGATGCTCTCCTACTGGATGAGAACGCTCGAACGGATACCTATCCAACGATCCGTGTCGAGGAGAACCAGACGGAGATTGGACACGAGGCGACCGTCTCGAAGGTTGGTGAGGATCAACTCTTCTACCTGATGAGCCGGGGTCTGGATGAGTCCGAGGCTTACTCCCTGATCGTGAATGGCTTTATCGAGCCGATCACCAAGGAGCTACCGATGGAGTATGCGGTCGAGCTCAACCGCCTGATCCAGCTTGAGATGTCTGGGAGCGTGGGCTAAACCCGATCTCGCATCGAAGTATACATTTTTCACGAGAGGCTGCTTGCGAAGGCGGCCTCTCGTTGTATGTAAGTGGGAAAGTATCGTAGCGTCGCAAGTGACCCCTCTACGGTCCTATTGAGATCTCAGGAAGACGGTTCCTCCTTTAATCCTTTTCTTGCAGGATTAGCAGCAGGCCGCCGATCAATCCTAGATTCTTGAGAAATTGGATGCGCTGCATCGCCATCGCCTGCGGGTCCTTCTCATTCCAGAAGGCATGCCCAACCAGCGTGGTGGGAATTAACGATGCGATTAGCCCTATCGAGGCCAGCTTGGGAAAAATGCCGGTTGCGATCGCAGCTCCCCCAATCGTCATTGCCGCTCCATTTAGCAATACCGCCTGGTGAGGGGCAGGGATTCCCGCTTTCTCCACCGCTTTTGGTCGGCCCCCCGGCTGCAAGAAGGCGCTGGAGCCCCCGGAAATAAAGATACCTGATAGCAATAAACGACCTGTTGAACCAATAAAAGACATGTTTAGCTCCTTTTTCTATAAAAAAAGAAATAGCCAGGCACTCAATAAGGATATCGGACGTAAAG
Source organism: uncultured Ktedonobacteraceae bacterium (assembly GCA_964247295.1). Taxonomy (GTDB): domain Bacteria; phylum Chloroflexota; class Ktedonobacteria; order Ktedonobacterales; family Ktedonobacteraceae; genus CAXTTV01. Next base: position 3,342 of record CAXTTV010000226.1, on the reverse strand, counting down.
CAGATATCTATTTCTTACACGCTCGAAACGACAAAGTGGACGCTATATAGGCCATCTGTGATCTGTTCTCGGCTATGCGTACCTTGCCGCGCACAAATGAGGACGGACGCCACGAACGCCGTAGGGGAGCTGCTTGCGACTCTGTTGAGAAATTCCAAAGGAATGGGAAGCACATCGAGGGTGGGGCCGAATGAGGTAGATCGGGTCACGTGTGGACCCGTGGAGAGGGGACCCACCACCCTTCGTCGGAAGCCAAAACATCCAAGGTCCACCCACGTGTGTGGCGATGGTGACGGGAACGATGGCGGGTGCCATAGCCGAGGGCGGACCATCGTTCCGTTCCCCTGAGACGCATGCGTCGGCTGAGAGGAACGGGAGCGATACCCTTTGCCACGGGTCCACACGTGACCCGATCTACCGACGATGGCAAGGGTGGCGGGAATTTCCCAACAGAGTTCGCAAGCAGCTCCCCTACATGGCTTGCTTGCTCTCCAGGACCCTTTGAGATGCCTTTCCCCTTTTATATAAAAAAAACCGGGAATGGATGAGGGTCCATTCCCAGTTAGCCTATTCGATTGATGATCTAAGATTATTTGCTGAGCGCGTGCACCTGTAACAGTAGCACGGTCGCGTCTTTGATCAAGCTCACCGCCTGCTTCTGATCGACCGATTTCGTGCCAAATTCGGCGTTGTAGAGGCTCTGGCGGATCTTCCCGGCCAGGGCGTCCCGCTGATCTGTAATCTTTGTCAGCTTCCCTTCAAGATCGTTGTAGGTCTTGTCGTTGGCTGTGTTGCTTTCCAGGGCCTTTGTCGAGACTTTCAGACTGTCCAGCCCCAGTTGCCCAACGGGGGCGTTGATCTGCTTGTAGAGCGCTCCGAGCAGCAGGAGCTCGACGCGGTTCTTGCGCAGGGCCGGGGACAGGGCCTTCTCGTTGGTGACCTCAAGGATCACACGACCATCCTGGATGTAGTCGTCCTTCAGACCCAGCAGCGCCAGCTCGGTCGGGCGAATATCGGTGTGATCGGTCCAGACGTTGTTGACGACGCCCTTGTGCTGGATGCCAGGGCCGACCAGTCCCAGCCAGGTGACGTTGATGTCGGGCGAGACATCGCCATGGTTCCAGGCGAAGGCTGGAGGCTCGGTGACACAGGCCGCCGTACAGTTCGGAGCACCAGTGTTCACATAATAATCGGGTTTCGCGAAAAGAGTGAAGTTGGGATTGCGAGCCGCATCAGCCGCCTGGATGTGCAGCAGCTTCGACTCGACGGGATCTGCCAGATAGTTGGTGATCTTCTCGGTCTTGTTGCTTAAGGGATTGGTGACCTGAAGATTGCCAACGGCGCGCTCAAGATTTCTGGCCGTGGCGGAGGTCCGCGCCGGGTTACCATCGATGTAGAAGTTGGGAGCCGAATCGGCGTGTACCTTGAATGGTGTTGTTACCCCCTGCTGAGCCAGCAGGCCGGTGACGTTCAGGTTGATCTCACCAATCTTGTCGTAGGTACAGGGAATGGTCAGGCCGTTACAGTTGGCTGGATTGGGCGCGCCACCCACAAAGTGATCGTTCTCGTCCGAAGTGAATACGAACAGGGCGTTGTTGCGATTGATCCCGTCCTTTGACAGGCGGGTAAAAAACTTGGAGAAGGCGTCATCATAGGATTTCAGGGCCGAGACATAGCCAGCCTGACCAGGTCCATAGGCACCCTGACCCGCGTGATTGTCATGGGCATCCGAGATGTAGGCATAGGTGACAGGCACATGATGCTCCTGCATCTGTGCGACATACGCCAGAGAATTGCTGGCGCTCATGCCATCAAAGCCGGGGAAACCGACATTACCCTTATCGCTGGCAATAACCTTGCCATCCAGGTTGGTGATCGGCCCATTGCTGACCGCCGGAGCCATGTACTTATTACCGAACAGGGCTTTATATCCGGTATAGCCGCCGGGCTCGTCGGGCAGGCGATCCTGCTGACCATTGGCACAGAGGGTGTTGTTTTTCGCGCAGTGAACGCCCAGACCCACAAAATCAGCGGTCGCCTGATTGGGATCGGCTTTGGCCTCGGCCTGCTCCGGAGAATTGGCACCGAAGACGGTCGGGATATCTGTGCCGATGTTCTCTAGAATTGTGTTGGCGCTGGAGATCGCGCCAAAGTTACAGCCGGCGCGGGTATACGGCACCCAGGGAGCAGGAGTATTCTTGCCGCCCTTTGTGATCATATTGTAGCTGGTATCGGTCGGGCCGCCGGCGGGATTCGTGAAATCGTACACCGGGTCTGTCCAGTAGGCGAAGGACGAGGCCGGATTGGTAGTTCCATTGGGATTAAAGTAGCGGTAGCTATTGCTGATCGGCATCCCGTGGCGATCCCCATAGACACCGGTTAGGGTCGTCAAAATGTCGGTCGCGGTATGCGCGATCAGGGGTGTATGATGATCGGTCAGCATCGTGCCATTCTGCTTCATAAAGTTCAGCAGGGTAGGCATCTGTTCAAGATCAGAAGGCACATTGGGATTATCGCGGCGAAAATGGACATTATCAAATTGGATATGAATAACGTGTTTTACACCATTGGCAAGATTACAATCTTTGTTCGCATCCTGGGCCGCCTGGGCCGAGGTAGGGTTGCCAAAGATACTTGTGCCCAGAACCAGCGTCAGCATTGACGCCAGCGCCATCAGGCGTGAGACGCGCTTTGTGGAGCGCAAAATAGGTGAGTGCATAAAACTGTCCCGTCTCTCCTTTTTCAATAGCAGAGCATACAAAAGACACAGTGTGGAGCGGATTACACCAGAAAGGGTGGAAAATCATTTTTTTAGCGAACAGGTATAATTCATCAATCGGCAAGGCAAGAAAAAACCATGAACAGAGAAGCTCTCAGCCTGCCTCCTATCAAGAACGAACGGATAGAACAGGCGTATTCAGGCCATAGTTCAGGGAAATTTCTTCTGGTTGTGAATAATATCAAGAAAACAATCAAATTGGACAGATAGTGTTAAATGTTCACACAGAGCAAACTATATCATTATATATTTATCGTATTGTTAAGAGCAAGTTAAATCATGAAGAATTCTTTCGGGGAACACCCACAGTCCAGAATCATAAACAATCGTGGTCGAATGGCGTAGGACGGCCCGTCGAGCATCGGGCAGAAAAGGGCCCGTGGACGCGGCGTGGGACGGCCCATTGCGCATAGGGCAGAAAAGGGCCCGTAGACGCGGGGTAGGACGGCCCGTCGAGCATCGCGAAGACGTGCCGCATCGGACGCGGAGCGCCATGGGGTCGGGGAGATACTGCGGGCGGAGTCGTAGCGCCCGCTTCGCGAGGCGGGCCTCCCGCGCCGGAC
>CAXTTV010000225.1:0-7421 GCA_964247295.1 uncultured Ktedonobacteraceae bacterium | reverse complement strand
CCCCCACCTTTGCCATCATTCGTAGATCGGGCCGCCTGCGTGCCCATAGCAACGGGACCAATCCCCGTCTTAACCAGGCGCACACGCGACTCTGAAGAAACGGAAGCAAATCGAGGGTGGGTCGAATGAGGTAGATCGGGTCACGTGTGGACCCGTGGTAAAGGGACGCACAACCCTTCGTCCAACACGGAACCATACAAGGGGACATAGATTGAACCACGTGTGGGTCCGTGTCGGCGGGAACGATGGCGGGTGCCACGTCCAACGGCGGATAAACCGCCGGGCTACTAACGCCCCATCCCGCTTTCCCACTCCGATTTCAATTCTGGGTCCACATAAACGGGCGCAAACATTGTCTCTTCGTCCTGCTCACCATCCACCTGCTTAAAGCCCAACGCGGGCTTCTGCTGATCTCCCACAAAAAAGTAGACGAGATCCACGGGACCGGCGGGCTTGCTGGTATTGGTGAAGACGCTATCCAGTTGAATCTGCTGCGCTGGTAACGCTGGTGTCTTTATCTGATCTCTATGGCTACTCACAAACTTGTTGATCGCTTGCTGCGAGTAGCGTTGCTGTGGATTTGCATTGGACATAAACGTAATCTCCTCTTTTATAATCATCTTCTCTCTCTGGCACGTTTCCACTTACCAAAAGAGTGACCACCGACGGATCAGGCCGACCAGTTCCAGCGCGATCTGGCTCTCACCATCACTTTCCCATCTTTGAGGATCTGCTGATATCGGAGAAAATCCTGCCCTCGCTCCGGCGATCGCTCCAGCCAGGTCTGAACCTCTAATTGATCCCTAAAGCGGGGGCTGCTTAAATATTCGATATCATAACCCCGAGGCTCAAACTGCGCCGTATCCGGGGTAATCTCGTGATGAGCAAAGACCTCCCAGGCGGCATTATCCAGCTTCTCGATGGCGGCGGTATTGTTCATATGGCGCATCAGGTCGATCTCGGAGAAGCGGACGCCGGTGTCGATCCTCTCGGGCTCCTGATCTGGAACCGATGGAAAGGGCTCTTCGACGATCTGCGGCTGCGGTCCATCGGGAAACCAGATCTCGGCTGTCCCATCCGGCATGCGCGCTGGCCGACCCTTTGCGTCCACATAGACCCAGAGGGTCCGGGCCGAGATCACCGGCTCATCCTGACCGGCGATCCGCGCCTCGTAGCCGCGCTGGGCCGTAATCCTGGTAAAGCCGATCCCATAGGTCTTAAGCTGGAGCTGTGTATGGATCGTCACCGGGGACCTGAATTCGATCACAGACCTTTTGACGATCCAGAAACCATCGCCCCCAAGATTGGCATCCTCGCCATCGCGGGAGGCCATCTCCTGCATATAGCGCACAAACGCGGCGGGTGTCAGATGTTTATCGCAGTCGCACTCATCGTAGCGAACGGTATGAGTCAGACTAAATTGACGTTGCATAGGGCTCTCCTTCTACATTGTTCTCCTGCATTGTATCAGCTTCCAGGAGCCCAACGCCGAAAGAGAAACTCTATTGATCCCCGCCCTCTCAGGCCGGCTTGAAGGTCACCGGGAAACTCTCAACGCCATAGGTGAAAAATGTTTGAATCGCCTTGACTTCCTGCTCCGGATCTCTCCGAATATCGCGGAGTCTCTTGAACACCAGATTTAATGCCAGACTGGCCTCTAATCGGGCAAGCGGCGCTCCCAAACAGAAGTGAATGCCATGCCCAAATGAGAGATGCCGATTGGGCTCCCGCCGAATGTTGAAACGCTCGGGATCTGGAAACTGCTTCTCGTCATAGTTGGCGGAGGCTATCGAGATAGAAACAGCCTGGTTCGCTTCAATCGTCTGACCACCGATGGTTGCCTCTCTGGTCGCCAGTCGGGCGGCCCCGGAGACGGAGGGATAACACCGCAAAATTTCCTCGACGGCGCTCTTCATCAATCCAGGCTCCGCTCGCAGCTCCTCGACAACTTCGGGATGCTCGTCAAAACAGACAAAGGCGTTGCCCAATAAATTCGCGGTGGTCTCGTAACCGGCAACAAGCAATAGTTGACAGAAATCTATCAGTTCCTCCTGATTGAGCTGCTCACCATCGACTTCGGCCTCCAGCAGACGCGTCATGAGATCCTCTCGCGGTTGCCGCCGATGCTCTTCTAACTTGTTCCCCAGATAGGCTTGCAGTTGCTGAACAATTTTGATGCGTTCTTCTGGCAGGGTGGTAGTGTGGCGGGGGCCGCTGACCATAGTTGTGGACCAATCTTTGAAAAGATCCTGCTCTTCCGGTGGCACTCCTAACAGTTCGGCGATAATCGTGATTGGCAACGGATACGCGAGGTCTGCGATGACGTCCATTTTCCTTTGATCGGCGACTCGATCCAGCAGCCCATCTGTGACTTCAATGATCCGTGGCTCCAACTGAGCGATATGCCGGGGTGTAAAGGCCGTCTGGACAATCCCCCGCAGCTTGCGATGGCGCGGCTCATCCATCCCTAAGATGCTGGGAAGGCGCAGCTGACGACTCCCCGGAGCGGGCTCCGATGAGAAGGTCTCAAGATCCAAAAGCACTTGTAAGGCCTCATCATAGGTAAAAATATTCCAGAGTTGAAAACGCGGATCAAAATAGACAGGTTGCTCTTTTCGCATCTGTCGATACCAGTCATGGGGGATCGCCAGTATTCTCCCCTGTCCGTTTGTTGACATCCCTATGCCTCCTCTTTATATAACTGATCTCCCAACACTACCCAACATTGCATACTTGCCGTCAGGAGATTCCCGCTAGAAATCATAGCAGGAAATAAAGAGAGAGACCACCCGGCATATGTGACACACCGGGTGGCCTCTCTTTTCGCTTATACAGCATAACGCTTATTGAAAGGTACCAAAGACTTCTTTGTACCGCACAACATTTCCATCGTCAATGGTGAGCCAGAACATGGCTTTGTCTTTCGCTGATCCCTGATTGGTAAAGGTGATTTTGCCACTCAATCCCTGATAAATCAGCCTCTGATCCTCTTTGGCGATTGGTACAAGCGCCTGCTTGACAAGATCGGGCGTGACCTTATCGGGATGCATATCTATGGCCTGTGATATGGTGACAATAGAGTCAAACGCCAGAAGGGAGTTTGAATTCGGGTCAGGCAGATTGTCTCCATCACTTTTGGAGTTTTGGAAGTTGCCTTTCCAGATGGAGACAAAGTAATTTTCTTTATCTGTCAGTCCTCCAGTCGATTTCCACACAATGGGATCGGCAAAGGTGATAAAGCTTAGTCTTTTCAGGTCCGTTGGCTGCTCTGTTATCGCCTTTGAGCCACTGGCTCCCAGGATATGCGAGGTACCATCGATACTACCACTCAATACATTTAGATTTGCCAGGACCTGATCCGTTGGACGTACGGCTGCGTAATCATTAAGACCATGCGTCAGACGCTCCGCATCAATATCTGTACCCGCTGAGATGATCAGGTCTGGCTGGCTCCCAATGTTCTGCTGAATTAATTGCCCAAATGCAGCCTGGTCGGTGACGCCCGTGGTAAAGTTGACAACCACAAGACTATCTACTTTTCCCCGTAAACTACTCTGAACAGCACTTCCAAGATTCAGGCTGGGCTGGCTGTTTTTGTCAATGAATAGCAGGATCTTTCTGCCTTTCAAGCGATCAGTGGCAATTCTTCCTAGCGTCTGACCCTGGGCTTGATAGGATGGGATGATATTGAGTAACGCTGCTGAGGTATCGCTCAGCAGGTTTGAGGATGTGGCGGAGATCATTGGCAAGTTTAGATTCTGAGCATTATTCCGAACTTGATAGGCCTGCTCCGGTGTGGGCCACCCTACAATTCCCACGATATTCTCAACATTATTTGTGACTGTTACTCGTTGCTGAATAATGCTGAAAAGCTGCCCAGCGGCATTGATATCTGTACTACCTACATTCGCTAACTCCACGCTCATTTGAAGCCCGTTTGGCAGATTTCCAGACTGATTAATCATAAATTGAGCAAGATAAGCTCCACGCAGTTGATCCTTTTGAACTTTTAAATCGTTTCCTGTTGCGTTGTAGTTCACGCCGTAAATTACGGTAACTGTCGGCTGACGGCTGCTCAGGATGCGCAGGTTCTCTCGATAAATTAAGGCTTCTGGATCAGATGGATCTACGGCTAGAACACCATCTAAATAGCTAATAGCCGTCTCATAATCTTGCTCTTTCACGAAATCTGCCGCCACTTTTTTACAATCCAGCGTGTTTGTGCAGGTCTTCAGGTTTTTGTTCTTGACCGGTTTTGAAGGTGAGGCAAGGTCAAAAATGATATTTCCATTGCTCAGGCCATATCCCAAGTTCTTGTATATTGTGGCTTCATTAAGAAGTAAACCCTGCAATTTTTGTAGATTTTTCTTGCGGATCTCATCGTTTGCTTGCCGTTGCGCTGTCGCGGCGGCTGTGTCCACTGGCGTTAAGCGCGTGACCGGGCTCTGGGCTACGGCAAGAGAGATCCCACTAATTAAGAAGATGAGAGACAGAAGTGTAATTCCCGTCATCATAATCGCCGAGCGTGCCCTTCTCTGGCTTAAGCGCTTTTGGATCTGACGCTGCTGCTGACCCGGACCAAGTAATACTGGTCCCGCATCCGCTGTTGAGAGCCGCGATAACGTTTGTAGTTCCTCTCGCAGGATGGCGGGGTTCTCATACCGTCGTCTGACATTATTGGTCAGTGCCCTCTTCAGGATCTTCTCCAGGCGCGTCGAAATGAGGGGGTTGACACTCCGCGCTGGCGGATAGAAAAACGCCATATGCTCACGAGGATCAAACCCAGTCACCTCACTATATAGGGTGGCCCCCAGTCCGTAAATATCTGAGGCACTACTGACCTTACCCTCAATCTGTTCTGGGGCGTGGTACCACGCTGTCGCTTTTACACCATCTGTGGCGGTAGGTAAAAATGGCGGGGTCAAAATTAAATAAATTTGCTTACCGTCAGGTGAAATAATAATTGTGTCGGGATTGATCGCTCCATGAATGAGAACCGGTTGCTGCTCTTCCAGTCGTAGTAGAATATCACAAAGCTGAATTCCATAATCAACAACTAATGCCTCAGGTAAAAATCCCCCTCGGTCCTTTAGGAAATTCGCGAGACTGCGGCCTTCTATATATTGGTACACGATATAGTAGGAATTACGCTCCCCAAACATGTCTACAACTCCAGGAAAACCTGGATGCTTTCCAAGCTCAGCAAATCTCTGGGCAATTCCTCTGACTACCTGCTCTTTATTCTCCGTTTCAGTCTGTGGCACAACTTCACGGATCAAGACATAACGATTAGAGGCCTGCGCGTCTGTAGCAAGCCAGGCCGTTCCCTGATCTTGCTGGTTCCTGGGCAAAGATATTTGCTCCACAACACGATAACGCCCCTGCCGCAATGCCATTCCTCTCCCTAATGTACTGACCGCTACAGCAACAGGACGGGAAACGGCTCTCTGATTGTCTTTGTTCTGCACTTCTTTTCCCCTGCTCGCTACTTCCATGGCCTTTGATTTACGACCATATCCACAACGCGCACAACCACCCTCTACTGCCTCTCCTTCAAAACTACAACGAGGACAACGCATGGATGGTCCCTTCCTTATATAGATACAAATTGTGCCTGTTTGTTGACTTCGCGCCTTTACAAATACTTGTGTAAAAACAGAATTGCACGATTCATACGGCCTGTCAAAGGGGTTAGGAAATATGGGGTACCCCGTTTAAGGCCCTTATATCGGTTGAAACCTATTTGTGGCTGTGATACCATTAGGTAAGAAACTGTTTCCCCACTGTGTCCTTCTATCGACAAGGAGATTTCATGAAAGAGATGGTTCTACACGAGTCTTTGCCCTCGCACAAGGTGCCAAACCAGTTTACGAGAGAAGAACGTACTCAGTTAGATACTATCATCGATCTGCTGATCCCGGCAGATGCGGATTTCCCCGCCCCTTCTACTCTCCATCTTATTAATGAGCTTCTGCCAGATGAGCTCCCCATCCATGCATACAAAAGTAAACTCAATGGTATCGATGCTCAACAGTTACACGGTATTTTACGCGATCTCAATATTTCTTCGGGGGGCAGCTTCTGCCAGGCATCTACTGATGTGAAACATCGCGTTCTCCGTCAATTTGAACGCAAAGAACCTGCTCTTTTTCAGGCTTTCTGGACTCTCGTTAATTACAGCTACTATGCTAAACTTGCAATGATCTCAACAGTATCTCAGTCAGGACATCTTCTTCAGTCAGATTTGATTAATTAAAGGAAGGTGTTTTTTTCTGCCCGCGCCTCTCTACCTGCCGGAGAGATCTCTTTATATCAGTGGTCCATTTTCATAGGACTCTAAAATGGCTGGCCTGACCCTATCTATCCGGTACTGATCCATAATGCAGGAAAGCGCCCACACTATCCCTGCTGATAGAAGTTGTCCGTACTCCTGCTCTTACTATTTTTCTGAACTTTGAGGATACAGGTGCTCGATACGCTACAGGTGATATCATTCCATCCAATACTATCGCGGGTACGTCTGACTGCTATGATGAAGGATAAGCACTCGCACTCCCAAGGCTTGAGTGGTTTGCCCAGATGGGTCTATCGGGAAAAAGAGAGATGAGAGCAACGCTCCAACTAGACCCAGGAGTAACAGAGCCACGACAAGAATGGTTAGCCATCGGCCCGTTTTATCCACATGCGTGCCTCCCTGCTCTTGCTTATTATTTTCTTTGCGTACAGGTGGCTGAGGACTCTGCTCCCGTTCTGCCTCTAGAAGTGCGACTACCTTCCTGATCGTGATCGATGGCTGCTGACGATCTACTCCAGGAGAAACAGGAGCTACGGGAGCTGCCGCTGATGGACCATCAATCAGCGGCCACTGAGGCGGTTCCAAAGACCAGAGAGGCGAGGGTTCAAACTCTTTCTGAACGACTATCTCTGCTGACGCGATCGCGGTGCCTGATGAGTATCCTTCCAGTCGAGGTCTTTTCTGAAGCGATCGCCCAGGGTTACGCGGCATAAGTGTCTGGGTCGCTGACACTTTGGGCCGCGCCGGGGCTACAAAGGGAACCATTGGTGGGATCGGCGTCTGCGGGTTCCTCAGGGTCCTTTGGGAGCGATCTCCTCCGACCCCTGAGAGGGCAGCAGACCTGATTATGGGACGCTCCACCGCTGCTTCCAGTGCATGATAGAAGGCCAATGGGGTGGCGAAACGCTCGTCTCCTTGCTTCCGCAAGGCCTGCTGTATAACCTGGTCAACGGCCTCTGAAATTGTTGGCTCAAACAGACGGATTGAAGGGGCGGGTTCACGTACATGCTTAAGCAACACTTCGATCGGGAGCAGACCAGCAAAAGGCGGTTGCCCACCGAGCATCCGAAAGAGAAGAACACCCAGCGTGTAGATATCACTTGAGGGCCGTACCACTCCTAAGGAC
>CAXTTV010000224.1:0-7482 GCA_964247295.1 uncultured Ktedonobacteraceae bacterium | reverse complement strand
ATCCTCCGCCGCGTCCACGGGCCTTCTTCGATCTTTCTCCGAATTTCCCAACAGAGTCGCACGCGACCCGATCTACGGGCGATGGCGAGGTGTGAGAATACCTTTCCTGACTTTCCCAGCAGAGTCGCAAACGGCTGCTTTCCCTAAGCTGTCTCGTTGCTCGCCAACATCGTTTAAGTCGGGCTTACTTCAGGTAGTTGAGGGCGCTGCGAACCATAACCTCAACGGCGATCGGTAACGCGTCCTCGTCCAGGTTGAAGCGGGGATGGTGGTGGGCGAAGTCCGTTTCCTTCTCGCGATTCCCGGAGCCAACCACAAAGTAACAGCCGGGGACAGCATCCAGGAAGCAAGCCATATCATCGCTACCGGTCGCCAGCACCGTCTCGTCATTAAACACATTCTCAGGGCCAACGGTTTCGACCGCCGATTGATACACCAGCTCGCTCATCGCGGGATCATTCACACAGGGTGGGCAGCCCTCAAGAAACTCGATCTCGCAGCTTCCGCGCATAGCCGTGGCGATCCCCTTACTGACCTCATGAATGCGCTGGATCAGAAAGTCGCGGTGTTTTTTGTCAAAGGCGCGCATCGTCCCATTCATAACGGCGGTCTGTGGAATGATATTAAAGGCGGTGCCTGCGTTGATCTGCCCAAAGGTGATCACTGACGGTTGAAAAGGTGAGGTTTCACGGCTGATCAGAGTCTGAAGCCCCATAATGATCTGGGCCGCGATAACAATTGGATCGATCGCCTCATGGGGGCTGGCGGCATGTCCACCCTTACCAGTAATCGTCATTGTCAGGCTATCGGCGCTGGCGAAAACCGGACCAGAGCGCACCCCAACTCGACCCATCTGAAAATCGCTGATCAGGTGTAGGCCGATAATAGTATCGACCCCATTCATCGCCCCTTCCTGGACCATCGGAGCCGCGCCACCGATCCGCTCCTCCGCCGGCTGAAAGACAAATTTAACGTTGCCATTCAGCTCATCGCGTCGACGAGTCAGAATCTCAGCCACCGCCAGCAGAATAGATGTATGCCCATCGTGACCGCAGGCATGCATTTTTCCATCGGTCTGTGAACGATACTCCACCTGGTTCTGTTCATGGATTGGGAGGGCGTCCATATCCGCGCGGATAGCCAAGGTCTTACCCGCCCCTTTGCCACGTAGCAGAGCTGTAACGCCTGTCTTCGCGATTCCCGTTTGGACCTCCAGCCCGAGCTTTTGCAGGCGGGCCGCCACAATTCCCGAGGTTCGGACCTCTTCAAAGGCCAGCTCGGGATGCTCATGGAGATCCCGCCGGGTCGCCACCAGGTCAGGCACAAGTTCATCGATATCGTTTTTCAAGCGGTCAACAACAGACATAAGAACCTCCCTATGTAGATGCAAGCTTCCTGAACGAAAAAGATTAACGGCCTACATTGAAGCGGAAGTGGGCGATGTCCCCATCCTTAATAAGATACTCTTTTCCCTCTAGACGTTGCAAGCCGCGTTTACTAGCCTCTGCGAACGAGCCACAGGCCATAAAGTCGTCAAAGCTAGTCACCTCAGCGCGAATAAAGCCGCGCTCGATGTCCGTATGGATCTTACCGGCGGCCTCAGGAGCCTTAGAGCCGCGCGTCACCGTCCAGGCCCGAACCTCATCCTCACCGGCTGTCAGGAACGTAATCAGATTGAGCAGGCGGTAGCCAACCTGGATCACCCGGTCGGCCCCCAGGCGTGGCAGGCCCAGAGACTCCAGATATTCCGCTGCGTCCTCCTCCGGAAGCTCCGCGAGCTCCGCCTCAAGACGAGCGGAGACCGCCACCGCCTCAGAGCCCTCTTTTTTAGCTCGGAGCGCCGCCGTCGCGATCTGCTTTAGCTCGCCCTCCTGCCTCTCAAGATCAATCTCCTCACCGGCGACGATCCGATCCAGCAAATCATTGGCCGCGCCGAGCACATCCTCACTCACATTAATCACAAACATTCGGGGCTTCACCGTTAGCAGGAAAAGCTCCTTCAGCACCTCTTGATCCTGTGGCAGCAACTGGAGCTCACTGACTAGACGCAGCTCCTCAAGGTTCTCGCGGAGCAGCTTCAGGACCTCCAGTTCCTGGACATATTTTTTATCGCCCGATTTCGCGGCCTTTGTCGCGCGCTCAATGCGGCGCTCCACCGAAGCCAGATCGGTCAGAGCCAGTTCCGCGAACAGGCTATCCAGATCATTATTCGCGTCAACCTTGCCATTGGGAGCCACAACATTATCATTCGAGAACGTTCGCAGCACAATCGCCAGAGCATCCGCATTACGGATATGCCCGATAAACTCTGGGCTCAAGCCCTCGCGCTTTTTATCTTCGCTCGTCTGACCCATACCGGCCACATCTACAAACTCCACCGTTGTTGGAGTCGTCTTCTTCGGATGAAAAATCTCAGTCAGAGGTTGAAGGCGAGCGTCCGGTACCTGTACCACGGCCCGGTTCGCTTGAACCGTGCTGGAAGCGTAGCCACTGATGGGTGCGCCCTGTTTTGTTAACGCGTTAAATAGACTGGTCTTCCCGCTTTGAGGCAGACCAATGATACCAATATTCAGAGCCATAGTCACAAATCCTTTTTCAAAAATGGAAGCAGGCAGGAGTGCAGGGGACAGCTAGTCCCCAGACAGAGCGCGAGCAGAGCTCGCATCCCATCCTTCCCCCACCGAAGGCGGGAATCAACACTTGACGACATCCACACTACCCACTACAATGAGAGGTGCTATTTTTCAGCTTTTGCCGTAAATCGGAGGAACATTTCTATGCCATTGTACGAGTATTACTGCTCGGATTGCAAATCTAAATTTGAGCTATTAGTCAATCACAAGCACGCCGATGACGTAATCTGTATGAAATGCCACAGCGAGAAAGTGCGTCGTCTGCTCTCCGTTTTCGCCACGCATAAAGGCATGGGTGACTCTTATGGAGAAAACTCGATGTCAGATGAAATTGGTGGGGGCTGTGGTTGCGGCGGTGGGAGCTGCGGCTGTCATTAAGTAACATATCCGTCATTTGGCTTGAAACACTGGGATACACCATGTTTTACAAAACTAGTTACCGACGCGGCGTCGTAGAGGGCGTTATCCTCTACACGCTGGGACGCCTGGGCGCGCTTATCTCCCCCGCCGCCTTCCCCGATTGGGTGTTTATTATAGCTCCCTTGCTTTTTCTCTCATTTCAATATTTTATTGGGCCATTGTGGGCCGCATTTCGGATCGAGTCAAGCAAGCGTGAGCGTCTCAGTAAACGCTTCTGGTTATTGGGGCTGCGGATCGCCCTGATCTGCCTGGGTATAGACATCGTAATCTCGCTCACGCTGGGCCTGGCGCTCTCCCCATTGGATGGAGGCTCGCAAGGGTCAGTCCTGACAAGGCTATTTGCCAGCGGGCCTGCTCACTTAAGTCTGGGGGATTACGCTATATATGAGGGAAGGACCGCCGCCCTGCTCCTCTCCTTCTACACCATCGCCGTCATCAGCGCTAAACTCGCACGTGGGGGCTTCCTCAGGTTTACCATGCCGGCTGGTGGGAACCGGGTTACCCTGTAACTCCTGCTCTCACCAGTTTAGACATGTGTTTACTCAGGCGTCGATCTGGGCCTTCTGGAGTTTGCCACTGTAGTCGGTGTAATCAACCTTCCACTCAGTGAAGACATCTAATCCCGCCAGACCCGCCTCGCGGTGTCCGTTCCCGGTCCCACGCGTTCCACCAAAGGGGAACTGGATCTCCGCTCCCGTAGTTCCTGAATTAACATAAATAATGCCCGTAGTAATATCCCGTTTGGCGTGCTCCACCGTATTGATATTCTGGCTATAAATAGCGCTAGAGAGCCCATAGGGGGTATTATTGTTGACCGTAATCGCCTCATCCAGATCCTCAACCTTGATGACCGAGAGGACTGGTCCAAAAATCTCTTCCGTCGCGATCCGCATCTCGGGCCGGACGTGAGTGAAAAGTGTGGGGCGATAAAAGGTTCCATTTGCCAGATCCCCGTCCTGTTGGAAGCCGCCGCCGGTTAGAAGGGTCGCGCCCTCGGCAGTGCCGATCTGTACATAGCTATGAATCTTTTCAAGCTGGCTGCGGTTCACGACGGGGCCGACATCCACATTTTCGTCCAGACCGTTTCCCAAGCGCAATGCCTGAACGCGGGGTAGTAGTTTATCTATCAATGCCTGGGAGACCGCCTTGTGGACGATTACACGGCTACAGGCGGTACATCGTTGGCCTGTAGTTCCATAGGCGCTCCAGAGAATCCCCTCAACCGCCAGATCCAGATCGGCGTCATCCATCACAATGACAGCATTTTTCCCGCCCATTTCCAGAGAGACGCGTTTCAAAGATTGCGCCGCCTCAACAGCGACATGGCGGCCCATCTCTGTGGAGCCAGTAAAAGAAATAATTGAGACATCGGGATGGTGGATCAGCGTCTCGCCAACGGGATCACCGGGGCCAAACACAATGTTTACAACGCCCTCCGGGATTCCCGCCTCATAGAGGATCTCTACCAGCCGATACGCGCTCAATGGTGTATCGCTGGCCGGTTTCAGCACCACCGTATTGCCAGCGACAAGGGCTGGAAACATTTTCCAGGTAGGGATCGCCATTGGGAAATTCCAGGGCGTAATGCACGCGACCACACCAACGGGATCTCGCATTGCCACGCCAGACTTATTGGGAAGCTCGACGGGAACGCTATAGCCAAACAGGCGGCGGCCCTCACCGGCCATATAGTACGCCATATCGATCCCCTCCTGCACATCTCCGCGCGTCTCCTTAAGGATCTTCCCCATCTCCTGCGTCATAGTGTGTGCCAGATCGTCTTTATAGTGGGTGAGAAGAGCGCCAACGCGATAGAGGATCTCTCCCCGCTTCGGGGCCGGAACCAGCCGCCAGCTCGCAAACGCTTTATGGGCGGCGGCGACCGCAGCGTGAGCATCGTTAGCGGTCGAGAGAGGAAAGTGTCCAATGAGTTCGCCGGTCGCGGGATTATAGTTGGGGAATGTCTGACCGTCTTCGGCGTGTCGCCATTGGCCGCCGATCGAATTAAAAAAAATGCCTGCCGTTGTGGTCATAGGAAAAATCTCCTGCGGGAAAAGCATCAAGGAGTTATGAAAGAGAAGGTAGTGGCTATCCCATAGTATGCGGAGAAGGGAATGCGCATCACTGTCCTGGGTAGGACAGCCACACAGGGGGAAAGGGAATGTTTCCCCGATCACCCTTACAAAATGCTTTTATTCAGAGTCGCCAGAAACTCCATATTATTACTCGTCTTTGACATATGCTGGAGCAACGCCTCCATCGCCTCAAGACCTCGTTGATCAGCAAGTGTAGAGAACATCCGTCGCATCACCACAACCGCGCGCATCGTCTTCTCGTCAAGCAGCAACTCCTCGCGGCGGGTGCTGGAGAGTGAAATGTCGATCGCGGGGAAAACGCGGCGCTCGGCCAGCTTGCGGTTGAGCACCAGCTCCATATTACCGGTCCCCTTAAACTCCTCATAGATCACATCATCCATACGGCTTCCGGTATCGACAAGTGTTGTCGCGATCACCGTCAGACTTCCACCTTCTTCGAGTTTACGAGCGGCACCAAAGAAGCGTTTGGGAGGGAAGAGGGCACTAGGATCAAGACCACCGGAGAGAGTCCGGCCACTGGGTTGGACCGCCAGATTATAAGCACGGCTGAGGCGAGTAATACTATCGAGAAGAATCACCACATCGCGTCCGCTTTCAACCAGACGTTTCGCGCGTTCCAGGACCATCTCAGCCACACGGGTATGGGCCTCGGTTGGCTCATCGAACGTCGAGCTAATCACCTCCGCGCGAACCGAGCGTTTCATATCGGTCACCTCTTCAGGCCGCTCACCGATCAGCGCGATCATCAGATGGACATCACTGGAATTTTCCGTGATTGAATTCGCGATCGCCTTCAACAGCATCGTCTTACCAGCCTTAGGAGGAGAGACGATCAGACCGCGCTGACCGCGACCGATAGGCGCGACCAGATTAATAATCCGACCCGAAATATTAGCGGGGCTGGTCTCCAGATTAAACATCTCACGCGGAAAAATCGGAGTGAGATTATCGAAATGGGGACGGCGCTTTGCCTCATCGGGATTGATGCCATTAATAGCCTCGACGCGTAACAGGCCATAATATTTCTCATTGTCTTTGGGAGGGCGAACCTGACCCGAGACCATATCTCCAGTCCGGAGCCCGAAGCGGCGGATCTGAGACTGAGACACATAGACATCCATATTACCGGGGAGGAACCGCTCCTGGCGTAAAAAGCCAAAGCCGTCCTCGACAATCTCCAGAACGCCGGCACTAAAGATGTTGCCTTGCTGCTCTGTATGCACCTGGAGAAGCCGAAATACGAGGTCTTGTTTTTTGAGGGTAGAGAAGCCGGAGAGTTCGAGGTCGCGAGCAAGGTCGCGCAGCTCCGTTAACGTTTTAGTTTCTAACTCTGCGATGTTCACGGTGCGTAGGGCGAAACGAATCCGAGGGGAACAATACGCCCTTCCTCCTTTCTGTGTTGAACATAAAGGGTTGGTGGGAAAATGAGCTGGTCGATTGGAAAAGGAAAAACATGTGGCGACAATCAGGTTTTGTCGGGTGAAAGAGGCGTAGGCCGCTGCCAAGGTCCTTTATGTACAGCGCAATAATATACAATAAAACCATCTGGTGGGACTACGCGCAATGCACTTAAAGTGCATATAGTGTGGATGCACATGTTAGGAGCTAGCATGAATATACCATATGCATACATGAGTGTCAAGAGACTCAGCATGAGCTTTGTTTTGTAAGCGTTGCACGATTGGCATAGAATGTGAACCATTCTTGATCAATCCACTGATTACAGAGTCTCGCCATCTCTCCCAGGTGGCGTTTTTCTAACTCCTTGTCGATCACATTGTTGGCGTGAGGATGTGCGAAGAGCCGGGGCAATGGCGATCCAAAACCATGAGCGTAGTGTGCCATCTCATGAGCAACAGTTGTGACCAGGACAGCCTCTGGAACTTGAGGGTGCCGAAGCAACCGATTAATGCCAATAAAGGAAACGCTCTCATCAAGGGTCATCTTGATCATTCCAAGCCGACGCTTCCAGGGAGAGGCGTACGCAATCTGTACTTTGTTAAGACGTGGCACATCAGCGAAGTATTCGCACCAGAGTTTCTCTAAAAGATCTGGTAGATCTCGTGTCCAAATAATTGTGCCGGGCTTCGCTTTAGAGCTAGAAGAGAGTACCTCAAACATAGGAAAACTCCTCCCATCATTATTTAGACCAGTATAAATAATGCTCTATAATCCGCATGCATATATGTATAGCCCGGAAAAGGTGTTTCAATTTTTTATCAACATATAAGCAAAATATATGGCAATTGACCTATATCCTTCTGTTGTACTTCCGGTATTCTTAGACATAATAAGAATAGAAAGATAAGAAGAAAGGAGTCACAGAGATGGTA
>CAXTTV010000223.1:0-7544 GCA_964247295.1 uncultured Ktedonobacteraceae bacterium | reverse complement strand
CTTGAATCATAAAGGCCCTCTCTTCTCTTTAAAAGTATGTACATAGATCTGCGAAACGTTGCAACTCTAGCAGGCGGCTCGCGCCTTCACGTTGAATGGCCTGTTTTTCCAACGACCATGTATATGGATGAGGAATAAAGACGGCGTGAATTCCAGCCTCACGAGCGGGATTGATATCTGATTTTGGTGAGTTGCCGACCATCCAGGTTCGAGACGGCTCTAAATGGAAGTCTTTGACGATTTCGGCATAGACACCACGATGCTTCTCCGGCACAACAATGGCGTCCATAAAAAAATCATCCAGGCCGGAGTTCTCGATTTTGAAGCGCTGCTCATCCTCGCTGCCTTTGGTGACCAGAATCAAATCATGTCTTGGGGCCAGGTACTCCAGGGTCTCCCGCACACCCTCCATAAGTTGTAAGGGATGTTCAATAATCCGCGTTCCCAGACTCATTACTTGTTGAATATCTGCTTCCCTGACCTCACGCTCGGCTAGATGCCGATAGGTCTCGCGAAGGCTGCGGGCGAAGCTGGCGGACCCATAGCCCTGCGCACGCTCATTCTCTTCAAGCACGAACCGGACCTCTTGTGGCGATAGCTTAGAGTGCTGAAGAAACTCGATAAATTCTTCGATCGCGGCCTCGAAATAAATATTGTTCTCCCAAAGCGTGTCATCGGCATCTACCAATAGATGTTGCCTCTCCAGATGCTCATTGTCGGCGTCCCTGTTGTCTTGCGCCATCTCTATCCTCTCAGCGGATCTTGCCCGCCAGTTCTTTCACAATGTGGTACGCCTTATGGTACCCGATCACCTCTGCTTTTTCAAGCTTTCTTCCAGGACCCATCCCAGCCTTTTAACTGCCGGGCGGATCTCCTGCTCGGGAACGCTGGTATACCCAAGCAGCAGCCCCTGCTCATACGGCTCCTGCTGATAATACAAGGAGAGTGGGGCGACCGATACCTGTCGACTGGCAGCTTTTTGCCTGATATCGGTATCGCAAAGCCCTTCTGGAAGTCGCGCGACCAGATGCATTCCCGCTTCCGCAGGCTGAAGATCTAACAAACCCCTGAGACCAGCGGCAGCTTCTAGCAGAATCTCCTGACGCTCTTTATAAAGGGTGCGCATGCGCCGAATGTGGCGAGCAAAATGCTCCTGTGTGATAAAGTCGGTCAGAACAAGCTGCTCAAGGATTGGTGAATGGCGATCCATCGAGCCTCTGGCATTAGCAAAGGCTTCTACAAGATCCGCTGGGACGATCAGATATCCCAAGCGAATACCGGGAAATAAGACTTTACTAAAGGTGCCAATGTAGATAACTCTTCCCTGCTGATCCAGTCCTTGAAGCGAGGAGAGCGGTCGTCCGGTATACCGATACTCACTATCGTAATCATCCTCTAAGATCCAGGCTCCGGCCTCCTCGGCCCAACGCAACAGAGCCAGCCGCCGGGCTAAACTCATGGTGACGCCCAATGGAAACTGATGCGAGGGTGTGACATATGCCAGCCGGGCCTCACGGCAACGAGCGATCCCTTCATTTACATTCAGCCCCTCTTGATCTACAGGAACCGAGACGATTTCTGCCCCTTCGCTGATCAAGGCAGCCTGAGCCCCCATGTAGATCGGCTCCTCAATCCAGGCAGCGTCTCCTGGATCTAACAGCAGGCGAGCCGCCAGATTCAAAGCCTGTTGCGAGCCCGCGACAATAATTACCTGGTCGGCCTCACAATTGACGCCCCGTGAGACCCTAGCGTAGGCTGCGATCTCCGCGCGCAATGGTCGATAACCGGCGGGATCGGTATAACCCAACAATTCGTGGGGCGGTCGCTTCCAACGCTGATGCAAAAGACGGGTCCAGATCTCAAATGGAAACGCATCAAGGGCCGGGACGCCTGTGCGGAACGCGCCAGTCAACGGCTCATCCCAATCCTTAACAGCGGCTACTGGCGTTCTGGCTACACGCTGACCACGCAGCGAAAGCTGACGACCTGTCCTGGCCTGTTCGTGCTCCAACTGATGGCCTCGGGCCCGAAGCAAATCATCTGGTAAATCTTTCGCGATATAACTACCGCTGCCGATCCGCCCTTCGATATATCCTTCCTGCAACAATAGATCAAAGGCGTTCAACACCGTCGAGCGCGAGATCCCCATGCTCTGGGCAAACTGCCGCGTCGAGGGTAATCTGCTACCCACGACAAGCTTCCCAGAAAGAATCGCCTCACGTAGTCCATCATAGAGCTGCTTATAGAGAGGAACGGTCTTTTCTGAATCTAGCATTACCAATGCGAACAGAACATTTGTGGATTGGGTATTCATCTAACCTCCACTCAGAATTGGTATGCGTATTATACGATGAAATGGTGCTTGTAGCAAAGCCAATCTCTATTTACAATAGTGACAACGTCTCGTTCATCGCTAGAGAAGGAAAAAGCTATGCAACTGCGACTTGCCCAACAGATCGCCTCTCAACCGACTGCTATCCGTCAACTTCTTGAGAACCCTCAAGAGATACCGACCCTTGATCTCAGTCGTCCCATAATCCTTACAGGACTGGGGACCTCATTGCATGCCTGCCAGATCGCCGAAGCCTGGATAGGCCAGCTTTCACGAGGGAAAGTAACGCCGATCGTTATCAGCGCTCATGATCTGGCACTAAGCCGACCAATAGGATCAGGAGATCAGGTGATCCTTGTCTCGCATCGTGGTACCAAAACCTATCCCAATGCCGTGCTTGATAAGGCCGGCGCTGCTGGAGCCAGAACCATCATTATAACCAGTCAGGAAGCACCAACCCTCGAAGATGCGACTGTTCTGCGAACCTGCTCTGGTGAGCAGTCGGGAACGCATACCGTCTCCTATACAACAGCGTTAACCGTATTAGGCCAGATTGTTAGTCAGGTGTTTGGTCAGGAAGGTAAGGATCTGCTCAACGGGCTCAAGAGTCTGCCAGAGGCCCTGGAACGAACATTAGAACTTCCCGCGCCAGTAGAGATTGCCCGGCGCTTAGAGAATACTGAGCCGATCCTGGTAAGTGGCTTTGGACTAGACGCGATTACAGCCAGCGAAGCGGCATTAAAGATAAAGGAGGGGACCTATCTCTGGGCCGAGGGTCTACCAGTGGAACTTGCTCTACATGGCCCACCGGGAGCCTTCAGAGCCAGAATGGGAGCGATTACCTTCACACCAGGATTGGATGACGGAGGACGGATCGAAAAGTTGCGCAAGGTGTTAGAGATCATCGGAGCAACGGCCTTGACCTGTGGAAGCGAGAACGAGGATCTTCGTTATGTAGGAGTTGAGCCACTGGTACGGCCATTGATCTCTATTGTACCAGTACAGCGGCTGGTACTGGAACTCGCGAAAATGCGAGGCACCAATCCCGATGAGATCCACCGGGACCTGGAGCCCTGGAAGACCGCCATGGCAAGCTACCAGCTTTAAGTAGCCCAGCGATTTATCCGCCAAAACTTCGGACCTCTCTTACCTTCCCAGCGCCTCACACCTGGGTGGGGAGAACCTGTCTCACGGCGGCTTATCCGCCAAAGGTTCGGGCCTCCCCCACCTTACCATCTACTTGTGCATATTCAAGAACAGCACTCCTACCACTTACTTGGCTAAAATGCTTAACCTATATACTTATAGATATGAACCCAATCCACATAATAAGCTCCTGTATCATCCACATTATGCACAGATCCGCTCTGAAGGCCGAACCACATCGGCTCGCTTGGAACCGCCTTTTTGGTCTCAAATTGGAGCACACCATCCACATACCAGCGCAGGTCTCCGGGCATCCACTTCACTGTATACGTATGCCACTGCGTAAAATCACCATCGATAAATTTCCCCTGCCATTTATTATCACGATCGTAATGCAGGCTAAATTCACAGGTGGAGCGATCCCCATTATACTCGCCGAAATCAATTTCAGGCGGCCAGGAACCAGTAATCGGCCAGAGCAGTCCTAGACCACCCCAGTTCTGACCGGGATCGATCCGAGCGCGAAACTCATATATTCCATAGGTTTGCACCAATGATCCCCAGGTCGCTACCCCACAGCTCTTATAATCACGTCCATCCCCACCTGGCTCATAGTAAAGGTTTAATTTAAGCTCGCTTCCAGTGAGATCGCAGGCCTCGCCATCAAAAAAGTCTGTGGTATCCCCACTCTCGGGCCCATAATAGCTGCTCCACTTGGTCGTATCTAAGACCGAACTATTGAATTCATCTCCAAACACCATTTGAAAATGAGAGTCGGCAGTAGGTAGGGTTCTCGCTGGCTTCTGAACCTGGCTTGCTAAAGATGTTTGTGATGCGATTGCTCTAGAAGATTGAACCGATCGAGCCTCAGCAGCCGTACTCTTAAAAGAAAGGAACATTAGGGCAAGAAGGAGCCCTCCAGAGACAAAAGTTGTTTGACGCTTTCGACACATAAAGTAACGTTTTCCTTTGCTTAGATAGACTTAGAACGAGAAAGAGGTTAGATCAAAGTGAAATAAGCATTTTTTGTTGCGAATAGCATTTATTATTTAATGTGTGCCCTCTTTCAAATATTCTATCTTTATTTTGTGAGTGTACGCTTTAAAGGTCAAATTCCAGGTACTATAGTTTATATTTTACGAGTAACAAAAATGCTCCTAATACTTGAATACTATCCCTAATTATGCGTAGATAAGAAAATAGAAATGGACTAACAACTGTTCTTTCTTAAGAAGAACAGTTGAGTAATCCTTTCTCTAATAAGCATTTTATATTTTCATTGAAAGGAAATATATCGATGTACATTGTAGCCATCTCTGGTAGTTTGCGAGCTAGTTCTACAAATACAGCGTTGGTACGAGCAATCGCTGCCCTGGCACCGCAAGATATGGAGGTTATCCTCTATAATGGTCTGGGGAATCTTCCACATTTCAGCCCAGATCTCGATGGAGAGGAAGCTCCAGACCCGGTACTAGAGTTACGTCAACAACTACAGGCAGCGGACGGCGTTCTGATCTGCACACCAGAATACGCCTATGGCATGCCGGGATCGCTAAAAAACGCTCTGGATTGGACTGTCTTTTCAGGAGATCTCACATTCAAGGCCGCCGCTGCAATCAGCGCCTCACCCTATCCCAGTGGTGGGGAGAGAGCCTTAAGTGGCTTGTTACTTACACTTAAGGCCCTGAATGCCGTTGTAGATGAAGGGGCCACCCTCTCGATTCCGCTTGTTAAAAGCAAGCTGGGTAGCAATGGAGAGATCACTGATCCCGAGACAACAAAAGACCTGCAATCGCTCCTGGTCACCCTCAGGGAATCCGTTCAAAATGCCAAAGAAGCTATTAAGCCAGTAAACGATACCGAATAGAAATAGGCCGGGAAAGTGTTCTTCCGGCCCAAACGATAGATTTTAATCGGCTATGGCGTAATTCCCTGAAGCAGTAAATTGCCAGAGGTTCCATCAAAAATCATATGACCTTGATGGGAGATGGACTCGGGGGGCCGGTCAGGGGTTTTAGAAAGAGGGTTAGGAGATCTGCCCGCGACAAAAAAATCACCTTTCAACTCTACAAAACAGACAATCGCTTCAGGTTTAGCCCCTGTCTGTGCATTTGCCATCCTTTGACTGGCCTCCTTACTGGTGACAAACAAGATTTGAGCAATCTCTAATTTTCCTTGTACGCCGATACGTCCATCGCGCCCAAAAGGGTGAGCTTGTAGGTAATCGCGAACGTCTTGCTCAGTATAGGTCGGGATCTTACACAGGCGGGGAGTAATCGCGGGCATCCCCGAAGCAGACTGCGGCTTCGGAACCTGATCAGGTCCACAAGCCTGGGTAGCCTGAACGCTCCCGCTGGTCTGAGCGCTCCCGCAGGCACTCATTGTAAGAGAGCAGGCTAGCAGCAGGCCACAGATGACAATACGCGTATGCGAAACCAGATTCATACCAAACCTTCTTTATAGAAACCAAAGCGTAGCAAAACCTTGCATTTAAAGTAAAAGACGTTATTTATACAGAAAAGTTACCAAATCTGGCTGAGGACCACTGCCTACAATAGATAGATGACGGCATGGGTCCACATATGAACTGACCTACCCCATTCGAGTTCCCTTCTTTACACCAAAACTTCTTCCCCTTTTTTCAATGGGTTCATAAGTCTTGACAGGAGAATTTTCCCAACGTATAGTGTTATCATACGATAACGCCGATCACAGAAGACGTATACGTTTCTTCAGTAATGGTTATTTTTTTCCAGAAAGTGGTGTAGAGCTCTCAAATTGGCGAGTTTTTTTTAGTTTCCTGTTATCATATGATAACAATAGTATGTTTGAGGAGGCTGGTAAAATGCACGGTCAACCAATGTCTAAGGACACAGTAAGAGGCGGGAACGCTATGATGATTGAGAATATTTTACAGATGCCTGTTCTACCATATGAGGACGACAAAGCAGTATACCGGGTGGCAGAGATGCGGGGCTGCCAGAGTGGTCAGCTTCGTCGAGCTCCTCTAGCGGTCTTTCAACATTCAGGACAACGTTACTTGATTGCGCCATCCTATAATCGGGACTGGGTCTATAATCTGATCGCATCTGGTGAATGTTCCTTACTCGCGAAAGATAAGCGGGATCATGTGAAAGCGACGCTCACACTAGATGAAGAGGCGATCCTGGCGGTTCGGGCTTATATGGCACAGCTTCAAGATTGGGCTTTACAGCAGTTTCCATTCCCAGCGGATACCTCGGATGCTGAGATGCGCGCCAGCGCAGAGCGTTTCGCGGTTTTCCGCCTATCTTTCCCGTCATAAAAATGCCAGGAAGCGGCTGTTCAAACGCCGCTTCCTGGAAGACTATAAGAAGTTTGATTAGAGACTAGCGGTGACGATGAGGTGCTTGCTGTACAGATGCTTGCCCTGGTTCCAGGTGCCAGCGCAAGTGACAAGTTTGAGCAGGTGGCCCGACTGATCACCAAAGATATCTTGAAGAGGGCTACTCCCATCTGGATAGTAGTCCAGGCGAGTAACGTGAAAGTTGAGGACCTTATGCCCGCTTTGAACAATCTGGATAAGGCTACCCTTTTTAAGTTTGCTGAGGTTCCAAAAGACGGCGGGTGATCCATCGGTGCGGTCCAGGTGCCCGGCAATGACGGCGCTCCCCTCTTCCCCAGGCTGCGTTCCATCATCAAATAAGGCTACGTCGTCCCAACGGTTCTGGCTCGGCAGGCCCATGCTCCCATCACTGGCAAGCCCCTTCCTCTGAATGTTGGAGTTGACACGGATCGAGGGGATCTGGAGCCGGAAATCGCTTCCATGTGGGTTTTTGCTCGCGGCATGGGTGATAGACGGCTGCATCCCAGTGATGATCATACTCGCTAACAGACAAATAAACAAGGCGAGGGCGTTGATTTCGGTGTTGCGAACCAGATGTGTTGCTTTGCTCATGAATTCAGTCTTTCCTCTCTCTCAGGCCTTACTTAGTGAACTCTTTGGATTTACGACTCTAAATATTCTTATCGGATTCTAAGCAAATTTCTTTAGAATTTTCTTATTTTTGCTTTCACTATGAGTATG
>CAXTTV010000222.1:0-7618 GCA_964247295.1 uncultured Ktedonobacteraceae bacterium | reverse complement strand
ACATGACCCGACCGACCCCATTCGAGTCTCTCCCTGCACAGGAACACCTTCTTCTTTTCCCAACAGACTCGCTAGCTAGAGCCTATAGATAGCCCATATCATTGAAATATTTTAACTTTATGATTACGGTCCTTTAATGAGTATGATTTACAATACAAATGTATCCAGTTCTGGTAGAGATGTAATGCATGATCCTGTTTTTTGTAGACACCCATCAGGATCCTCATTTATACCTCCCGGACCTCCTCACGAATCGTAGCTGCGGCCATCTTCTGGTGGTTGGGGTTGCGCCTCGTTGATAACGACACTCGTCAGGGTGCTCGTTGTAACTGAGCGAGGGGTTCTCTTCAACACCCTTCGCTCGGGGCCAGGCCAGCTATTTATCCTTCAGATACTCTAAATCCTCCGCATGATCCCTTATAGCCTCATCAATTAACTTATCTATCTTCTCGCGCCGCTCTTTAGACTGTTCTGCCTCCGTAGACTGCTTTGTTTCCACGGTAGTAGTTCTAGCTTGTTGACTCTTTTTCTCATCGCTCATTATAAATGCTCCTTTTAACTAGCGGTGATAATAATGCTGTCGATGTCGGGCCCTATCCCCTGGGCGTTTGAGAGATCAATGGAGTTGTACCCTCCCTGCAAATTCGCTTTGATGCTGACTGTTCCTATGTCTTTGAGGGCCGGGGCATCTACCATCTGTGCCGTTCCATGATTGATGGAGACGGCCAGTTTCCGACTGCTTTGATCTCCATTGAAGTACCTGATGGTGATGGTATAAGTCCCTCCCTGGCTTACCTGGAAACTGTCAAACAGTAATGTGCCTCCCTTGCCTATCCCTGTGACTTTCTTCCCTCCAGAGCAGGTGACACAATCTACGATGCTGGCTCCTCCACTGGGTTTGTTTGTTCCCGCTTCGGCTTCGATTTTGATCTGTCCTCCACTCCCCGATGTGGCGCTCACCTTGACGATCGGCGTTGTGGCTGATCTCGGCTGATCCGTTGGAGCGCTGGTCTGAACGGTTGTGGCCGGCGGGGCTTCGGTTCCGCTTCCAGATGGGGCGTAGATGCGGAAGTTCCCACTGGCATGCAACAGACCGAGCATGTAAAGCATGCCGTCATAGTAGCGCCAGCGGCCTTCTGGAACCTTAGCATCCCAAAGTTCGTTGACAAAATCCCCACCCTGGTTTCCGGTGGTGGCAAGGCTGGCAACGGCGTTCATAGCAACCAGTCCAGGTGAGTGATCCGTTGACAGGGCGGTTCCATCCAGCGCGTACTGGTTGGCATAGGTAGTAATCCCTTTTCGCATAAAGAAGCGTTGAAGCCGATCGCTCTGGGCTTTTTCCCAGGGATCTGGCGCGAACCAGGCATAGTCGACGGCGATGTTGCTGGCGACTCGCCAGGCGTCAAAGCGGAAATCTCCGTGGCCGCCGTCGTTGCGCGGTTGACCATTAAAGTCGGCGTAATCGGGGGCCAGTCCAGTGGTGGGATTGACGGCTCGCTTTAAAAGTGTCCGACTGCTGACTGCAGCGTCGGTCCAGAACTGGCGATCCTCGCTCGCCCAGCGCGACCAGAGCTCGTAAAAGGCCGGCAGGTGATATGAGGGATCAGTGTAGGTGGCGGAGTTACTATAGGGGACAAAGACGACCTGCTTCTGCGATTGATCAAACATGTGGGTGACGCTATTGGCGGTGCCATGGTGCAGCATTGTATGCAGGATGCGCTGGGCTTCGGCCTGATAATTATAGATGCCGCTTCCGTTTCCCCAACGACCGGCGGCGAAGAAAAGCGCCATCGCGAACCATTGATCTCCATCGGGAGCTGCATGGGCGTCGAGGATCTGTCCTGAGGTTGAGCATTGCCACGCAAAGTATCCCTGATTGTCACCGTAGGCATGATACATATAGGTTTTGGCCCAGGTCCACAACCGATTAAATTCTTCTTGCTTGTTCATCTGGAGCGAGATCATCATGCCGTAGGAGATACCCTCGGTCCGTACATCACCATCTCCAACATCTTTGATATACGCCATGTTGCTACCAACGGGATAATAGATGCGCTGATTCTCATCATTTCCATAGAAAAGCTGCTGCCATGCAGTGTTAAGCTTATCTTGTATCTCGGGATCACTTTTCCCGATCTCGACGAACAGGTCGCGGTAGGTGCCTGTCGCGAAAGCTCCCGATCCCGGTGGACTAAGCGTGTGCGTAGAGGCGGACCTCCCGATTGATTGTGGTGTGATGATATCTGAGAGTGAAAAAACCAGTAGCGATATATTTAGCACAAGTAACAGACAAAGGGTGATTCTCTGGTGCAGCAATCTCATACTTTTTTTCTGTGCTTCCTTGTAATGCTTTATACGAATATTTTGAAAAGCAAAAAGTGTATTTACTATTTCCTATTATTATAGTAATTATAACGAATATTTAGATTTTTGAACGTTGGCGATAGTACAAAGAACCTGGGCTCATCGGGTAGCACTTGGGAGATGTTATGAAGAACGAAGTCAAGAGAGGCAGAAAGCTTTATTTTCCCACCTCTTCTTGATTTTTGAAGCTTACCAACAATCGGATCAGGTGATGCTGATTTTTTGGATCAGGTACTGGATCTTTTCGCCCTCCTCCAAAGAAAGATCTGAGAATCGAACTAGCACTCCTTCGTCATACAAAGACGGAAGATCTGGTTTCATACTTTCTATATCCCGTGTAAATGTTTCTTTGCCGCTTATCACGAGTTCATGCATTTGATTATCACGAGAAATTCCTACAGCATAACCAGACTGAATACTTTTACCAATCTTCTCACCCTGTATAGGACGAATGTAAAAGGTGCGTCCACGCTCTTTTAGAACAAAAGAATTCAGCATTTCAGCAATATATATTTAGCTCTGCCTCATTCGGTTTTCGACTTCTCCTGTTCACATAATGCATATCTGGTGACTGGATCAGGTAGCGGATTTTCTCGGCCTGCTCTAACGAAAGATCTTCCAATGAAATTACGATATATATATCTCCCGGTTGGAGATCGCCGGATGCCAGCATTTCAGAACTGGGATGAGCATAGGACCAATCCAAAATACTGACTCGATATGCTTCTCCACTCTCACTCAACAGATCTGCTTTGAACAGGTGAAATTCTCGCGCAGGCAGTTGCGTTGGCCGAACGTAAAAGGAGGTATAAGGCTTACTTTCCCTATAAAAGGGCTCACTGATAATCCCCTTAAAGATATTGACATCTCTATCTGCCTGGTAGAGCGCCAGAGCTTTTTGAAACTCATTATCTCCTGCTGAAGATTCAGGTTGGGGCGTGATTGGCAAGGCGATTTGTTCCTCTCCTTCCTCAAAATCTATCTCTTCCCCTAGAGACCGTAAGCGAGATTTATAATAATAGCGGAGACTAACAATTGCCTTAAAATCTGCTTTGCTTAAAGAAAGCTCATGGGGATTGGAAAGTATAAGATGGGTAACCTTCAGTTCTTCAGCCAGACGGGCGCGTTCTCCATCAAGGGTTATCCATCCACGAGCCTTTGCTTCCTGGACATGCTGATGCTCTTGAAAAGCTGTAGCATCCGAGGCATCTGGCCCAAGATCTACAAAAATTTGCTTAGTTCCACGGTTAGGCCAATTAAACATATCAGGATTATTTAGATTGGTTGTCGAACCGGCAGCCTGGTTAGAAATTTTGAATATTTGAGACATCAACAGGTGTTCTCCTTCTTGAGATGAATATAAAATAGCGTCCTACATTAAAAAGCATTAGAATATGCACCTATTCGTGTATCCTCTGTGCTTTGTAGTAGCATGCGGGAAAATGGCTGAGATCTTCCCTAAAGTTAGGCTAAACTCTGCCGATAAACAAGGATTAAGATCTTCTTTTTGATAGATCGATAAACAACGATTTAAAGATCTTTAGCGCCTCTCTCTGTCCCCGGCTCCGCCAGAAAGGGTACGAAACACATGCCATTTCAATCCTGGTCCTCAGCTCCCCATGGATTTCGTCCGGCCCTCGATCTGCTTGATGATACGCTCTATATAGCGTTTGAGGCATCTGTCCCTAATTACGCTTCTCAATATGCGATTCTGACCAGTTCCCGAGGCTGCCTTTCCCAACGAGAATATCTCAGGCTGAACCTTCCTCCCCTTCCTCCTATGGAGAGCCTGCCCCGCTGGTCATTTCAAGATATTCAAGCGTTTCTTTATGATCCCGATGATCCACCCACCTGGCCGGATACCTATCTGGTGATCTATCAGACGCTCTCGGACCTACTCCCGCTTTCCAATCCTCGCTCTCTGACGCTACTCTCTTTATTTACATTGCTCTCTTATACCTTTCCACTTTTTGACGCGCTGCCAGTGCTCCATCTCACTGGTTCCGATGACGTAAGCATTGATCGTGTCCGGCTGGCGCTCTCGCATCTGGCCTTCAATGGCAATTTCGCAGCGGACGACACTTCGCCCACAACGCTGGCGATCCTAGCTCATGAAGGCCGTGGTACACAAATTTTCGGGGATGGAGATCAATTTGTGGGAGATGAAGCGCACCACCCTTTGATCAAGTTGCTGATCTCTGGCTCTAAGCGTGTTACTGCTCATCAATATCTACCAGTGGGTAGCCCCTACCTATCGGTTTCGACGTATGCGCCACGAGTGCTGGTTTCGCGTCGACGGCCCAAATTTTTTCCGCTCAATGAGTGTTGCATCAGGGTTGAAATACATTTAAAGTATAGCCTGGAGCCGATCCAGAGCAAGCCTGATCTAAATGCTGAGGATATCTGGTCCCCTTTACGAGACTGCCTTTATCGGCTTGTTTTGGGGCGCTGGCGAGAACTGGCCGGGGCACGCGACTCGTTGTGGAGTTCCTGGCGAGTCTCAGATCAGAAATCTCTTGAGCGCTGGTTCCCACTGGCAGCAATCGCGATATTGATCTCTCCTGAAACGTTCAGGCGAGTGCAGGAGATGGCTGTGGAGAGCATGGAGCATTTCAGATGTCCTCAAAAAAAAGAGACTTCGTTGAGAGGCTAGGATGATTTGGAAACGGGGACGATGAGCAAGCAAGTAGCCGTAGGGGAGGAACAAGCGATGCTGTTGGGAAAAGAAAGAGAGGGTGTTCTCTCACCTCGCCTTGTCCGTAGATCAGGTCACGTGTGGACCCGTGGAGACGCAATGCACGCACCTTCGCACGAACTGGAAAACTCTGGGACCCGCAGCACAGAGAGAGGCGCGACGAGATGGCCCAGGCCCACCGTTTCCTCTTCATGGCATCCGTCATGGCTGCCCTTGCCACGAGTCCACACGTGACCCGATCTACCCCATTCGAGTCTCTTCCTGCACAGGAACATCTTCTTTTCCCAACAGAGCCGCTTGCTCCTCCCCTACATGGGTTTTAACGGCTCTGGAGATAGGTCTGGTATTCCCCGGCACTCATCAGCTTGTCTAGCTCTGAGGTGTTGGAAAGCTTGATGACCAGCAGCCAGCCCTCATCGTATGGGCTCTCATTGACCAGTTCGGGATTCTCTTTCAGCGACTCGTTGGCGCGGATCACGGACCCGCTAACCGGTGAGACAAGCTCTGAGGTGGCTTTGACGGACTCGACATCACCGAACTTTGCCTCATCTCCCACCTGATCTCCTTCATGCCAGGGCAGCTCGATGTATACAATGTCTCCAAGCTGATCCTGGGCATAGTCAGTAATTCCGATCGTTACCTCATCCCCATCGACGCGCACCCACTCATCGGTTTTGCTGTATTTTAGATTGGCAGGATGTTCCAGGCTTGCCATGATAGATATATCTCCTTCATCGATTATTTCTGACGTTTATAGAAAGGCAAAGGGACGATCTGAGCTTTCAAGCGACGCCCACGGATCTCCAGCTCTACCTGCTCACCATCGGCGGTGTGAGAGGGATCAACAAAGCCGAGCGCGATATTTTTGTTGACGGTCAATCCAGGTCCACCGCTGGTCGTCACACCAATCTGCCGATCTCCGGCATAAATGGGGTAGCCGCCGCGTGGTACTCCCCGATCCAACAATTCCAGGCCAATCAGCTTTTTCTTCAGTCCCTGGTCCTTGGCCTGAACCAGAGAGGCGCGACCGATAAAGTCACCCTCTTTATTCAGCTTCACGGACCAGCCTAGCTTCGCTTCCAGGGGATTTGTCTTCTCGTCCAGCTCATGGCCGTACAGGCACATACCAGCCTCCAGACGCAGGGTATCCCGCGCCCCCAGACCAGCAGGCAACAGGCCGTGAGGCTTCCCTGCCTCTAGCAGGGCATTCCAAAGTTTGGGAGCATCGACCGGGGGGCAGTAGAGCTCAAAGCCGTCCTCGCCAGTGTAGCCTGTACGCGAAATCTCACAGGTTACACCCGCAACTTCGCCCGGCTCAAAATGATAATAACTGATCGCCGAAAGGTCCGTTTTCGTCAGTGGCTGGAGGATCTGGACTGCCAGCGGCCCTTGAAGGGCCAGCAGAGCCGTTGTCTCCGACTGGTTCGTCAGTTTCAGATTGGGAAAGCCCGATGCCTGCTGCTCTATCCAAGCAAAATCTTTCTCGATATTCGCGGCGTTCACCACCAGCATATAGTGCTCATCGGCAAGATGGTAGATCAGGAGATCATCAACTACATTGCCATCGGGCAGGCAGAGCTGGGTATAACACGCCTGATGAATAGCGAGTCGGGACAAATCGTTAGGTACAAGATATTGCAGAAAGGCCTTGGCATCCGGCCCCTCTACCTTAAACTCACCCATATGGCTGACATCGAACAGGCCAGCCTTTGAGCGAACAGCGCGATGCTCCTCGGAGATCCCACTGTATTGAACAGGCATCTCCCAACCACCAAACTCCACCAGACGAGCGCCCAGCGCGCGGTGCTGCTCATAGAGAGGAGTGCGTTTCAAGGGAGTAGTCGTGGCCTCATGTGCTGTCATAGGACAAAACTCCAGTACATTCGAGAGAGAGGAAAATACTACAGTACCACTATATCAGATCTGGTCTACCTGTAACAATCCCGATCTCTAATCTGCCGCCCTCTAAGCGCCAGACCTGCCCACGGAACCATTCGGTAAACCAGCGATCATGCGAGATCGCCAGGACGGGACCAGGGAAATTCAAGATACCTCGCTCCAACGCCTCAAGAATGTCCAGGCTGATGTAGTTTGTGGGTTCATCCAGCAGCAGAACATTTGGTTTATCGGCCATCAACAGCGCGATCTCTAGCTTTCGCCGCTGCCCCAGACTTAGTTGACCTACCTTTTTATCCAGATCCTCCATCCGAAACAACCCATAGCCAATAAGCTTCGCGATAAAACCGCTATCGGCCTGCTCACGGCCTGTCAAGATCGCGAAAAGTGTGGATTTACCGACACCATTGGCTCCAACAACGCCAATCCGATCCTGTGAATTCACAACAAAGGAGATGTTCTCTAAAACGGTAACGGCCCCATAGGCCTTACTCAGATTGCGCGCAAATAACATATATCCCTCTAATCTTTATACTTATGAGGTTGAATGGGGGGGGGGTAAGCCTTGCTGTACGATTGGGCTGTAATCAGGACGCGCAAAAAAAGGCGCGAAACGGTCCGGAAAAAGAGGAGATGGTGGAAAGTGGGATTACATGCGTGCGC
>CAXTTV010000221.1:0-7645 GCA_964247295.1 uncultured Ktedonobacteraceae bacterium | reverse complement strand
ACAGATCAAGTTAAAGCAATCATTGACAAAGGGGTAGGCGAGGGATTGGAGTGTGGGAGCGAGGTGTTAGGAGAGCGCCCGGCGGGACGCATCGAGAAAAGCCATCCTCTGATCAAGGCAGCGGATCAGGTGCTTCGTTGGAGCGGGAAGGAGCCCCAGTATGCCTCATCAAGCACCGACATCAATATCCCATTAAGTCTGGGAATCCCAGCGGTCTGCGTAGGCCTGACCGAGGTTCATCGTGCCCACACCATTGAAGAATGGTTGGAGACCCCACCGATTGAGCATGGGCTGGCTCAGATCGTTCGCCTCTGCATTGAGGCCGCGAAACTTATGTAGCTCGTTTAAAAAGTCTGAGGCTACTACCGCAACACAACATTCCTGAAGGTAAGCGATATTCGACGTTTGCGCTCAAAGGTTCGCTCCTCATAGATAGCCTTTTTGCGCGCAGGAATGCTGTGTTTCTAGATGGGTTCCACCTCACACCGTCACAAAGCTGTGCGGCTCTAAAAGAAAATTGGAGTCTTTTCCTCTGCATATATGAACTCCATAATACAAAACAACCCCGGCTTCAATTAAATAACTCCCTCACCAAAACATAGTTTGCAATCAATGGAGGCTACGAGACACTACCCCGACTCATACTTATGACCATCTCTGCTCTCAATTTATGTCATTATCGCGATAGGCAGACATATCCGCCTATATTTGTTCATTTATCCCTTGACAGAAGGCCTTTTCTCGTTTATAGTCATAAATGAACACGTTCATTTTGTAGGTCAGAGATCATGAAGCGCTGATGATCTCTTAAAAAGACAAAAAAGAAACACTCTAAAGACGCATATATTCACGGCTTCGAGAGGAGAGAAGATGATTATATTCAATGGTCATGTTAATGATTTTCAAGCCCGCTCTGGAGTCTCGCTAAAATCGGCGCATACCTGGAGAGAATTGATTTTGATAGATCTACTGGCAATGTTTTACGCGGTAGTATTTGTTGGAATACTCATCCTTGTTTCCGGGGATGTTACTGATCTTACTAATAGCTTTCTTCATCCCAGTGTCTTCGACAGTTTACTCATTTTTGCGGTGATTGCTACCGGGTTAAGCAGTATGTATTTCTGGTACTCCACGATATTACGTACAGGTAATTATAGTCTTCAGCAAGGTTTGAAATCTGGGTTGCTAAGCATATTGTTCGCGCATCCCTTGATGTTTGAGTTCTGGGCGCTCTTTATAGCGCTGAGCCGTATCCATGAATTCAAAGTCGAGAATCTTTTAACTCTGTTAGGTGTAGTTGTGAGTGCGCCCTTCTTAGTCATCTTCGAGATTTTTTATGGCTGGCAGATCTGGGTGCCTACGCTGGTGTTTGGAGCGCTAGGAGGCTTACTGGCCTGTTGGGTCGTCCAAAGGACGCAGCGAAAGCATAGGGCATAAACAAGATTCTTAACAGAGGAAATATATAAAGCGCCTTGTGGTGCTAGATTTCGGAGAGTAAAGAGATGGATATATCGGATAATGGCGATGATACCCCTGAGAACCGTCGTTCGCACGCTTCGCTGCGATCAGCAACTACCTGGAGAGAGCTGATCATCATAGGTGCAATGGCAATGTCTTACGCCGCCTTAGCATTAGAATTGATTGGATTTTTCGTTACCTTTTTCTTTACGACAGATAAACCACCGTTCAGTAACATTTTTCATGAAGCCTCATGGAATACTTTTACAATCTGTGCAGCAATTGCTTTTGGATTGTCCAGCATGTTTGTCTGGTATGCTCTGGTGTTGCAGGCAAATAACTATAGTCGTAAAAGTGGTCTTCAGACGGGATTGGTCAGTACCATACTTGCTCAGCCGTTAATGATTTTTTTCTGGGCACTTGTAACGATTGTTCCTACCCTGCCCAAATCTAATCCACAGGAGATGGGAAATTCTTTGATGATACTTGTAGGGTTTACGATGATGGGGATAGTTGTGGAGTTCTTTCTCACCTGGGTGATCTGGCTACCCTCGCTGGCATTTGGAGCATTCGGTGGCTGGTTGGCCTGCCTGTTTATGCAGAAAATCAGAACGAGATCATTAAATGTGCATAATCTTTAGGCATAAACAAGTTGAAATTTTTGAAAGGGTAAGAGCCTCCTGGGAGACAACCAGGAGGCTCCTTGATGTTTAAATGGCTTTTTCGGCCTCAACCAGAGTAGTTCGGCCCCAGGGACCACCATACCAGAAACGCCACCCCAAAGGTTTCAAGGACACATTGCTGAGCCCAAGCTGTTGAAGCCTTGCGGCATACTCTTTTGTGTGACGAAAATCCGCGATAGCCAGTTTTCCACTGGGCCTCAGCACCCGAATCGCCTTATCAATCGCCTGTGATCTGCTAGCAGCATCAGGAGTATTAGGCTGGAGACAACAACATCAAACGAGCCATCTTCAAACGGTATTTTACGCATATCGGCGGTTTCCATCTCGATACAATCGGCTACACCTTCCATCTCGGCATTCCGACGAGTAACATCTGGATCATTTCCCAACCATTGACACCCCCATTATCAGGATGTATAATTTAATTAGGTTTGCTAATAAATTAGTTTGTTAACTATTAATTGCGGATTAATAGTAAAAGGTAAGGCTATGGATCAACCGGAGCACAAAATCCTCGCGGAAAAGCTTTTTACAGCTTTAAGGCGATTTAATCGGGCCTTCTGGCAACAGAATTCATCCGATGGTTGTAAGCCAAGCGAGGTCCGAGTTCTTTTTAGTATCAAGAAAGGGATGCAGTCGGGAAGCCCGATTAAAGTATCAGAGATAAGTAAGTTTTTACATGTGACGCCTCCGACAGTCACGCAGCTCATTAAAGGGCTGGAGGCAAATGGGTTGGTGGAGCGTAGCATAGATCACATTGACAGGCGTGTCGTCTGGCTGAAGTTGACAGAACAAGGCGAGAAGGTTACACAAAAGGCTGAAGATGAGCTTTTTTCATCTCTTGGAGGATTGATCAATTTTATGGGGGAGGAGCAAAGCAATGAGCTGGTTAATCTACTTTCAAAAGCATTTCTGTATTTTGAGGAGCGGCAGTCAAATGTCTATTAGTCTCAATGGAGTGGAGAAAATTTTAGATGATTAAACTGTTTCGGTTTTTGAAACCATACCAGTTCGTGATTGTGGCGATTTTTGTCCTTTTGTTTTTGCAGGTGATGTCGGATCTGTACTTACCGACCTTAATGGCAGATATTGTCAATTATGGAATAGTAAAAGGCGATACCAATTACATCTGGCGGATCGGCGGCCTGATGCTAGTAATCGCGATCGCGGGTACGATCTGCGCGGTTATTGGTAGCTACTACGCCTCGAAGGTGGCCGTCGGCTTTGGTAGAATTATTCGTGGCAAGCTTTTCTCACACGTTGAAAGGTTTTCGTTGCACGAGTTTGATAAAGTTGGGACGGCCTCGCTGATCACACGTACGACGAACGATACCAATCAGGTACAGCAGGTGCTCGTGATGATCCTGCGTATGATGATCACAGCTCCCCTGACATGTATCGGCGGAATTATTATGGCGGTCTCTCAGGATGCGGTTCTAGCGCTAGTGCTGGTCGCATTTTTACCGGTGATTGTGCTGGTGATCTGGCTGGTGATCCGCAGGGGCGTGCCATTGTTTCAGGTGGTGCAGCTCAGACTCGATAAGCTGAACCTGATTCTGAACGAGAACCTGACTGGTATGCGGGTGATCCGCGCTCTGAATAAGACCGATCATGAAAAGCACCGCTTTGAGGGAGCCAACAGGGATCTGATGGTGACCTCGGTGGCGGTGAACCGCATCATGGCTTTTCTAATGCCTTCGATGATGTTGTTAATGAACTTCTCGACGCTGGCGATCCTCTGGTTCGGCAGTATTCGGATCGACGCGGGTGATATGCCGGTGGGATCGCTCCTCGCTTTCCTACAATACTCTATGTTGATTATGTTCTCATTGATCATGGTCTCGATGATGTTTGTAATGATCCCCAGGGCCGCCGCTTCCGCCGATCGCATCAATGAGGTGCTGGAGATCGATCCTGAGATCAATGATCCGGTCACTGCAAAGGTTGCTGATCAGGAGCGGGGCTATGTAGAGTTCCGCGACGTGACTTTCAGTTATCCAGGCGCGGAGAAGCCGGCACTCAATAATATTAGCTTTAGTGCGCGGCCAGGTGAGGTAACCGCGATTATCGGTGGCACCGGTTCCGGTAAATCTACGCTGGTTAACCTGATCCCTCGCTTCTACGACATTGATAGTGGATCTATTCTGGTAGACGAGGTAGATGTCCGTGAGATGAGCCAGGATGCTCTGCGCGAGAAGATTGGACTGGTTCCGCAGCAAGCGGTCCTATTCTCTGGAACAGTTGAGGGGAATATTCGCTTCGGTAAAGAAAATGCCACAGAAGATGAAATGAAAGAGGCGGCAGCGATTGCTCAGGCCAGTGAGTTTATCACAGGTATGTCTGACGGCTATGGTTCTATGATTGCGCAAGGTGGGACCAACGTTTCGGGTGGACAGAAGCAACGACTCTCGATCGCGCGCGCCCTGGTGCGTCGACCCGAGATCTATGTGTTTGACGATAGCTTCTCCGCGCTGGATTTCAAGACCGATGCGAAGCTGCGATCGGCTTTGAAGCGCGAGGTTGTGGATGCCACCGTCTTTATTGTAGCGCAACGGGTGAGCACTGTAATGGATGCTGATCAGATTATTGTCCTGGATGAAGGGCGCATCGTCGGGATTGGAAAACATAGGGATTTGATGAAGACCAGTGAGGTCTATCGTGAGATTGTATCCTCGCAGTTGTCGATGGAGGAGATTGCATGAGCGCGATGAATGGAAAATCAGGGGGACCGGCCAGACCCGGTGCGGGCATGGGCATCGGTCCTGGCGGTAGGGGTGGCGGCCCATTGGCCGGGTTCGGCATGCCAGTTGAGAAACCAAAGAACTTTAAAGGAACGCTTAAACGGTTCTTAAGCTACTTCGTGCCATACAAAATTTCTTTAACGGCGGTCCTGGTGGCGGCAATCCTGGGCTCAATCTTTAACATTGTCAGCCCAAAGATTCTTGGTATGGCAACAACCAGGCTTTTCGAGGGAATTGTGATGAAGCTTCGGCACGTGCCTGGAGCGACGGTAGACTTCGGCTATATCGGCCAGATCCTGATACTTCTGGCTGTGCTTTACATTATTAGCTCACTGTTTATCTACTTGCAGCAGTACATTATGGCGGGTGTTGCCCAGAGAATGGTTTTTGCTCTTAGACAAGAGGTTAATGATAAGTTAACGCGGCTGCCCCTAAAGTTCTTTGACTCGCGGACTCATGGAGAGATCCTCAGCCGCGCTGTCAACGATATGGACAACATTAGCACTACTTTACAGCAGAGCCTGACCCAGCTTATCACATCGGCAGTCACGCTAATTGGTGTGATTGTGCTGATGCTCACAATTAGCTGGCAGCTCTCCTTGATCGTGCTGGTCACCTTGCCATTAAGTGTCTTTGTCACAACGATGATCGCCAGCCGCTCGCAGCAATACTTTAAGAGTCAGCAGCGGTTTCTTGGAGAACTGAACGGGCACGTTGAAGAGATGTTTACCGGGCATAGGATCGTCAAGGCTTTTGGACAGGGACGCCGCTCGCTAGAAACCTTTAGCGAGATCAACGATCGCCTGTACGTGGCTGGTTGGAAGGCGCAGTTTGTCTCAGGTATTATTATGCCGCTGATGAACTTTGTTGGTAACTTGGGCTATGTGTTTGTCGCGGTAGCTGGTGGTATCATGGTCACCCAGAGGGCGATTACGATCGGTGACATTCAAGCCTTTATCCAGTATTCTCGTCAGTTCACCATGCCAATCACCCAGCTCGCGAATATCGCGAATGTCATTCAGTCTACGGTCGCCTCTGCTGAGCGCGTTTTTGAACTGCTGGATGAGCAGGAAGAGGTGCCAGAGGCAGATCCCGCGAAGGTGATCAAGGCCGCGCAAGGTAATGTTCAGTTTGAGCATGTGAGCTTTGGCTATAGTCCCAATAAAATGTTGATCGACAATATGAATATCGATGTTCATAAGGGTCAGACGATCGCGATTGTGGGTCCAACCGGAGCCGGTAAAACCACGCTGGTAAACCTGTTGATGCGCTTCTACGAGCTGAACAATGGGCATATTACTATTGATGGTGTTGATATCACACAACTGAAGCGTGGAAACCTGCGCACCCTGTTTGGTATGGTGCTTCAGGATACCTGGCTCTTCAATGGCACGATCCGCGACAACATCGCCTATGGGCGAGATGCCGCGACTGAGGATGAGATCGTTGAGGCCGCGAGGGCTGCCCAGGCGGATCACTTTATCCGCACGTTGCCCGATGGCTATGATACGGTCTTGAATGAAGAGGCGACGAACATTTCGCAGGGCCAGCGGCAGCTATTGACCATCGCCCGAGCGATCCTGACAGATCCTTCGATCCTGATTCTGGACGAAGCGACCAGCAGCGTCGATACCCGAACCGAGGTCTATATTCAGAAGGCCATGAGCAATCTCATGGTTGGTCGCACCAGCTTTGTGATCGCGCACCGGTTGTCAACCATTCGGGACGCCGATCTGATCCTGGTGATGAACCGTGGTAGCATTATTGAGCAAGGAACGCACCAGGAACTGCTGGATCAAGGAGGCTTTTACGCCGACCTATACAACAGCCAGTTCACGGGTCAGATAGCCCAGGCCGAGGCCGTCTAAAATCCGCCCTTTTCAAAAGCGAGCGACAACTCTAAAGCTGTCGCTCGCTTTCCTGTTTAGAAGACAACAAAATTCTTTAGCTTCTATTGACATGGCCTGATTTCTATTTTATCCTTTTATACATAAAGAAATTAAGTTTCTTTTAGAAACCCGAAATAATGAGAAAAGGAAGAAATAGTATGGATATTGGGATTGCTTTACCTCAATCTGGCAAAAATGCCTCACCCGAAGCGATCGGCAAAGTTGCTCAGGAGGCGGAACGCTTAGATTACGCCTCGGTCTGGGTTTTGGAGCGGCTTTTGCGTCCGACAGCACCCATCTCTCAGTTCCCTGGTGCTCCTCCCAGTCCCCTCCCAGAGTTTTACGCGAACGTCTATGATCCTTTAGAGACGCTTACCTATGTGGCGGCCAAAACTGAGCGTATTAAGCTGGGAACTAGCATTATCAATGCGTTATTTCATCCTCCAGTCGTGCTGGCTCGACGTTTCGCGACTCTGGATCGCTTCAGTAACGGGCGAGTAATCGCTGGTCTCGGGCAGGGTTGGATGGAGGCAGAGTTTGAGACGGTGAACGTTCCGCTGAAGCGCCGTGGTAATGGAATGGAAGAGTACATCGAAGCCTTGAGAGCGGTCTGGGGGCCAGACCCTGTTAAGTTCTCAGGTCGTTTTTATAAGATTGCGGAATCAGAGATTGGCCCTAAGCCGGTTCAACCGCATGGTCCACCGATCTTGATGGGCGCGGCCACCCCCGCTGGAATAGAGCGGGCCGCTCGGATCGCGGACGGCTTTAATCCAGGGGCCTGGTCGTGGGAAGCATTGGAACAATCGGTCCCCGCTTTTCGTCAGATAGCTCAGAAAGCTGGAAGAGATCCAGAAACTCTCCTGATTGTAGTAAG